>NZ_JBEXXK010000018.1:0-188744 GCF_040630405.1 Streptomyces sp. NPDC005811
GATGCCGAAGCCCACCAAGGGTGCCCGTCTGGGCGGCAGTGCCGCGCACGAGAAGCTGCTCCTCGCGAACCTCGCGAAGGCGCTTCTTCCGGTGATGCGCATCACCGGAAGGCGGCCCCGGCACGTATGATCGACTCACCCGCCGGTACGTCGGTGGGTGGCGGGGCAGGACCCGAGGGGAGCCGATGCGCCCCCGGCCCGCCGACGGTCCGGACGAGCAGAGGGTCATGAAGCGTCCCGCGAAGCGGATCACCAGCGCCGATGTCGCCAAGGCGGCCGGGGTCTCCCCCACGACCGTCAGCTATGTCCTGAACAACAGGCCGGGGCAGTCCATCCCCGAGGGCACCCGGCAGCGGGTGCTGGACGCCGCCGAGCGCCTCCAGTACCGGCCGCACGCCTCCGCCCGCGCTCTCGCGGCGGGTCGCAGCGACATCGTGCTGCTGTCGATCCCCGACCTGCCCATCGGCCCGAGCATCAGCCGCTTCGTGGAGGAACTGACCGTCTCCCTCGCCGCACACGGCCTGACCCTGGTGACCCACCTCATGGCCGCGCGCGGCAGGTCGGTGACGGACGTGTGCGCGACCGTGGGCGCCTCGGCGGTGCTCGGCTTCGAGGGGTTCGACGAGGCGACCGTCCAGGAGCTGCACCGGCTCGGCGTGCGCGTGGTGCTGCCGCCGACCGACGCCCATCTCTCCGCCATGCCGCCGCTGGGGCGCATGCAGGCCGAGCACCTGATCGGCCGGGGCCATCGCCGCCTCGGCTATCTGCTGCCCTCACCGGTGCGCTTCCACCGCATGGGACAGGAACGGCTCCAAGGGGTCGCCGGAGCCTGCGCGCACGCCGGCCTCACGGCCCCGCTCGCCCTCGGCGCCGCCGACCTCGACGTCCTGGACCTGGCACACCTCGTGCAGCGCTGGAAGGCCGAAGAGGTCACCGGTGTGTGCGCCTTCAACGACGAGCATGCCATCGCGCTGCTCGCGGCCCTGCGGCAGCTGGGCCTGAGCGCTCCCGACGATCTCGCGGTCGTCGGCGCCGACGACATCCCGATGGCGCGCTTCGCCGCCCCACCGCTCTCCACGGTCTACTTCGACCTGGAACAAGCGGGCAGGCACCGGGCCGAGGCCGTGGTGGCGGGCCTCGCCGGACGGGACCTGCCTCTCGCCCCGCCCCGCTCCGGCCTGCGCCTGGTCGAGCGCGACTCCTCCTGACACCTGCCCGCCCCCGGCGGGTTACCCATTCGTTACCGCACCCGGTCTTGCCCTCGGTCCCGGTCTGAGATTTTCTACTTGCGCGCTTCACTGATGCGCATCACTCACGTAATGTAGCCGAAACTCGGATCCCGCGAGCGGCATATGGCCCCGTACCACCAGGACGCGGACACCCCGAGAAAAGGTCCACCGCGAGAAGCCCCCCACCCCCCACACAGGTTCTGAATCGTTTCAGTCATGTCTTCCCGATCACCGCCTCCGGAAAGGCTCCCCATGTCCTCCCTCGAAACCGAGCCGGTCTCGAACCCGTCGGCCGAGCAGTCCCGCTTCTCCTCGCGGCATCTGCTCGCCCTCGTCGCCCTCCTGTGGACCGTGGCCCTGACCCCCGTCACGGGCCTGGTCGCCGGGAACTCGCAGGCCCAGGTGGCCGTCCACTTCCAGACCACACAGATCGCGTGGTTCACCCTCGGCGGCGCACTGCTCGGCACGTTCCTGACGCCCTTCACCATGAAGGCCGCCACGATGTACGGCAAGAAGCGCGTCATGGTCCTCGCCACCATCGTCGGACTGCTCGGCGACGCGGTCGCCGCCCTCGCCACCGACTACTCGACGCTGATCGCCGGCCGCGTCCTCGGCGGCGCCTACGGGGCCACGGCGTTCATCGCCTACGCCCTGGCCCGCGACATCTTCCCGCGGCACCTGGCCGGCACGGCAAGCGGCGTCCTGGCGACCAGCATCGGCCTGGTGGGCCTCGGCGGCCCGTTCCTGTCGGCCTGGCTGATCGACCACCACGGCTTCCGCGGCGCCCTGTGGTTCATCGTCGTCTCCACCGCCGTATGCCTGCTGCTCCAACTGCTGTGCGTACCCGAGAGCCCGGTCCGCGAGACGGCACGACGGATGGACTGGATCGGCGGCCTGCTGCTCGGCGGCGGCCTCAGCGCCATCGTCTACGGCATCGGCGAAGGCTCCGCCTGGGGCTGGACCAGCGGAAAGACGCTGACCTGGATCGGCCTCGGCGCCCTCGCGGCACTGTTGTTCCTCCCCTACGAGTCCCGCGCCGCCAACCCCCTGCTCCCCCTGTCGCTGATCAAGCGGCGCCGGGTCTGGACCCTCTTCCTGGCCGGCTCGGTCGGCGCCGGCGCCACCTTCGCCGTGGGCACCGTCACCATGATCCTCACCCTCATGCCGCACATCCCGACCGTGTCCGACGGACTCGGCTGGTCCGCCACCAAGAGCGCCACGGTCCAGTCACCGATCAGCGTCCTGGTGATCGCGACGGCGGTCGCCGCCGGCTGGCTCGCCCGTCGCGTCGACACCCGGATCCTGCTCGCCGTCGGCGGCGCCCTGACCACCGCCGGATACGTCGTCGGCTCCCAACTCCACACCGAGATATGGCACTTCATTCTGCTCGGCCTGATCTCCGGTCCGGGTATGGGCCTCCTCGTCTCCGTGCTGCCGATCATGGTCATCGAGTCGGTGGCCCCTGAGGAGCAGGCTCTCGCCAACGGCTCCCAGTTGCTGATCCAGAGCGTGATCCAGGTGCTCGTCAGCCAGCTGGTGTTCACGGTCATGGCCCAGGACGGCGTGGTCATGAGGGGCACCCAGTTCTACCTCGACGGCGGGTTCGCGAACGGCTTCCTGCTCGTCGCCGGATTCTGTGCCCTCGGCACCGTGCTGGTGGCGCTCATCCCCAAGGCGCGTCGCATCGACACGGTCGAGGCCGGCCAGGCGGCCTGAGCCTCCGCCCGCTCCCGCCTCTCCCGCTTCTCCCGAACAGACAAGGCAGGCAATGATCCGCACCTCCTTCAACGACGACTGGCAGACCCGGCGGAAGGTGAACCCCTTCGCCGAACTGTCCGGCCCCGTGGCCCCGTTCCAGGCCGTCACCCTCCCGCACGACGCGATGATCGGCCAGGACCGGGTCGCGCCGGACGGCGAGGTGACCATGGAGGGAGGTGCGGGCGCCTACTTCCCCGGTGGCGTCTTCGAGTACCGCAGGACGTTCTCCGTCCCGGAGGAACTGCGCGGCAAGCGCGTCCAGTTCGAGTTCGAGGGCGTCTACCGCGACGCGACCGTCCACATCAACGGCGCGTACGTCGGTCAACGCCCCTACGGATACTCGCAGTTCACCGTCGAGGCCGACCCGTACCTGCGCTACGGCCAGGACAACGAGATCCGTGTCGAAGCGCGCGCCCACCAGGACGCCCGCTGGTACACGGGGGCCGGCATCTACCGTCCCGTCTGGATGCTCACCGGCGAGCTGGTGCGGATCGTCCCGGACGGCATCCGCGTCACGACCCTCGATCTCGAAGGCGAGCGGGCGGTCGTCGAGGTCGCCACCCGGGTGCGCAACGACTCGATCGCGATCCGCACCCTCGACCTCGCGGTGAACCTGCGCGACGCCTCCGGCGACGCCGTCACGGGCGACGTCACCAAGGTCACCGTGCTGCCCGGCGAGGACGCGGTCGTCCGCTCACGCCTGTACGTGCGTGAGGCGAGCCTGTGGGACGTGGACAACCCCCATCTGTACGGCTGTCACGTCGCGTTGAGCGCCGAGGGCGACCCGGTGGACAGCGACAGCGTGGAGTTCGGCATCCGTTCGCTGCGGCTCGATCCCGAGCAGGGCCTGCGGCTCAACGGCCGTACGGTCACACTGCGGGGTGCGTGCGTCCACCACGACAACGGCCCGCTCGGCGCGGCCACTCACGCCCGCGCCGAGGAGCGGCGGGTGGAGCGGCTCAAGGATGCCGGGTTCAACGCGATCCGCATGTCCCACCACCCGATGAGCCGGGCCATGCTGGAGGCCTGCGACCGCCTGGGCATGCTCGTGGTCGACGAGACCTTCGACGTGTGGACCTCCGCCAAGAACGGCTTCGACTACAGCCTGCACTTCCCCGAGTGGTGGGAGCGCGACGTCGAGGCGATGGTCGCCAAGGACTACAACCATCCGAGCGTCATCATGTACTCGATCGGCAACGAGATCCCGGAGGTCGGTTCGCCGTCCGGTGCCGCGTGGGGGCGCCGGCTCGCCGAGAAGGTCCGCTCCCTCGACTCCACCCGCTATGTCACCAACGCCGTCAACGGTTTCCTCGCCGTGATGTCCGAGCTGGCCGCCCTGCGGGGGCAGCGCTCGGAGGAGGCCGAGGAGGGTGGAGGCATCAACTCCCGGATGACCGACGCCGGCGACATGATCAACTACGTCAGCGCCTCCGACCTGGTCACCCGGCGCACCGCCGAGTCCTTCGCCGTCCTGGACGTCGCCGGCATGAACTACGCCGAGGCCCGCTACGGCCTCGACCGCGAACTGTTCCCGCACCGGATCATCCTGGGCACCGAGACCTTCCCCACCCGCATCGACGGCAACTGGAAGCTGGTCGAGCAACACAGCCACGTCATCGGCGACTTCACCTGGACCGGCTGGGACTACCTCGGCGAAGTCGGCATCGGACGCCCCCAGTTCGCGACACCGGAGAATCCCCGCCCCGAACACACCGCTCCCTTCCCCCACCTTCTCGCGGGCTGCGGCGACCTCGACATCACCGGGCACCGGCGCCCCGCCTCCTACTACCGCGAGATCGTCTTCGGCCTGCGCTCCGAGCCGTACATCGCCGTGCGGCGGCCCGAGACCCATGGCCTGACCCCCGTCGGCGGGCCCTGGGCGTGGAGCGACTCGCTCGCCAGCTGGACCTGGCCCGGCTGGGAGGGCAAGCCGATCACCGTCGAGGTGTACAGCGATGCCGACGAGGTCGAACTCCTCGGCAACGGCAACTCCTTCGGGCGCCGGCCGGTCGGTGCCGAGCACCGCTTCCGCACCGAGTTCGACGTCGTGTACGTCCCCGGGGAACTGGTCGCCGTGGCCTACCGCGACGGCGTCGAGACCGGCCGCACCGGGCTCCGGTGGGCCAACGGCCCCGTGCGGCTGGTCGCCGAGCCCGACCGCCCGGTCGTCCGGGCGAGCGGCGGTGACCTCGCCTACGTCACCCTGACCCTCACCGACGCCGAGGGCACCCTGCACACCGCCGCCGACCGCCCGGTCTCCGTCGAGGTCTCCGGTGCCGGTGAGCTGATCGGTTTCGGCAGCGCCGCCCCCGCGTCGGAGGAACGCTTCGACGCGACCGAGCGGCGCACCCACGAAGGCCGCGCTCTGGCCGTCGTACGACCCACCGGCAGCGGCAAGATCCGCGTCCTGGCCACCGCGCCGGACTGCGAGCCGGTCGAGGCCGTCATCACCGTCGAGTAAGGAAAGCAATCTCGTGATCGACAGGAAATCCCTGGTCCGCCGCCACACCGTCCGTCTGACGGAGCCGGACCCCTCCCACGCCCTCACCGTCGGCAACGGCGACTTCGCCCATACGTGCGACATCACCGGCATGCAGTCGTTCCCGGCGTACCACGACCAGTCCGCCGCTGCGGCGGAACGCCGACTCGCCGTGAACACCGCGACCATGAGCACCTGGGGCTGGCACGCCATGCCCAACCCCGAGGGGTACACCCTCCCGGACGCCATGTCCGAGCACAACACGGTTCGGGGGAGCGTGAGTTACCCCGACAGGTTCGGGATCGCCGCCATGATGAGCGGCGACCTGCCCGAGGAGATGCGTCCCGGAGCCTGGCTCAGCGCGAACCCGCAACGGCTCGACCTCGGCCGTATCGGCCTCCTGCTGCGCCCCGCGCCCGACGCCGAGCCCGAGACCGGCCCCGAGGCCCTGCGGGACACCGAACAGTGCCTGGACCTGTGGACCGGGACGATCAGCAGCCGCTTCACCTACGCCGGCCACGAGACGGCGGTCACCACCGTCGCCGACCCGCACCGGGCCCGTGTCGCCCACCGGATCGAGTCCGAACTGCTCGCCGACGGCCTGGCCGGCGTCGTGATCCGTTTCCCCTACGCGAGTGACGGCTTCTTCCAGACGAGCGACTGGACCTCGCCCGAGCGCCACCGCACCGACCTCGACCAGGCCACGGACACCGGGTGCGTCTTCCGCCGAACCCTCGACGACACCACCTACACCGTCCGGCTCACCTGGTCGGCAGGTGTCGTACGACCGACGTCGAACCCGCATGAATACCTGCTGACCACGGACTCGGACACCCTCGAACTCGTCGCGCACTTCTCCCCCGACGGCGAGGCCACGGCCGTGGGCGGCGACTTCGCCTCCCTCGCGGCGGCGTCGGCCGTATGGTGGGAGGACTTCTGGACCTCCGGCGCCGCGATCGACTTCACCGGCAGCACCGATCCGCGAGCCGCCGAGCTGGAGCGACGGGTGGTGCTCTCGCAGTACCTCACGGCGGTGAACTGCTCCGGCACCCTGCCGCCGCAGGAGACCGGTCTGATCACCAACTCCTGGCATGGCAAGCACCACTTGGAGATGCACTGGTGGCACGCGGCGCACTTCGCCACGTGGGGCCGACCCGAACTCCTGGGACGCAGCCTGGACTGGTACCTCTCCATCCTCCCCGAGGCCCGGGCCACCGCCCGTCGCCAGCGTTACGCGGGAGCCCGCTGGCCCAAGCAGACCGGCCCCGACGGCCGTGAAAGCCCCTCCGACATCGGGGTGTTCCTGATCTGGCAGCAGCCACACCCCCTCTATCTCCTCGAACTGCTGTACCGCAGCCGCCCTGAGAGCGACCTGGTGCCGCGTTTCGCCGAACTCGTCGAGGACACCGCCGCGTTCATGGCCTCCTTCGTCGAGGAACGCGACGGCACCTACCACCTGCCGGCCCCGCTGCTCCCCGCGCAGGAGTTCTACGACGCGAGGACGACCGAGGACCCCACCTTCGAACTCGCCTACTGGTGGTGGGGGTTGGAGATCGCTCAGCGCTGGCGTGAACGCTCCGGCCGGGAGCGGGACAAGGAGTGGCAGCGCGTCCAGGACGGACTGGCCCTCCCCCATCGGCGCGACGGCCGGTACACCGCCATCGCCACCGAGCCGTACCTGAAGCGCGACGACCATCCGGCGCTCCTGTGCGCCCTGGGTGTCGTCCCGGACACCCCGCTCGTCGACCCCGCCGTCATGACCGCGACGCTCCAGGACGTCCGGGCCGACTGGGAGTGGAACAGCGCCTGGGGCTGGGACTTCCCCGTCATGGCGATGACCGCGACCCGCGTCGGCCGCCCCGACCTCGCGGTGGACGCGCTGCTCATGCAGACCCCCAAGAACCACTACCTGCCCACCGGCCACAGCCCCCAGATCGGCAGCTTCCTGCCGGTCTACCTCCCCTCCAACGGTGCCCTCCTCGCGGCCGTCTCCCTCATGGCCGCCGGCTGGGACGGAGCGGACGGCGAGTCTCCCGGCTTCCCCGCGGAGGGCTGGTCGGTACGGCACGAGGGCTTCACCCCGTGGCCGTGACCCGGGCGTATCCGCACCCCCCTGACAAGGAAGTACGCGTGACCACAGCACTGACCGGCCGGAGCACCCTCGGCGACTGGCTGGAGGACCCCACGGGCGGCCCCCTGATCCGGGAACTGCTCACCCGGCTGGGCCAGGACGCCTCCCAGCTCGGGCCGGCCAGGGTGTTCTCCCTGAACCGGCTGGTCGAGCTCAGCGAGGGCAAGATCTCCCAGCCGATGGTGGACGGCCTGGTCCGCGCGGTGAACGGCGGGCGGCTCGTGACGGGGGACGAACCGCTCACAGCCGCCGCCCCGGAACCCGTGCGGCAGGGTCTGACACTCGACCGGATCCAGATCCGTGACCCGTTCGTCCTGCACGACCGAGCCACCTCCACCTTCCACCTCTACGGCAGCACGGACCCCAACATCTGGGACGGTCCCGGCATCGGGTTCGACACCTACCGCAGCACCGACCTCCTGCACTGGGAAGGTCCGTTCGCCGCCTTCCGGCCACCCGCCGGGTTCTGGAGCGAGGGCTCCTTCTGGGCCCCCGAGGTCCACGCGTACCGGGACCGCTGGTACATGTTCGCCACCTTCACCGCTCCGGACGGCTACCGCGGCACACAGATCCTCGTGGGCGACACACCCCGGGGACCGTTCGGCCCATGGAGTGACGGAGCCGTCACCCCCCGCAAGTGGCAGTGCCTCGACGGCACCCTGCACATCGACGAGGCCGGTGCGCCCTGGATCGTGTACTGCCACGAGTGGACCCAGATCCACGACGGGGCGGTCCTCGCGCAGCGCCTCAGCGAGGATCTCCGGCACACCACCGGGACGCCCGTCCTCCTCTTCAACGCCTCGGACGCCCCCTGGTCCAAGCCCCTGTCGGGGGTGTCCGCGACGTTCCCCGCCCACGTCACGGACGGGCCCTTCCTCCTCCGGCTCAGCAGCGGCCACCTCGTCATGCTCTGGTCCAGCTTTGGCGACCAGGGCTACGCGATGGGCGTCGCCCACTCCGTCTCAGGGCGGATCACCGGCCCCTGGACGCAGGAGGAGCAGGCCCTGTGGCCGGCGGACGGCGGCCACGGAATGATCTTCCGGCTCGCCGACGGAGGCCTGGCCCTCACCCTGCACCAGCCCAACAACACCCCCGACGAACGGGCGGTCGTCCGACGCCTCGTCGAGCACGAGACCACGATCACGATCGAGGACGACCCGACGTCCTGGTGACCTCACCGTCTCCGCGCCCCGCTCGGCCGCCCCCGTCCCCTCCTCCCCGACCGCAGGCGTGCCCGCGTGCGGTCCCCCGAACACGAGGTCTCCATGGCACTGCCCCCTCCCCCGCAACCGCCCACCGACGGATCGCTCCTCACCGGCTCCGCCGACCCTGAGACGACGGACCCCGGCCACGCGGGGAAGGCGGAGGACTCCTACGTCCGGCTGATGGTGCTCGCCGTCTTCGGCGTGTTCATGGCCATCGTCACCCCGATGGCGATCTCCCTGGCCATCCGGGTCGACCAACTGGCGCCCGGCCACGAGGAGTACCTCGGCTACATCACGGGCGCGGGCGGCGTCACCGCCCTCCTGACGGCCCCGCTGTTCGGCATGCTCAGCGACCGCACCCGCAGCCGGCTGGGCCGCCGACGCCCCCTGCTGATCGCCGGGACGGCCGTCGGACTGCTCGCCCTGCTGGTGATGGCCCTGGCCAACGGCATCCTCGTCCTCGCGCTGGGCTGGATGCTGGCGCAGATCGGCTGGGGCACGATCCTGGCCCTGCTGACGGCCTCCCAGGCCGACCGGCTGGCCGAGGAACAGCGCGGCAGGGTCGCCGCGCTGACCGGTGTCGTCCAGCAACTCGCCCCCGTCAGCGGGGCCCTCCTCGCCGGCGCCCTGTCGGACAGCAGCCTGCTGATGTTCCTCGTGCCCGGAGCCGTCGGGGCCGTGTCCATGGTCTTCTTCGTCCGCTTCGTCCACGAACCGGACAGCCGCGGCATGCCGCTCCCCGAGGGGCGGCTCGATCTCCGCGCTCTGGCCGCTTCCTACGTCTTCGACCCGCGCCGCAGCCCCGACTTCGCCTGGAACTGGCTCGGCAAGTTCCTCTTCATGTTCGGACTCACCCTGACCTCGACGTTCACCGCGTTCTTCCTGGCCGACCGCACGGGCGTGGGCGTCAAGGACGTCTCGGGCACCGTCGCCGTCCTGGGCGGCGCCGGAGTGGTCGCCACCATGCTCGGCGCGCTCGGCGGCGGCTTCCTCTCGGACAGACTGCGCCGCCGCCGCGTCTTCGTGCTGATCGGCGCCTGCGTGTTCGCCACCGGCGCGGTCACCATGGCCCTGGCCCCCACACTGCCCGTGATCATCGCCGGAGCGGTGCTCGGCAACCTCGGCCTCGGACTCTTCGCCACCGTCGACCAGGCCATCATGCTCGACGTGCTCCCCGAGCGGGAGACCAGCGCCGGCCGCTACGCGGGCATCTACGGGTTCTCCACCACGCTCGCCCAGGGACTGGCCCCCCTGATCGCGCCGGTGCTCCTCCTGATCGGCGCCCACGACAACGGCAGGAACTACACCCTCCTGTACGTCATCGCCGCCACCCTCACGCTTCTCGGCGGCCTCGCCATCGCCACCCGCGTGAGGTCCGTCCCGTAGCACGGCCGGGCACCCGCCCGGGTGCCCGGGCTCAGCCGAAGTACGCCTGCTCGTTGACGTGGAACATGTAGTTGCGCCAGTTCGCCCGGATGTAGGTGAACCGCGCGGGGTCGTAGCTCCACAGCCGGTCCAGCGCGCCGCTGATCAGGTCGTCGTTCGCCCGGACGAAGCCCAGGACCGCCTCCGCGACCGGGGCGTACGACCAGTGCCAGCGCTCCTGGCTGATCGCCGGGGAGTCCTGGGCCGATGCGGCCGTGTACGTCTGGAGGAAGCCGTAGCGGGAGGCGTTCGCGCGCAGCCAGGCGTAGTGGGCGGCCTGCGGGCCGCCGTCCGTCCAGTTCTGCGGTGTGGTGTCGAAGAAGTCGGCGTCGGAGCCCAGGTGGTGGCGTGAGACGCCCGGCGCGGTCGAGGTGCGGAGTATCTCGATCTGGCGCTCGTCCGGCGTCAGCGACGCCCAGACCGTGCGGTGGGACTCCTTGTCGGGGTCCCACTGCGGGTCCGTGCCCAGCTCGGCGGGGTACTTCGCGCGGGTCTCGTCGGTGATGACGCCGAAGGTGCCGGCGCCGCCCGAACCGGTGCGCAGGAAGCCGTACTTGCGGTCCCATATGGTCCGCTGGGTGGCGGCGGTCCGCACCCGGGAGACGAGGACCGCGGCCCGGTCGGTGCCGGTGCCGGCCGCGGCGGCGTCCGCCAGGGCGTTGACCTGGGTGTCCAGCTCCGCCGGGAGGGCGTCCGGGGCGGTGCCCGTGCCGGTGATCCAGGCCGCGACCGCCGCCGGATCCGCGGCGTCCAGAACGGCGGTGACGGCGCTTCGGCGGTCGTCGATGTCCTGCTGGGAGGAGTACACCCGCGGCGGCGGGCTCTCGTCACCGAAGGCCGACCAGCCGATCCCGGCCGTGCCGACGGCACCGGCGCCGGCCGTGGCCAGCCACAGGAACTTTCGCCGACTGGGCCTTCTGTGGTGCCCCGGGACCGGCTCGTCGTTGGTGCCCTGCATGGTTGCCCTCTCTCGACTCCACGCGGACGCGCCCTGCCCCCTGCCCGCCCCCGAACTGAGGGCACTCTAGGGGATAGGAGCGGAGGTTCCGAGTCCGGATCCCGTCAACCTCCTTGGCGGACAGTGGGGTTGTCCCGGCCCGGAGCCAGGACGACACCGCGCTATGACGGTGGTCATAGGATGGGTCCCCACAGGTTCCGCACGACCGGGCGAAGGAACGAAGGAACGACGAAGGAACGAAGGGACGGAGGCGGGGATGGCGATGTCCGAGCGCGGCCCGCGCGAGCGGATGGTGTTCAGCGCGGCCCAGCTGCTGCGGCGCGGCGGGGTCGCCGCCGCCGGGATGCGCGAGGTCGCCGCCCATGCCGGGGCACCGCGCGGCTCGCTCCAGCACTACTTCCCCGGCGGCAAGGAACAGCTCGTCAACGAGGCCGTGGGCTGGGCGGGACGGTACGCGGGCCGGCGCGTCGCCCGGTTCCTGGCGGCTCTGCCGGAGCCGACGCCGAGCGCCCTGTTCGCCGAGATGGTGCGCCAGTGGACGGACGAGTACGAGACCGCCGGCTTCGCGGGCGGCTGCTCGCTGGCCGCCGCGACGGTGGACTGGGCCGAGACCACCGCGTCCACACGGGAGGCCACGGCCGCCGCCTTCGCCGCCTGGACCGTGCCGCTGGCGGAGGCACTGACCGGGCTGGGCGTCCCCCGGGAGCGGTCCGGCTCGCTCGCCACGCTCATGATCACCTCCCTGGAGGGCGCGATCATCATGGCCCGGGCGGAACAGGACGTACGGGCCCTCACGACCGTGTCCCGGGAACTCGGCCCGCTGCTCGACGCTGCGGTGCGCGAGACCGCCCGACCGGCACCCCCGCACACCCGCGCCCCCGACTCCGACGACTCCGAGAGGAACGTATGACGGACACACACGACTGGGCGAGCGAGGCGGTCGAGGTACGGCGGTTCCAGGAGCGGCTCGGGCTGCCGGGGCTCGTCGACGTGCATGTCCACTTCATGCCCGAGAACGTGCTGCGCAAGGTCTGGGACTACTTCGACGCGCTCGGCCCGCTGACCGGTGGTGTCGAGTGGCCCATCACGTACCGCGCGGAGGAGGCCGAACGCCTGGCCGTGCTCCGGGAGTTCGGCGTCCGCGCCTTCACGTCCATGGTCTATCCGCACAAGGGCGAGATGGCGCGGTGGCTGAACGGCTGGGCCGCCGACTTCGCCCGCCGCACCCCGGGCTGCCTCCACACCTCGACGCTCTTCCCCGAGCCGGGCGTCGAGTCGTACGTCCAGGAGGCGGTCGAATCGGGCGCGCGCGTCTTCAAGGCCCACGTCCAGGTGGGGGCGTACGACCCGGCGGACGACCTCCTCGACCCGGCCTGGGGGCTGCTCGCCGAGGCTGGGATCCCCATCGTGATCCACTGCGGTTCGGGTCCCGCGCCGGGCAAGTACACCGGCCCCGAGCGGGTGGAGCGGGTCCTCGCCCGGCACCCCCGCCTGCGGCTGATCGTCGCGCACATGGGGATGCCCGAGTACGAGGACTTCCTGACCCTCGCCGACCGGTACCCGGAGGTCAGGCTGGACACCACGATGGCCTTCACCGACTTCGCGGACCGCTTCGCCCCGTTCCCCCAGGGGGCCCTGTCCCGGCTCGCCGACCTGGGCGACCGCGTCCTCCTCGGCAGCGACTTCCCCAACATCCCCTATCCGTACGTCCATCAGCTGGAGGCGCTGGAGCGCCTGGGGCTCGGCGACGCGTGGCTGCGGGGCGTCTGTCACGACAACGGGGTGCGCCTGTTCGGGCTGGGGTGAGCGGCAGGGATCCACGGCGTCTGATTGCCCCGGCCGGGGAATCCGTGCTACTTCTCCGCCATGACCGCGTTTTCCCCGTTCACCCCTGACGCCGTCGACTGGCGCATCCTCGACGTCCTCCAGCGCGACGGCCGGGCCAGCTTCACC
This sequence comes from Streptomyces sp. NPDC005811, assembly GCF_040630405.1. Taxonomy (NCBI): domain Bacteria; kingdom Bacillati; phylum Actinomycetota; class Actinomycetes; order Kitasatosporales; family Streptomycetaceae; genus Streptomyces; species Streptomyces sp. NPDC005811. The sequence continues at coordinate 13,139 of NZ_JBEXXK010000018.1, forward strand.
GATCTCGCGCGAGCCGTCTCCATGTCGCCCAGTGCGGTCACCGAGCGGGTGCGCCGGCTGGAGGAGGCGGGGATCATCAGCGGTTACGCGGCGGTCGTGGACCCGGAGAAGGTCGGCCTGACGATCATGGCGTTCGTGCGGCTGCGCTACCCGAACGGCAATTACAAGCCCTTCCACGACCTGGTCGAGGCGATGCCGGAGATCCTCGAGGCCCACCATGTGACCGGCGACGACTGTTTCGTCATCAAGGTCGCGGCCCGCTCCATGCGCCACCTGGAGGAGATCACCGGCCGCATCGGCACCCTGGGCTCCGTCACGACCAGCGTCGTGTACTCGTCACCCCTGCCGCGACGTCCGGTGGGCCACTGAGACCCACCCGGCGCCTGACCGCAGGCCGCCTGAGCGCCCCGTCCGGCCACGGAAGGCTCCGGTCGTCGGCCGGTGCGCCGTCGAGTGCCCTGGACCGGCTGGGCGAGAGCCTCGCCGCACGGCACTGACACCGTCACGGGATCAGGACGACCTTGCCCCGGTTGCGGCGGGACTCGATGACGTCATGGGCACGGGCCGCCTCGGTGAGCGGGATCTCGGCGTGGACGTGGGGGCGTAGCGTGCCGTCGGCGTGGAATCGCCAGAGTTCGGCGAGCCGGCGGGTGTAGAGCTCCGGCTCGCCCCGGGCGATCGCCGCCCTGCCGGTCATCGTCCATGGGGTCGGTTCGAGTCGCCTGACGCCCGGCTCACCACCGAGAACGAGGACCCGGTCCAGGACGGCGTGGAAGGGGTCACCGACGCCGCCCGCTTCATCAAGCCGCTCCTGCGCTGACCGATCGCCCCGGCAGGCGCGCCCCGCCGTACCGGACCAGGGAGTCCGTCGCCGCGAACGCGGTCAGGGCGAGCGGGAAGGCCACGGCGGGTCCGTACGCGAGCGGGGCGAAGGAGAGGACCAGCAGGAAGCCGAGGGTGCCGGCGACGGAGGTGAGCGCGCCGCGCATCAGGTCGGCCGCCGGGCCGGCACCGGCCGTCCGGTGGATCGAGGGGCCCATCACGGACAGCAGCACCGGAAGGGCGGCCAGGACACCTCCGGCCAGTGGCCCGATCACGGCGGTCGCGACCAGCGCCGCCGTCACGATCGCGCCGGAGAGCGCCATCCGCGTCGGTATCTCCCACCGCCGGGCTGGACCCGGCGCGGGACCGTCGCTGGCTGCGTCGGGCCAGGTCAGCAGCCCGAGGGCGACCACGGACACGGTCAGCCCCGCGGACACCCAGACGGTGCCGGAGGCCGGCCCGACGACGGCCGCGGCCAGCGCGCAGAGCAGCGCGAGGAGGAGGGTCGGCGCCGGGCGGCGGGCCGGGGCCAGCCGTGCGTAGGCGAGGCTGTAGCAGGCCACGACCAGCAGCCCGCCGACACTGCCGCGCGCGGCCGAAGCCGTCGTCGCGGGGCCGGAGTTCATCCAGGTCACCGCGAGGAAGGGCCCCGTGGTGGTCGGTGCGCCGAGCAGCTGGCCGCCGCGCCGTGGACCCATACGGCGGGCGACGAGGGAGACGAGCAGGGCGAGGGAGGGAGCGAGGGCGGCCCGGAGCAGCACGGATTCCATGCCGATGATTTTCGCGCCGATCTGCCCGAATTTGTTGCGGATATATCGGACAGTAGGGGTCGACGGCCGAGGAATACTCGCCCTTTGGCCCCACTCGGCGAGGATTCCTAGAATGGGAAGGTGGACCGAATCGATCGACAGCTGCTCGCCCTGCTCCTCCGGGACGGCCGGGCGACCTATCAGGAGCTGGGCCGTCAGGTGCGTCTGTCGGCGAACACGGTGGCCGACCGGGTGCGCCGGCTGCAGACCTCCGGTGTCATCCAGGGCTACCGGGCCGAGCTGGACCTGGCGGCGCTCGGCCGCGGGATGCAGCTCATCAGCGACATCCGGCTGCGCGAGGCGGTGGACCGCCGGTCCTTCGAGGAACAGCTCGGCGCGGTGCCGCAGGTGATCAGCGCGGTGCGCATGACCGGCGAGTACGACTTCCAGCTCCGGGTGGCGTGTGCCGACGCGCGTGAGTTCGAGACGGTCGTGGACCGTCTCAAGGCGGAGCTGGGTGTGCGCGAGGTGCGCAGCCGGCTCGTCCTGCACGAGGTGGAGCTGGACGCGGGGCGCGCGGTCGAGCCCTGAGCGCCCTGGCCTCGCGCCCCGGGGCACCGGCCGCGCAGTATGGGGTGAGAGGGCAGGCGCTCGCACGGGTGGAGGCGAGACGGTGGTGGAACCGACGCACGCCGACGGGGACCGACCGCCGGACGGGCCGTTCCACGTCCCCGGCGAGGACCTGACGGCGCGGGCCGTGGTCGACGAGCACGGCACGGTCACCGAGTGGAGCGAGGGCGCCCGGCGGCTGCTCGGCCACCCGGCGGCGGAGATCGTCGGGCGTCCGGCCGCCGCCCTGCTCGACGGGGAGCCACCTGGGGAGACCCTGCGCCGACTGCCGGACCTGCCGAGATGGACCGGCACGGTCCGGCTGCGGCACCGCGACGGGCACGGCGTGGACGTCCGGCTGCTCGCCCACCACCGGACGGCGCAGGGCGGCGGGGGCGACTGGCTGGTGCTGTCCGCGCTCACCGGCGCGGCGGCCGCCCCGGAGTCCGACGCCCTGGCCGCGTGGGGCTTCTACCAGGCCTCCTGCTGCTCGATGGAGGTGTACGACACCCGGCTGCGCCTGGTCCACGCGAACCGTTTCTCCGAGCATGCGATGAACCTCGGTGAGACGGAGATGCGCGGGCTGCGGCACGCCGAGATCGTGGCCCATCCGGAGTTCGACCGGGTGGAACGCCATATGGCGGAGGTGATGCGGACGGGCCGCCCGCAGGACGTCGAGGTCCAGGTGCGGGTCGCGGGCGAGCCCCGCAAACAGGCCTGGTCGCTCTCCCTCTTCCCGCTGAAGGACGCGCACGGCGTGCTGCGCGGGGTGGGCCTGTCGGCGCACGACCGGACCGAGCAGTACTGGGCGCACCAGCGGCTGCGGCTGCTCGGCGACGCCGGTGCCCGGATCGGGAGCACGCTGGACGTCACCCGCACGGCGCAGGAACTGGCGGACGTGGCCGTGCCGGAGTTCGCCGACTTCGTCACCGTCGAGCTGCTCCCCGACATCGAGCGGGCGGAGGCCGGGGAGCCCGGGTACGGGCAGGCGGCCGAGGGGGTGTTCCGGCTGCGGCGGGCCGCCCAGCAGTCGGTGCTGCCGGGCGTCGCGGAGGCCGTGCTGAACCCCGGTGAGACGGACGCCTGGCCGGCCGGCTCCCCGACGGCGGAGTGCCTGGCCACGGGCCGGGCGGTGCTCCGGGCCGAGTACGACCCGGGGTCGGCCGACTGGTCGGCGGGGCACCAGGCACGGCTGTCCGCGGTCCGCGCCTTCGGCATCCACTCCGTCATGGCGGTGCCGCTCGCCGCCCGCGGGCACACCCTGGGCGTGGCCGTGTTCCTGCGGCACCGGCGGCCGGAGTCGTTCGGCGCGGGGGATCTGCTGCTCGCCGAGGAGATCACCGCGCGGGCCGCCGTCTGCATCGACAACGCCCGCCGGTACACCCGTGAACGGGACACCGCGCTGACGCTCCAGCGGACCCTGCTCCCCCGGCGGCTGCCCGCCCAGGCCGCGGTGGAGGCGGCCTTCCGCTATCTGCCCTCGGACACCCTGGCCGGGGTGGGCGGGGACTGGTTCGATCTGATCCCGCTCTCCGGGGCCCGGGTCGCGCTGGTCGTCGGGGACGTGGTCGGGCACGGCGTCCAGGCCTCGGCGATCATGGGGCGGCTGCGGACCGCGGTGCGGACCCTGGCCGACATCGACCTCCCGGCCGACGAACTCCTCACCCACCTGGACGACCTGGTGATCCGGCTCGCCGGGGAGGTGGCCCCGGAGGACGACGTACCGCCCGACCAGGCCGCCGAGATGGCGACGGGGCTGGGCGCCACCTGCCTGTACGCCGTCTACGACCCCGTCTCCCGGGTGTGCACGCTGGCCAGTGCCGGCCACCCGGCGCCCGCCGTGGTCGGCCCCGGCGGGGAGGTGGACTTCCCCGACGTACCTCCGGGGCCTCCGCTGGGGCTGGGCGGGGTGCCGTTCGAGACGACCGAGCTCGTCCTTCCCGAGGGCAGCCTGATCGCGCTGTACACGGACGGGCTGCTCGAATCCCGGGAGCAGGACCTGGACGAGGGGACCGTGCGGCTGCGCCGGGCCCTGTCCCGGCCGGCGGCGTCGCCGGACGAGGTGTGCGACGCCGTGCTCTCCTCGGTGCCGCCCGAGCGTCCCGGCGACGACATCGCCCTGCTCGTGGCCCGGACCCGGGTGTTCGATCCCGGGCGGGTGGCCACCTGGGACCTGCCGGCGGACCCGTCCGTGGTGTCCCGGGCCCGCAGGCTCGTCACCTCGCAGCTCGACGCCTGGGGTCTGCCGGAGGTGTCCTTCGTCGCCGAACTGGTGGTGAGCGAACTGGTCACCAACGCGATCCGGCACGCCGAACCGCCCATCAGGCTGCGGCTGCTGCGCGACCGCCGGCTCCTGGTCGAGGTGTCGGACTCCAGCAACACCGCGCCGCATCTGCGCCGCGCCCGCACCTACGACGAGGGAGGCCGCGGCATCCTTCTCGTGGCCCAGCTCAGCCGCGGCTGGGGCACCCGCCACACCGGCACCGGCAAGACGATCTGGGCGTCGCTGGCCCTGGACCCGGCGAGCGGGTCCGTAGCCGCCCCAGGGTGAGCGCGCGACCGATCGGTCTCCGCCTTCGACACCCCTGTCGCACACACCGTCCCGTAAACCGTTGGAGCCCCCGTTTCCCGCGCTCCTATAGTGGCCAACCATGCGCACCGCCTACCCCCGAACTCCCCATCTTCCCTGGTCACCCGGTGTCTCCGCCGACGATGTACGGGCCGCCGGCCTCGAGGGGTTCGCCGGGCGGGAGGTCGTCGTCACCGAGAAGCTCGACGGGGAGAACACCACGCTGTACGCGGACGGACTGCACGCGCGGTCCGTGGACTCCGCGCACCATCCGTCACGGGCGTGGGTCAAGGCGCTCCAGGGGCGGGTGGCGGTGCGGATACCGGCGGGCTGGCGGGTGTGCGGCGAGAACATGTACGCCCGCCACTCCCTGCCGTACGACACCCTGGACGGCTACTTCTACGGCTTCTCCGTCTGGGACGACCGGGACCGGTGCCTGGGCTGGGACGAGACCGTGCGGTTCCTGCGCGGGCTGGGGGTGCCGGTGCCGCCGGTGCTGTGGCGCGGGGTGTTCGACGAACGGGCGCTGCGGCGGCTGCGGGTGGAGACGGGGCGGCAGGAGGGCTTCGTCGTACGGACCGTGGAGGGCTTCGCGCGGGCGGAGTTCGCCGGTCGGATCGCCAAGTGGGTGCGGTCCGGGCATGTCACGACGGACACGCACTGGATGCACACGGCGGTGACGGCGAACGGACTCGGCCCCGCGGCACCCCTGTGGGCCGTACGGTCCGGGGCGGCACCCGACGCGGCGGCGCTGGCCGCGTGTCTCGACCTGCCCGGCCCCGACCTGCCCGGCCCCGACCCGGCCGCCGCGGCGGAGGTGGCCGCCCGGCTGGACGTGCTCGGTCGCGGCGGGGACGCACGGCTCGCCGGGGTGCTCGCCGCGCTGCTGCACCGCACCCCACGGGCGCGGCTGCTGAGCGGGGCCGCCGGGGCGCTGGGGATGCCGCTCGCGCGGCGGGTCGCCGATCTGGTGGGGCTGCACGGCGGGCTGCACCGGCCCTACCCGGACGGCGAGCGGCGGGCGGGGCTCGTACGGCTGTCGTTCGCGGCCGATCTCGGGGTGCTGCACGCGCTCGCGGGGACGGTCGCCGGGGACGACGAGGCGCGCGAGCAGGTGGAGTGGTCCGCGCTGCACGCGCAGGAGGCCGGGCTGTACGGCGAGGCGCCGCTCGGCGCGCTGCGGGCCGGGCTGCGCGAGGCGCTGGCGTCCGACGGGATCGGCGGCGCGGCGGCGGACCGCTGCTGGGCGGAGACCCGGGAGGCGTACGCCAGGGGGCGGGTCCGCACGGTGACGGAGGCCGTCGCGGCGACCTGGCGGTGGCGGGGCGGGGGGTCGCCCCGGCTGGTGCAGCTCGTGGGGCCGTCCGGGAGCGGCAAGAGCGCCTTCGCGGCGCGGCTGGAGGGCGTCTCGGCGTACGTCTCGCTGGACGAGCTGCGGGAGGCCCGCGGCGCGCGGGCCGACCAGAAGGCCAACGGCGAGGTGCTGCGGGAGGGACTGGACCGGCTGGACCGGGCGCTCGCGGCCGGCGCGGGGCAGCCGGTGGTGTGGGACGCCACCTCGCTCAACCCGCACCAGCGGTCCCTGGTGCACGCCGTGGCCCACCGGCGCGACGCGCTGGTCACCCATGCCGTGCTGGTCACGCCCGAGGACGAGCTCGTACGACGCAACGCCGGGCGGGCGCATCCGGTGCCGGCCGGTGTGCTGGCGGGGCAGCTGCGCCGGTTCGTGCCGCCGTACCCCGGCCAGGCGCACCGGACCTGGTACGTCGGCGCGGACGGGACCGTGCAGGACCGTGACGGCACACTGGAGGGGGAGGACGCCTGATGCGTACCAGCGAGGAGATCTACCACCGGGTGCGCTGGGATCCGCGGTTCGACCCCGCGCGGTTCGTGCTCGGCATCAACCAGCGCCATGCCGCGCCGAAGCGGGTGCCGCTGCCGGCGTTCGTGCCGGGCGGCGAGATCCCCTGGCACCGGGTGCTGTTCGTGGAGGCGGACGGCGAGCTGGTGTGGGACCGCGCCACCGGGGTGGACCGCATCGACGCCTCCGGCGCCGGCCGGGTGCGCGAGGCGCGGCTGCTGCGGGCGCCCTTCTTCACCGCGCGCACCCCGCACGCCTGGGACCCGGCGGCCGGACGATGGCGGCCCGCGCCGCCGTCGGCGCGGTCGACGCCCGGCACGGGGCGCGACCGGGTGCGGATCCTGACCTGGAACACGCTCTGGGACCGCTACGACAGCCACCGCATCGACACCGCCCGGCGCCGCCCGCTGCTGCTCGACGCGCTGGAGCGCGCCGACGCGGACGTCATCGCCCTCCAGGAGGTCGAGGCGGGGCTGCTGACCCTGCTGCTGGACGCGGACTGGACGCGGGCGGGCTACACGCTCGCCACCGACCCCTACGGGAAGGACGTCGACGACTGCGGGCTGCTGCTGCTCAGCCGGCTGCCCGTACGGGAGGGGGCCGTGCATGTCCTCGGGCCGCACAAGGCCGTCACCGCCCTCGTGGTGGACACCGCGTCGGGACCGCTGACCGTGGCCGCCACCCATCTGACGAGCGACCACTCCGAGGACGGGCCGGGCCGGCGCGCCGCCGAACTGACCCGGCTCGCCGAGGGACTGTCGGGGGTGACGGGCGGTCTGGTCCTGGTCGGCGACTTCAACGACGGCGGACCGGGCCCGGCGCGCACCCTCGGCATGCTCGACGCCTGGACGGAGACCCACGGCCCGGGCGACGACTCCCCCACCTTCGACCCGGGCGTGAACCCGCTGGCCGCCGTCTCCTCCCTCAGTAGCCGGGCCTCCCGCCTCGACCGGGTCTTCGTCCGCGCCGCCGACGGCCCGCGCGTGACCGGCGCCGCGCTGCTCGGCGACACGCCCGGCCCGCAGGGGCTGTACGTCTCCGACCACTACGGGGTCGCCGCCGAGCTGTACTGCGGCACCGGTGCGCCCGTCGACGTGCTCGACCTCGCGCCGACACCCCGTACGGCGCTCGCCTGGATTCCGCCGCGTGAGCTGTGGCCCGCGATCCAGGACGTGCGCCGGGACCACGACGTGCAGATCCGGCGCTGGCCGCCGCATGTCAACGTGCTGTTCGGGTTCGTCCCGGAGGCGGAGTTCGAGCGGGCGGCGCCGCTGCTCGCCACGGCCGCCGCACAGGTCCAGCCGTTCACGGCCCGGCTCGACGGGCTGCACACCTTCGGGCACCGGCACGGCACGACGGTGTGGCTGGACCCCACCGCGGCCGACGAGACGCCGTGGGCGGAGCTGTGGCAGGCCCTCGTACGGCGCTTCCCGCGCTGCCGGGGGCGCCACGAGGGGTTCACCCCGCATCTGAGCCTGGGCAGGACCGCCGATCCGCACGCGGTCGAGGTCGACTGCGCGGCCCGCCTCTCCCCCATGACCGCGCGGGTCGGCGAACTGGTCCTGCTGTCCCGGCGCGGCGACGAACCGATGCGGCCGCGGGCCACGGTCGCCCTCGGCAGCGGCGAGGTGCGCTGGCTGCCCGAACCCGCCGTCGGCCGCCCCGACCGGGACTGGGCGGACTGGGCCGGGCCCGCCGCGGGCCGGGAGGTCCTGCCCGACGCGGACGGGGCGGCGGCCGAGCGGGTCGTGCGGCGGCTGGCGGACGCGTTCCCCGAGGGCACCGTCGAGGTGGCCGGGTCCCGGCGCATGGGCTGCGCGCTCGCGGGCGCCGACCTCGATGTGGTGGCCGCGCTGCCGGGGGCGGTGGACCTCGCGGCCGTACGGGAGCGGGTCACGGCGGCGCTGCCGGACGCGGCGCGGGTGCGTGAGGTCGTCGGGGCGCGCGTGCCGGGGCTGCGGCTGTGTGCCGAAGGGCTCGACGTGGACCTGGTGGTCGTGGGCACGGGGCCGGTACCGCCGCGGGACGCGGTGGCGCGGCGGGCCGGGCTGGGCGAGGCCGCTGCGGTCGCGCTGAGCGCGGTGTCCGACGCCGACGCGGTCCTGGCGGCGGTGGGCGCGGCGGAAGCGCCGGGGTTCGCGTCGCTGGCGCGCGTCGTGAAGGCGTGGGCGCGGGCGCGCGGGCTGGACTCCGCGCCGTTCGGCGGGCTGCCCGGGGTGGCCTGGGCGGTGCTCGCGGCCCGTACGGTCCGGGAGGCACCGGAGGGTGCGGACGACGGCGAACTGCTGCGGCGGTTCTTCGGCACCTGGGCCGCGTGGGACTGGCGCGAGCCCGTCGCCCTCACCGGGGAGGCCCCGGCGGCCGAGGGCGACGCCGCCGTGACGGTGCTGACCCCCAGCGCGCCCGTGCGCTCCTGCACCGGGCAGGTCGGGGCCGGTACGAGGGATCTGCTGAGCCAGGAGCTGTACCGGGCCTGGGACGTCGTGGAGACCGCGGCCGGGTCCGGGGCGGATCCCCGGCCGGCGCTGCTGTCAGCGCCGCCCCTGCACCGGCGCCACGCGTCCTGGGCGGTGGTGACGGTCCCGGCCCGCCGTCCGGAGGACTTCGACGAGCTGAACGGGCGGGTACGGGGACGGATGCGGGCGCTGCTCGCGGCGCTGGAGGAGTCGGGGGTGGCGGAGGCCCACGCCTGGCCGCGGACGCTGCCCGCCGAGCCGGGGGCCGTGCGGTACGCGATCGGGCTCGGGCGTACCTCGCCTGGTGCCGGTGAGCGGCTCGCGAGCGTCGCCGACCGCTGGCTCACGGGTCTGCCCGGGGTCGCGTGGGAGTGCGTCGAGGGCGGGGCGGTGCCCACGCCGGACTGACACTGGGCGTAATACGCACATTTGTGCGGCAAGTTCCCGTGTGTCCCCCGGGTGGTTTTTCGCCAGTAGGGTGGCGGGCGAATCCACGGCAGCCGGTACGACGTCGGGCTGCCGCATGCCGTCAGGGGGGCAGAGTCATCCGGGTGCTCGCGGAGAGATACGAACTGGTCGAGGCCGTGGGGCGCGGGGGCATGGGGGAGGTCTGGCGGGCCACGGACCGCGAGCTCGGCCGTACGGTGGCGGTCAAGGTCCTGCCGCCGGACCTCACCCGTCACGAGGAGTTCCGCGTCCGGTTCCGCCGGGAGGCACGCACGGTCGCCTCGCTCAACCACCGCAACGTCGCCGTGCTGCACGACGTCGGCGAGGACACCACGGACGGTGAGACGACACCGTTCCTGGTCATGGAGTTCATCGAGGGGCGCACGCTCACCGACGCGCTCGCCGAGGGGCCGTTCACGGTCGAACGGGCCCTGGCCGTCGGCAGGGACATCGCCGACGCCCTCGCCCACAGTCACGGCCAGGGCCTCATCCACCGGGACGTCAAGCCGTCCAACGTCATGCTGACGTCCGGGGGCGACATCAAGGTCCTGGACTTCGGGATCGCCAAGGTCGTCGCGGAGACCACCACCCGGCTCACCGCCACCGGCATGACGGTCGGCACCCCCGCCTATCTCTCCCCCGAGCAGCTCACCGGGCGGTCGGTGGACGGCCGTTCCGACCAGTACTCCACCGGCTGTCTGCTGTACGAACTCCTGACCGGCCGCCCGCCGTTCGTCGGCGACTCCCCGTTCGCGGTGATGCACCAGCACATCAGCCAGGATCCGCTCGTCCCGTCCCGGCTGCGTCCGCAGATCCCGGCCGCCGTCGACGCGCTCGTCCTGCGGACCCTGGCGAAGGACCGCGAGGAGCGGCTCGGCAGCGCGGCGGAGCTGCGGGAGGCGCTGGCGGAGACCCTCGCCACGCTGAGCGCGCCGGTGGCGGCGCCGACCCGGCAGCCGGCCGCCCCGGCTCCGGTCGCACCGACCGTGCCGCCCGCGCCTCCCGCCCCCACCGTCCCGCCCGCCCGCACGGCCGCCGATCCCCCGGCGGGGCCGGGGCACACGGCGCTGGCCCAGCAGGAGACCCGCGCGGCGCCCGCGCCGCCGAGGCCGTCCGGCACGCCGGGTCGGTCCAGGGTCACCCTCGACAGGATCGTCGCCCTGCTGGGCATCGTCGCCTCCGGTGTGGTCAGCATCGGCCACGACCAGCTGTACGAAGGCTCGACCGAGGAACTCGTCACCGTGTGGGTGGTGACCGCCGTGCTCGGGCTCGCCCTGTTCCGCTGGTTCCCCCTCACCTCCACTCTCCTGTGGTGGGGGGCCGGGGCCCTGGTCGTCGCGAGCGTCGAGGCGGGCGGCTCGACCGACGAGTACGGCTACTCGTACAACAGCGAGTACGGCTACGACTACACCGGGCTCGACCACATCGAGGTCTTCGCCCTTCCACTGCTCGCCCTCGGTGTGCTCTGTCTGGTCCACGCGCTGGGTGCGCGGCGCCCCTCGCACCTCGCGGCAGCCGCCGGCGTGACCCTCGGTGGTACGGGGGTCGGCTGGCTGGCGTTCGACGCGGAGGGCCAGATCGGCGTGTTCTCGGTCGCCTGGGGTGTGGTCGTCCTGGCCGCGCTCGTGCGGGAATTCGTCGTCCGCCGGAAGGATCCCGGCACCCGCCTGCGGCTCCGGTTCGTCACGGTCGAGTAGGACGTCCGGGTCTGCTCGACGCCCCCCACGAGCAAAGGAGTCGATGTGAACCCTCGTACGGGTCGTACGGGTCGTGCGGATGTCACGGACGCGGTCGAGTCGATGGAGCAACTCGCCACCGTCTGGCGGGCCATGGTCCTCGACCGTGACGCCGGGGCGGACGTCAGGGACCTGCCGGGGATCGCCGTCCGCTGGGCCGACTGCCGCTTCGCCTTCTGGAACTGCGTCACGCTCACCGAGGCCGGGGCGGACGCGGCCCTGACGCGACGGCGCCTGGCGGAGGCCGCGGACATCATGCGGGCGAAACGGCACCCCGGTTTCCTCTGGATCTTCGAAGACCTCCTCGACGCCGGGGCTCGCGCGGGTCTCCCGGAGGCGGCCGAGCGGGCGGGTCTCGCCCATGCCTTCCCCGGTACCGGCATGGCCGGGGACCTGCTCCCGCTCCCCGAACCCGCCCACCCCGACCTCACGTTCGTCCGGGTGAGCACCGACGAGCACCTGCTCGCCTACGCCGACCTCAACTCCCGCGCCTACGGCTTCCCCCTGGCCGACGGGCGCGACGGACTGGCCGGCTCGACGCTCTGGAAGCGGGACGTGCACGCCTGGCTGGGGCTGCGCGACGACACCCCCGTGACCTGCGCCGCGACCGTCGAGGCCGACGGCCGGCTGTTCGTCGTCCTCGTCGCGACGGACCCGCGGTGGGAGCGCCGGGGCTACGGCGAGGCCGTGACCCGCAAGGCCCTGTGCGAAGGGGCCCGGGCCACCGGACTGACCCGGGCCACCCTGCACGCGACCGCGGCCGGCGCGCCCGTCTACCCCCGCATCGGCTTCGCACCGAACTCGCCCCTGAGCTTCTACGGCCTGCGGTAGCCGCCCGTCCCGGTCCGGCGGCGGGCCGGTCCCGCGTACGCGACCGCGAGGGCGACCGACAGGGCGACGATCCCGGTCGGCGCCACGGCGAGCGGCAGCCAGGGCGCGCCGCGCTCCCCCGCCCCGGCCGTCAGCAGTGCCGCGGTGGTCGCCGCCGTGAACAGCCCGCAGGCGAGGAGGACGGCTACGCCCGGCCGGCCCCGGCCGGCGCCGGCGGGACGCGGGTCCGCGCGCAGTGCCGCCCAGTCGCGCGCGGTCTGCCGTGCCTCGCGCCGCCGCTGGACGGCCGCACGGCCCCACAGGACCGCCGTGACGGCCGCTCCGGTGGCCGCCGCGGCGGCGGGCGCCGACCAGGCCTCCGCCAGGAACAGCAGCAGGGCGATGACCCCGGTCGTGCTCCAGCCGCTCAGACAGGCGGCCGCCGCGGTGCGGCGGGAGTCGGGGCGGTCGGCGCCGGCCCGCAGGTCGACGAGGGCCGGCAGGTACCAGACACAGCCGGACACGGTCACCATGGCGGCGCCGAGAGCGGCGACGGGCTGCACCACGGCCTAGACCTCCGTCTCGAGCGCGAGGATTTCCGGGTGGTGCAGATCGAAGGCGGGCGACTCGCTGCGGATGCGCGGCAGGCCGGTGAAGTTGTGGCGCGGCGGCGGGCAGGAGGTGGCCCACTCCAGGGAGCGGCCGTAGCCCCAGGGGTCGTCCGCCGTGACCGGCGTGCCGTACCTGGCGGTCTTCCAGACGTTGTAGAGGAACGGCAGGATCGACAGGCCGAGCAGGAACGCCCCGAGGGTGGACAGGGTGTTGAGGGCGGTGAAGCCGTCGGCGGCCAGGTAGTCGGCGTACCGGCGGGGCATGCCCTCCGCGCCGAGCCAGTGCTGGATCAGGAAGGTGAGGTGGAAGCCGACCGTGAGCGTCCAGAAGGTGATCTTGCCGAGGCGTTCGTCGAGCATCCTCCCGGTGAACTTGGGCCACCAGAAGTGGAAGCCGGCGAACATCGCGTACACGACCGTGCCGAAGACGGTGTAGTGGAAGTGGGCGACGACGAAGTACGAGTCGGAGAGATGGAAGTCCGTCGGGGGTGACGCGAGGATCACTCCGGTGAGGCCGCCGAACACGAACGTGACGAGGAAGCCCGTGGTCCACAGCATCGGTGTCTCGAAGGACAGCGAGCCCTTCCACATGGTGCCGATCCAGTTGAAGAACTTCACGCCGGTCGGGACGGCGATGAGGAACGTCATGAAGGAGAAGAAGGGCAGCAGCACCCCGCCGGTGACGTACATGTGGTGGGCCCACACGGTCACCGACAGGCCCGCGATGGCGATGGTCGCGGCGACGAGCCCCATGTAGCCGAACATCGGTTTGCGGCTGAAGACGGGGATCACCTCGGAGACGATCCCGAAGAACGGCAGCGCCAGGATGTAGACCTCGGGATGCCCGAAGAACCAGAACAGGTGCTGCCAGAGCAGGGCGCCGCCGTTCGCCGCGTCGAAGACATGGCTGCCGAACTTGCGGTCGCACTCCAGCGCGAACAGGGCCGCCGCGAGCACGGGGAACACGATCAGCACGAGGACGCCGGTCAGCAGCACGTTCCAGGTGAAGATCGGCATGCGGAACATGGTCATGCCGGGGGCGCGCATACAGATGATCGTGGTGATGAAGTTGACGGCTCCCGCGATCGAGCCGAACCCGGACAGCGCCACGCCCATGATCCACAGGTCGGCGCCGAGGCCCGGCGAGTGCACGGAGTCCGACAGCGGGGCGTACAGGAACCAGCCGAAGGACGCGGCTCCGCCCGGGGTGAGGAAGCCGAAGGCCGCGATCGACGAACCGAACAGGAAGAGCCAGAAGGCCAGCATGTTCAGCCGGGGGAAGGCGACGTCCGGGGCGCCGATCTGGAGCGGCATGATCCAGTTGGCGAACCCGGTGAACAGCGGCATCGCGAACATCAGCAGCATGATCGAGCCGTGCATCGTGAACGCCTGGTTGAACTGCTCGTTCGACATCAACTGGAGCCCCGGACGAGCCAGTTCGGCTCGCATCAGCAGCGCCAGGACGCCGCCGACGATGAAGAACACGAACGCGCTCACCAGATACAGCGTGCCGATCCTCTTGTGGTCGGTGGTCGTCAGCCACTCCACCCAGGAGGGCCGGGCCGCGGCCCCCACGGCGCTCCCCGGCGTGATCTCCACCAGTTCCGTACGTGCCTCGTCCACCGGTGTGTGTCCTCCCCTTGCTTCCCTGACGGCTCGGCTTCTCGCCGACCCAAGATCACCGCAGGTGAGAGGGGCGCCGGTAGGGTCGAACGGCCCCGGCCGGTCCCGGGACCGGGGGCCCGAAGGTCCCGCCCGGCCCGGATCGGGCCCCGGCCGTCACCGCCGTCCCGGCGCCACGCGCAGGGTGGTGCGGGCCGCGCCCGCCGGCCAGAGCACCTCGACCTCGACGCCGCGGGCGCGGGCGTAGGCCACCAGATGCGCGGTGGCGTCCCGGCCGTCGGAGGGCGAGCCGTCCCACACGGCCACCAGCCGCCGGCAGCCCGCGACGATCTCCTCGTCGGCGCCGACGCACGCGTCGCGGTCGCCGGGGTCGTACGTCAGCAGCCGTACCTCCCGGGCGAGCAGCAGCAGCTCCCCCGTCGGCATCCGGTCCCGCTCGGGGAGCAGCGCGGGCACCATGCCGCTGGTGGGGATCACCACGACCAGGTCCCGCCCCGCCACCCGCAGCGCCCGTGCGAAGGCCACCGGGGCGCCGCCCCCGGCGCGCACCACTCCCGGGTCGCCGTCGGGCTCCCTCTCCAGCCGAGCCACCAGTTCGGCCTCGATGAGTCCGAGGCTCTCCGGGGTCACGTCGGCGTGGCCCACCACCGCGATCATCCACCGCTCCTTCCGTTCGGTCCTCGCGCCAGTGAAGTCAGCGCCGCGCGGGCCTGACCAGGGCCGAACGGCCCTGACCGGGAGCGCTCGGCGCGGTGGGCCCGGCGCCGGGCGTCGGTGGCGCCGGACACGGCGGTCGCCACAGTTCCAGATATGGTGTTTTCGTATGAAATATTGCCCAGGGTGAGGTCATACGGTGGATGCTCCCCGGAGAACGGGCCAGGTGCCGGAACAGCCCCTGGAGGCGGTCGGGTACGCGGGCGTGCTGCGCGAGCTGCTGCCGATCGCGCTGTGGCGGGAGGACGCGGACGGCCGGATCGTGGAGTGGTCGCTCGCGGCCCAGGATCTGCTGGGGTACCGGGCCGAGGACGTGCTCGACCGGCCCGCCTCGGCCCTGCTGGTGCCCGAGGGCAACCGCGAGCTGGCCGATGAGCTGACGTACCGCGTGCACAGCGGGGAGACGGTCGTCGGGACCCTGTCCGTGCGCCATCGCGACGGCCATCAGGTCACCATGGAGATGTGGATCGTCCCGGCCACCGGTCCGGACGGGCGGGCCGGGGCGATGCTGATCGCCGTGGAGACCTCCCAGGTCCTGCGGATGCGGGACTCGCTGGCGGCGCTGGAGAGCCTGTTCAGCCAGTCGCCGATCGGTCTGGCCACGCTCGGCACCGATCTGCGCTTCCTGCGCGTCAACGACGCGCTCGCCCGGATGAACGGGGTCTCGCCCGCCGAGCACGTGGGCAAGCGGCTCACGGAGGTCGTGCCCGGGGTCAACGCGCTGGCCCTGGAGGCGACGATGCAGGAGGTGCTGGACCGGGGCACGGCCGTCGTCGACGTCCGCCGCAGCGGACGCACCTCCGCCGACCCGCACCGGGAGCGGACCTGGTCCTGCTCCTACGCCCCGCTGCTCGACGGCGCGGGCCGCACCCTGGGGCTCATCGCGTCCCTCATCGACATCACCGAGAGCCAGCAGGCCGAGCGGGACGCGGAACGGGCCCGGCGCCGCTTCGCACTGCTGGCGGAGGCCGGCACCAGGGTCGGTACCACCCTGGACCTGCAGCAGACGTCCGAGGAGATCGTCCGGATGCTGGTGCCGCAGCTCGCGGACTCCGCCGACGTACAGCTCCTGGAGGAGGTGATGGCGCCCGACGAGCCCACCGACGCCGTGCACGGGGTGGTGCGGCGCATGGCCGCCCTGTTCGCCGACCCCGCCGCGCCGCGCGCGAAGCTGCGCCCCGGGCTGACGTCCCGGCTGGAGCAGGGCTCGCTGTACGAGCGGGTCATCACCGAGGGGCGCCCCACCAACCTGTACCGGTCGGACGTCCGGGCCCTGGTGACCGACCCCCGCGCCGACGAGCTGCGCGCCTACCTGATGAGTCTGGGCTCGGCACGGCTGGTCCCGCTGGTGGCCCGGGGCAAGGCGCTGGGCGCGATCGTGGTGACCCGGCTGCGCAGCCGGGAGCCCTTCGACGAGCAGGACTGCGTGCTCATCGACGAGCTGGCCGCGCGTGCCGCCCTGAACATCGACAACGCGCTGATGTACACCCGGCAGCGGGCGGCGGCCCTCACACTTCAGCGCAGCCTGACGAACAGCGCACTGCCGGACGTGCCCGGGCTCGATCTCACCGGCCGGTACCTGCCCGCCAGCGAGCACGACGTCGGCGGTGACTGGTACGACGTTATCGCGCTGCCGGACGACCGGACCGGTCTGGTCATCGGCGATGTGATGGGCCACGGCATCCACGCGGCGGCGGTGATGGGCCAGCTCCGCGCGGCGGTGCGCTCGCTCGCCCGGCACGGGATCCGTCCGGCCCGGATGCTGCGCTCGCTGGACGCCGTGGTGGCCGACATGGGCGAGGACCAGATGGCGACCTGCGTGTACGCCGTGCACGATCCGGCGACCGGCGGCTGTCTGATCGCCCGGGCCGGCCATCCGCCGCCGGCCGTGATGACGCCGGGCGGCGCGATCACCTTCCTGGACGGGTCCCCGGGCACCCCGCTGGGCACCGGTGGGCGGCGGTTCGCGACCGAGGAGGTCCCGCTGCCGCCCGGCAGCCTGCTGGTCCTGTACACCGACGGGCTGATCGAGGCCCGCGGCAGCGACCTCGACCAGGGCCTGGACCGCCTCGCCCGGGCCCTGCGGCGCCCCGCGCCCTCGCTCTCCGCGCTCTGCGACGGCGTCCTCGAACAGATGCTGCCGCACCCCGCCCAGGACGACGTCGCGGTCCTGATGGCCCGCCCGCAGTGACCGGGGGGCCTCTTCGGTCGCGGGACGGCGTGTGATGCTGGCGGCATGACTGATCAGCACGGGATCGCCGTCGTCCGCTGGACGGGGCAGGACCTCTCTCCCGACGGCGGGCTCTCCGGGCTGCTGGCGGCCTACCACCTGCGCACCCAGGACGAGAAGGGCGAGGGCGTCGAGCGGGTGGAGGAGCTGCCGGAGCGCTACCGGGAGGAGGTCCGCGATCCGCTCGGCGCGTTCGGGCGGGACGAGGTGCTGGTCGCGGTGAGCGAGGGTGCCACCGTGGGCTGTGTGGTGGTGACCGGGTCCGTGGCCGGGCGGTGCGAGGTGAAGCGGCTGTGGACACAGCCGGACCGGCGGGGCCGCGGGGTGGCGTCCGCGCTGATCGGAGCCGCGCTGGCCCGGGCCGGGGAGAACGGCGTGCGCACGGTGGGACTGTCGGTGTGGCGGTGGCGGACGGGGGCGATCGCGCTGTACGAGCGGCTCGGATTCACCGTCGTGGAGTCGTGGGACGACCGGGAGCGGCTGGTGTGCATGGAGCGCGCCCTCTGAGGGGTCCCGGGCCCGTTCGGTGACCTGTACGGCCCACCGCTCGCTCCCTCCCGGGTGGTCCCGGTGGCGGAACCCGCCGGATCGCGGGTGTCTGGACGCAAGAGGTGCGTACAGAGAGCGGGAGACCATGGAACGGAAGCGCGAGCCCCTCGGGACGGTCCGGGCCGCCGGGATCGCCGGTGTCGTCTTCGCGGTCCTGATGGCCGTGGCGATCGTCCTGTTGCGGACCGCCCTGCCCGGCGGGGCGGAGGGACATCACATCACGGTGGACGCGGCGCAGCGCAGGACCGTGCAGACGGCGCTGGGGCTGCTGCCGTACGCCGGGATCGCGTTCCTGTGGTTCATGGGGGCTCTGCGCGAGCAGGTCGGGGAGGCGGAGGACCGGTTCATGGCCACGGTGTTCCTCGGCAGCGGCGTGATCTTCGTCGCCACCCTGTTCGGGTGCGCCGCGGCGGCGGTGACCGTGCTGGACGAGGACCAGCAGAACGCCCCCTTCGGCCGCAACTTCGCCTACACCCTGCTGACCACGTACTCGATGCGGATGGCGGCGGTGTTCATCATCACGACCTCGACCATCGGCCGTCGGCTCGGCGTCCTGCCGCGCCCCCTCGTGCTCCTCGGTTTCGCCACGGGCCTGACGCTGCTGCTCGCCGGGACGAGTCTGCCCTGGTCGGAGCTGGTGTTCCCGGCCTGGGCGCTGATCGTCAGCCTGGACATCCTGCGAGGCGGACGCGCCTCGACGCCCAGGCGGCGGCCCGCCTCGACGTGAGCGGGCCGGCCTCCCCCTCACCCGAACGGGCCGCTCCTCGTCGCCGCCCGTCCCGCGGGCCCCGAGGCTGGTCGCAAGGGGCTCGACAGGGCCGTAGGAGAGGAGCGATCCCGTGCCGAGGATTGCCGTCGATCTGAACCGCTGCCAGGGATACGCGCAGTGTGCGTTCCTCGCCCCCGAGGTCTTCGCCATGCACGGTGACGAGGCGTTGCTCTACGACCCGGAGCCGGACGAGGGGCAGCGGGAGAAGCTGGCGCAGGCCGCCGCGGCCTGCCCGGTGCAGGCCGTGCTCGTCGACGCGGTGGACTCCGTGGATACCGCTGACGCCGCGGCCGGGGCGGTGTCCGACCGGTGAGCGGTGACCTGGAACGGCTCCGCCGCGAGGGCCGGGTCGTCGTGGTCGGCGCCTCCCTCGCGGGTCTGCGGGCGGCGGAGACCCTGCGCGAGAAGGGGTTCGCGGGCTCCCTGACGATGATCGGGGACGAGCCGTACGCGCCGTACGACCGGCCGCCGCTGTCCAAGACGGTGCTGCTCGGCCGGGCGACCGCCGAGCGGACCGCGCTGCCCCGGCTGAAGGAGGTCGACGCGACCTGGCGGCTGGGCGTCGCCGCGACCGGGCTGGACATGGCGGGCCGGCGGGTGCGGCTGGCCGACGGCGACGAGGTGCCGTACGACCGGCTGCTGATCGCCACCGGTGTGCGGGCGCGGCCCTGGCCGCGCGAGGCCGAGGCGGAGCTGGACGGTGTGTTCGTGCTGCGGACCCGGGACGACGGCGCGGCGCTCGCGCGGCGGCTGGCGGCGGGGCCGAAGCGGGTGCTGGTCGTCGGGGCCGGGTTCACCGGCTCGGAGATCGCCGCCGCGTGCCGGGAACGCGGTCTGGCCGTCACGGTCGCCGAGCGCGGGGCCTCTCCGCTGGTCGGCGCGCTCGGCGGGGTGGTGGGCGCGGTCGCCGCCGATCTGCAGCGGCGGCACGGCGTGGACCTGCGGTGCGGGGTGATGGTGACGGCGCTGGAGGGCGACGCCGCGGGGCGGGTGCGGGCCGCGCAGCTCTCCGACGGCTCCACCGTGGAGACGGACGTCGTGGTCGTCTCGCTGGGCGCCACCCGCAACACCGAGTGGCTGGCCGGCTCGGGGCTCGGGGCCGGGCCCCGCGGGATCGCCTGCGACGCGGGCTGCCGTGCCTTCGACGTCCGCGGGATCGTCACGGACGACGTGTTCGCCGCGGGTGACGTCGCCCGCTGCCCGCACCCGCTGTTCGGCTACCAGTTCCTGTCGCTGGAGCACTGGGGCAACGCCGTCTCCCAGGCACGGGTGGCGGCCCACAACATGCTGAGCGAGAGCACCGACCGGATCCCGCACATGGAGGTGCCGGCGTTCTGGTCCTCGCAGTTCGGGGTCAACATCAAGTCGGTCGGGGTGCCCTCGCTGGGGACGGAGATCCTGATCACCCAGGGCTCGCTGGAGGAGCGCCGGTTCGTCGGCGTGTACGGCTACCAGGGGCGGATCATCGGCGCGGTCTCCTTCGACCAGTCCCGCTGGCTGCCGTTCTACCAGCGGCTGATCGAGACGACCGCGCCGTTCCCGCCGGAGTTCGCCACGGTCGACCGGCGCGCGGAGGGCCGGCGGCCGCTCGACGCGGACTTCCCCGACCCGTCGGTGCCGACCCACGGCCCCACCGTGACCCTCAGCGGGTACTCGCCGGCCGACCGCCGGATGACGTTCACCCCCGCGCACTGACCCGCCACGGCCACGAGCCCACGAGGACCCGCCATGACGCCTTCGCCGCTCCACCGGATCCTGGACTACGCCAACCGCGCCGACCCCTACCCGATCTACGAGGAGCTGCGCAGGACGCCGGTCCATCACGAGGACGACGGGCCGTACGTCATCAGCACGTACCACGAGATCCTCGGTCTGCTGCACGATCCCCGGGTCAGCTCCGACTCCCGCACCGTCGCGCAGACCGGGCACGATCCGCTGGCCGAGCCGGACCAGCAGGAGAGCGCGCTGCCGCCGAGCTTCCTGCGGCTCGACCCGCCGGAGCACGACCGGCTGCGCCGGATGACGAACCGTCCGTTCGGACCGCCGCACTCCCCGCACCGGATCGACGGGATGCGCGGCGAACTGCGGGACATCGTCACCGGTCTCATCGACGGCATCGGCGATCCGGACCGCTTCGACCTGGTGGACCAGTTCTCGTACCCGTTCCCGGTGACGGTGATCTGCCGGCTGCTGGGGATCCCCCGCGAGGACGAGGCGCGGTTCCACGCCTGGGCGGACGCCATCGCGGCGAGCCTGGACCCCGATCCGGACGCGGATCCCGCCGAGCGCGGCAAGGGCGCGCACGACGCCCGGATGCAGTTGGGCATGTACCTGGCCGGGCTGATCGAGGAGCGCCGCAGGAACCCCGGTGACGACATGCTCTCCGCGCTGGCCACGGCCCAGGGCGAGGACGGCTCGATGACCACGATGGAGTTGCTCAGCACCGCCGCGCTGCTGCTGATCGCGGGCCACGAGACCACCGTCAACCTGGTCACCAACGGCATGCTGACCCTGCTGCGCAACCCCGAGGTGCTGCAGCGGCTGCGGGCCGATCCCCGGCTGGCCGTGCCCGTCGTCGAGGAGCTGCTGCGCTTCGAGCCTCCGGTGCAGCTGGTGCCCCAGCGGGTCACCCTCGCCGATGTCGAGGTCCGGGGCGTCACCATCCCCAAGGGCTCCTCCCTGTGGCTGGTGCTGGCGTCCGGGAACCGGGACCCGCGGCGCTTCGAGAACCCGGACCGCTTCGACCCCGACCGCCGGGACATCCAGCACCTCGGCCTCGGCAGCGGCATCCACAGCTGCTTCGGCGCGCCCCTGGCCCGGCTGGAGACCCAGTTCGCCCTGGCGGAACTGGCCCGGCGGCTGGAGAACCCGCGACTGCTGGAGGACCCGCCGCCGTACCGCCGGAACGCGGTGCTGCGCGGGCCCCGGCACCTGCGGATCACGTGCGACGGGATCCGGGCCTAGGTCGTGTCCGCGCAGTCCCGTCGTCCGCCCGAAGGGCGGGTCCTGCGGCGTCCGGTCCGTGCTCTCGGCGCGCCGGGCGGAGACCCTGGTACGGGATGTACTCGGGGCTTCGCCCGGCGCGGCGAGTGGGGGCACCCCCTCTGGGGGAGGGGCTCTGCGGACACGACCTGGGCATCGGCTGCCCGGGCCCGGTCCCGCCGCACCGCGGCTCACGTCGCGGCCATCTCGTGGTCACCTCGTGCGCAGGGCGGCCGGTGCGTCGAGGCGGGTCAGTTTCAGCGGGTTCGCGTGCGCGTGGATCCGGGTGACCTTCCCGTCCTCGACCACCAGGCTCACCACGGCCGCCTGTCCGCCGATCTCGACCCGGCCGGCGGGCTCGCCGTTGAGCCAGACGACCGTCACCACCCGGCCGGGGTGCGCGAGCAGCCGCGCCACCGTGTCGGCCCCGTGGACCGGGACCCGTGCGGCGTTCGCAAGTCCGCCGCCGTCCGCGACCAGGACGACGTCCGGGGCCATCACGTCCAGCAGTTCCCGCAGCTCGCCGGTGCGCAGCGCGGCCAGGAACCGCTCCACCACGGCCTGCCGCTCCGAGAGGCTCACCCGCACCCTGGGCCGGCGGGCCGCCACGTGCTCGCGGGCCCGGCGCGCGATCTGCCGTACGGCGGCGGGCGACTTCCCGACGGTCCCGGCGATCTCGCCGTACGGCACGTCGAAGACCTCGCGGAGCACGAACACCGCCCGTTCGACGGGGGCGAGCGTCTCCAGCACGGTCAGCATCGCGAGGGAGACGCTCTCCGCGAGTTCGACGTCCTCGGCGACGTCGGGACTGGTCAACAGGGGCTCCGGGAGCCACTCGCCGACGTAGTCCTCGCGGCTGCGGGCCACGCTCCGCAGCCGGTTGAGCGACTGCCGGGTGACGGTCCGCACGAGGTACGCCCTCGGATCCCGCACCTGGGCGCGGTCCACGTCGGCCCAGCGCAGCCAGGACTCCTGCACCACGTCCTCGGCGTCGGCGGCGGAGCCGAGCATCTCGTAGGCGACCGTGAAGAGCAGGCCGTGATGGGTGACGAACGGGTCCTCGGTCATGCCGTGGGCGCCGCGCCGGACGTCCCGGGGCGCGCGGCCAGCGGGACCTCGCAGGCGTCGGAGAAGCCCTGCGACTTCACGCCGTTGGCCACGTTGGACCGCGTCGCCAGGTTGACGAAGGCGACGAACGCGGTGAGTTCGACCATCGCCTCCGGGCCCAGCCGCTCCAGCAGGCTCGTGTACTGCGCGTCGGTGACGGTCGGCGGGGTGTGCGTCATGGCCTCGGCGTACGCCATCACGTCCCGCTCCAGCGGGGTGAAGACCTCCGCCTCCCGCCAGCGCGGCACCTGGCTGGCCTTGGTCAGGTCCAGCTGCTGGTTCCGCGCCTGGAAGTAGCCGACGTCGAGGCACCAGCTGCAGCCGACCAGCGCCGCGACCGCCATGTGCGCGAACGACTTCAGACTCGCGTCGGCCGCGGCCCACGCGCCCACCCGGCCGCCGAACTCCATGTTGTCGCGGGTGACTTCGGGGCTGTGCCACAGCACCTCGAGATTCTCGGGCACGGCGCCGAACTGTTTGACCATGTTCTCCTTCATCTGGGCGGGAATCTCGGCCTTGGGGAGCCGCAGCGTCATGTCGTTCTCCTTGTGGCGGTCTTGGTGTCGGGGTTCTGGTGTCGGTCCTGGCATGAAGACACCGGCGGGGCGCCGGATGTGACAGGGGTGCGGCAGGAGCCCGATAACCCGCATGCCCGAAGGGGGCGGTTTCTGCGATCATGCCGGGATGTTCCGGTCGCTCGAACACCTGGTCATCCGTCACACGTACCGTCTGCCCGCCCCCGTCGGCCCCGTCGGCGAAGGAGGCGGCGCGGCACGGCAGTTGGACGCCGCTCTGCTGTCGGTGGGCTTCAAGCTCTCGGCGGAGCTGCTCGGGCATCTGTCGGGGCTGGACGAGAAGACGGTCGCCGAGACCGCCGTACGGACCCTGCGGACGGTCCGTGAGCTGGTCGGCGACCATGTCCGGCACAACGTCTACTTCATCGACTTCCCGGCCAACGTCCCGGACACGTACAACTTCTGGGCCCGCTGCCTCACCGAGGCGCTCGCCGACGACGCGTCCCGCGCGAGCACGCTCGCCCAGCTGAGCACGGGCGTGGTCGACCTGCTCACCCTGCCGTCGTACGGCACGTACCGGCACGCGTACGAGGAGATGCTCGCCGCGCACGAGGAGCTGATCGCCGCCGCGGGCGACCGTCTGACGGTCCTGCACCTGGGCGGCACGCCGGAGGCCGAGGTCACCGCGCTGTATCTGGCGCTCGCGGGCAGCGTGACCCCGCTGGGCGAGGAGGGCCTGCGCGATCTCGGGGTGCTCGCGCGGCACTGTGTCGACGGTCCCCAGCCCGAGGCGATCCCCGTCCGGGAGAACCGCGCCGTCGTCAACGTCGCCCGGCTGCACGCCGGCGCGGACCCGCTGCTGGACACGGTCACCGATGTGCTGCGGCTGGCCTGCGCGCTGTCGGGCGGTGACCCCACCCTGGCGGCGCCGACCCGGTTCCGGTCGCCGACCCGGCGGGTGCGGCGGGCCCTGCTCGCCGGCCTCGACGCGGTCGTGGCCGCGGCGCCCGCCAAGCTGGCCGACGTCGTCGCGCACCGCGAGGCGTTCAAGCGGCTCGGCGAGCGGCTGCATCCGCACGAGTACCCGCACTGGCCGCACGCCGCCGAGGTGTTCGCGGTGGCGCGGGGCGAGCGGGCGGCCCCTTCGTTCGACAGCCGTGTGGAGGAGTTGCTGGGCGCGGACGACGTCGTCGGGGCGGCCCGGCTGCTGACGGCCGCCCCGGGCCGGCTGTTCCGCTCGCTGGACCGCCTGCTGCGCCGGTGCCGTACCGAGGACGAGCGCGAGGCCGTGGTGGCCGCCGTCGAGGAGGTCGCCCCGAAGGTCTCCGGGCGGGTGCTGCTGTCGGTCCGTGAGCACTTCCACAACCGGGCCGAAGAGCCCGCCGCGAGCCGGGTGTTCGTCAACCGCATGGGCCGCGGCCGGGTCACGGCCGACACCCGCCCGCCGGTGGGGGCGGCGCAGCGCGAGCGGCTGATCGAGATCCTGGACGCGGAGACGCGCCGCCGACTGCCCGGGCCCGGGCACCTGCTGGTCGACCCCGACGTCCTCGACGTGGCGCTGCCGCTCAGCGGCAAGGCGACGGCGGCCGGGCTGGGCGTGCTGCCGCGCGGCTCGCTCTCCCGGGTCGACGGGGAGCTGCTGCGGTTCTTCGTGTACTGGAAGCAGACGAGCCGCACCACCGACTTCGACCTGTCCGCACTGCTCCTGGACGCCTCGTACGAGAGCCTCGGCTGGCTGTCGTACACCGAACTCAAGCAGGTCGAGGGCGAGCACTCGGGGGACATCACCGACGCGCCGGACGGCGCCTCGGAGTTCATCGATCTGCGGCTGGGGGCGGCGCGCGGGGACTTCGTCGTCCCGCAGGTCAACATCTTCTCGGGCGAGGGGTTCGAGGAGGTGGAGGAGTCGTTCTTCGGCTTCATGCTGCGCGAGGCCGAGCAGCGGGGGCGGCCGTTCGAGGCGCGCACCGTGCGGATGAAGTCGGAGCTGCGGGGCCCCGGCCGGGTCGCGCTGCCAGTGGTGTTCCTGCGCGGCGCCGACGGCGCCTGGTACGCGAAGTGGCTGCATCTGCACCTGCGGGGCAGGGTCGCCTTGAACCGGGTCGAGGGGAACCGGCTCTCGGTCGCGGCGCTGGTGCGTGCGGTCGTGGAGCGGGAGCAGCTCACGGTCCGGCATCTCGTCGGTCTGATGGGCGCCGGGACCGTCACGGTGTGGGACGGCGGGGCGGTCCCGGACGGTCCGGTCACGTACATCGGTCTGGAGCGGCCCGAGGGGCTGCACCCGGACTCGGTGGTCGTCACCCGGGAAAACCTGCGCGACCTGATCCCCGGCTGACTGCTACCGTTGCCTTCGGGCGAGGCCATGAACGGGCTTCCTTCTCATCACTCCCTTTGATTCCAGTCCGTTCGCTCTCCTCCCCTTCGACTTCACGCCGGGGTGCCGCGGGGCACCCCGGCGTCGTCATGTCGTCGGGTCGTCAGGTCGTCAGTGGTGCGGGTGGTGCGCTGCGGTGAGCGCCTCGAAGGTGTGGCTGAAGTACCAGGTGTCCTGGGCGATGCCGGAGCAGGAGTCGGAGCCGCCGGTGCCGACACAGCCTCCGTTGTCGCGCTGGAGCGCCCAGAAGGAGAGGGTGTTGATGCCCCGGGCCTCGGCCCACTTCTCCACCGTGACGGCGTTCTCGGTGGTGAAGGTCTCCTCGGGGCCGTAGTCGTCGATGCCGGGCATCTCGATGACGCCGATCATGTTCCAGAGCCGGGTGGAGCTCTTCTTCGGGTAGAGCGCGGCCAGTTGGCCGTGGAGTCCGGTGGCGGCCGTCACCGTGTCGGCGGCCATGTCGTGGGCGGCGCCGTCGTAGTAGTCGAAGGTCATGAGGTTGACGACGTCCACCCGTGCGCCGTTGTCGACGGCGTTGCGGAGCACGGCCAGGCCGTTGGCCTCCAGTCCGGTCGTGGAGGTCGGCAGGGTGTAGGAGAACTCGACGCGGCGGCCGGTGTGTTCCGCCCAGCGTTCGACCTTGGCGATCGCCTTGTTGCGGCGGTCGATGCCGGCGGCGTTGTCGATGGAGTCGCCTTCGACGTCGAGGTCGATGCGGGTGATGCCGTACGTGGTGACGAGGCTCTTGAAGACGGCGGCGATGGCGTCGACGTCGGTGCAGCTGTCGGCGAGTTCGGTGCCCGTGGTGTCCGCGGACCAGCCGCCGAAGGACGGGATGGCGTTGCCGCCGCGTGCCTGGAGCCGCGCGATGTCGCGGCCGAAGGTGCCCTTCGAGATCGGCCGGCCGCTGTCGCCGTCCCAGTACGCGGTGCAGGAGCCCGGCGCGGCCGTCTGGAGGAAAGCCAGGGTGAGGTACGTGTTGCCGGAGGCGGCGGCGAGTTCGGCCGGGCTCTCCCCGGTCCAGGTCTCGAAGTACGGCGCCACCACCTGGGCGGGCCGGGGCTTCGCGGCGGCCGGCAGGGTGTCCGGGGCGGCGAGCGCGGCCCCTCCCCCGAGGGCCATGAGTCCGACGGACAGCGAGGTCGCGCTCAGACAGGACAGCAACGTGCGCACAGAACCAGGTCGTCTCACTGACGCTCCCGTGGTGAAAGGGCGTGACGGGGCCGCGCGTGGCGGCACACGGCCCACGAGGTGAACAGCGACCATGGTTGGACTAGACCATTTAACTGTCAAGGTTCTTTACAATTAACTGACCTCAGCCGGTGCGAGAGTGACGACGGCGGGACCCTCGGGGCGGACCGTGATGCCGTACGACGTCCCGGTGGGGGTGCGGTGGAAGGTCACGGTGTGGGCGGGCAGGAGCTGTTCGAGGAGGACCGTGGATTCACGGAGGGCGAACTGCGTGCCGAGGCAGGCGCGGGGGCCGATGCCGAAGGGGAGGTAGGCGCCCGGGTGGGCGGGCCGGCCCGCCGGGGCGGTGAAGCGGCGGGGGTCGAAGCGCTCCGGGTCCGGCCAGAGCGCGGGGTCACGGTGGGTGAGGTACGGGCAGACGAGGAGGTCGGTGCCCGCCTCGACCGCGTAGCCCCCGAGTACGTCGTCCTCGGCGGCGTGGCGCGGCAGGATCCAGGCGGGCGGGTACAGCCGGAGCGTCTCGTGGACCAGGGCCTGGATCGCGCGGGTGCGCTGCGCGGAGCCCTCGGGCCCGGCGGCGAGCGCCTCCTCGCGGGCGGCGGGGTTCCGGTCGAGGAGGAGGTGGAGCCAGGTGAGGGTGGTGGCGGTGGTCTCGTGCCCGGCGACGAGGAGCGTGACCAGTTCGTCGCGGATCAGCCGCTCGGTGTACTCGGGGTGCTCGGTGGCGGCGTCCAGCAGGACCTGGAGCAGGCCGGGGCCGTCGGGGCCCGCCTCGCCCTCGCGG
The DNA here is from genome assembly GCF_040630405.1 of Streptomyces sp. NPDC005811. NCBI lineage: Bacteria > Bacillati > Actinomycetota > Actinomycetes > Kitasatosporales > Streptomycetaceae > Streptomyces > Streptomyces sp. NPDC005811. Next base: position 40,647 of record NZ_JBEXXK010000018.1, read on the forward strand.
GCGGTCTCGACGGCCCGCCGGGCGACGGCGTCGATCCGCGCGAGGTCGGCGGCCACGGCGTCGCGCGCGTCGCCGGCGTCGGCGGGCAGCGTCGGCAGGGCGGCCGCCACCGCCGCGACCGAGGTCAGTGCACGCTCGGTCTCCTCGTCGACGGCGTACCCGGTGAGGGAGCGCCAGATGGCGTCCAGGGCGTACCGGCGCATCTCCTGCCCGACGTCGAAGGCCTCCCCGGTCCGGGCGTACCCGGCCCAGCGGGCCGCCGTGGTCCGGGCGGCACCGGCGATCCGCCCGTCGTAGCGGCGCATCCCGGTCCCGGTGAACTGGGACTGGAGCAGCCTGCGTTGCCGCTTCCAGGCGTCCCCGGTGGCGGAGAGGACTCCGTCACCGACCAGCAGCCGGGCCCGGTGCGACCGTTTGACGTACCGGTCCGGCCGCCGCGCGAGCACCTGCTGGACCGCGTCCGGGTCGGTGACGAGCACGGTGAGGCCGGGCCCGAGCCGCACCCCGGCGACTCCGCCGATCTCTTCCCGCACCTGGGTCAGCAGGTCGACCAGTTCGCCGCCCGCCGCCTGCCGGCGCGCGACGCGGCCCGGATCGGCTTCCGGGACCGGGCGTCCCGCAACGGGGACGTCCGGGCGGGGGCGCAGACCTGCTTCTTCGCTGTCCAAGTGCCTTCTCCTGGTCGCCGGTTGCCGCCTCGCTCGGGTCGGAGCGGCGGCCCTACGGACTGTACGGGAGAAGGCACGCGCGGTGACAGCCCGTCAGGGTGACGTCGGTGTGGTGGTGCGCGCGGCCGGCGCACGACGGGTGGCCGGGACGAGGACGGTCCCGGCGATCACCGTGCCGAAGGAGGAACCGAGGTGGGAGACACCGCGGGACAGACCGGGGACGTAGGCCCAGGCGGTGCCGTGGGCGGCGACCGGCGCGACGAGGACGACCACGCCCGCGAGGGTGACGGCGAACCCGGTCGTGATGAGGGTGCGCCGCGGGCGGCGCTCGGCCAGGCGTGCGGCGGACAGGGACGAGGCGGGCAGTCCGAGGGTGGCGCGGCGCCATCCGTGGCGGGAAGACCCTGAGCGGTGTCCTGGACCGGCTCGCCGACCACGGGGACCGGGCCGGCCGGGACGGCCTCGTCTGCCAGGGGTGAGACGGCGGCTGTCCGGCGAGGCCGCCCTACGCGACGTCGTAGGCCTCGGGGTCGAACCGCGCGAGCCTGCGGCGCAGCCGGCCCGTCGACCAGGGCCAGCTGAAGCTGTTGAGGCCGTTGGTGTCGAGGTAGTAGCTCGAACAGCCGCCCGCGTTGTACACGGTGGTGGGGAGGGCCTGCTGCACCTCCGCGGCGAAGGCGGCCTGCACCTCGGGGCGCACATCCATGCTGGACCTGCCCGACGCCCGGAAATGCCGTACCGCCCCCTTCAGATAGGCGAGTTGGGCCTCGAGGATGGTGTACGCGGAGGAGTGGCCGGTCCCGAGGTGCGGGCCGAGCAGGATGAACGCGTTGGGGAATCCGGTGACCGTGGTGCCCAGGTAGGCGTCGGGGCTGCCCTTCCAGTGGTCGTCGAGGCTCACACCGTCGGCGTCGCACACGCGCGCGGCGATCGGCATGTCGAGGATGTGGAAACCGGTGCCCAGGATGATGGTGTCCACGTCCGCCGTACTGCCGTCCGCGCCGATCACCCGGCTGCCCTCGACGGCGCCGACCGCGGTGGGGTGGACGGTGACGTTGGGCCTGGTCAGGGCCGGATAGTAGGAGTTGGAGAGCAGCAGTCGCTTGCAGCCGAGGGTGTAGTCGGGCGTCAGGGCGCGCCGCAGCCGCGGGTCCTTGACGGCGGCCCGGAGGTGGAGCGCGCCCACCTTCTGCACCGCCCGCAGGAGCGAAGGGTGGCGGAAGCCGACGCCGAGGGCCTCCAGGGCGGCGTACTCCGCGCCCCGCAGGGCCCGCCCGGCGCCCGGGAGGCGCCGCAGCAGCCTGCGCTCCGCGGTCGGCACCGGGTGGTCGGGTTTGGGCAGCACCCACTGGGCGGTGCGCTGGAACAGGTGCAGCCGGTCGACGCGCGGCTGGATGGCGGGCACGAACTGCACGGCGGACGCCCCGCTGCCGACGACGGCGACCCGGGCGCCGGTCAGGTCGTGGTCGTGGCGCCAGCGCGCGGAGTGGAAGACCTCGCCGGGGAAGTCCGCCAGGCCGGGGATGTCGGGGAGCAGGGGCTCGTGCCAGGGGCCGGCCGCCGCGACGAGGAAGCGCGCGAGGTAGTCGCCGCGGGTGGTCTCCACCCGCCAGCGGGCCTCGCGGGGGTCCCACCGGGCGCGCAGGACCTCGGTGCCGAAGCGGATCAGGGGCGTGACGCCGTACCGGTCCGCCGTGTCGCGCAGATAGGCGCGGATCTCGGGCTGGCGGGCGAAGGCCCGGGTCCAGTCGGGGTTCGGTGCGAAGGAGTAGGAGTACAGGGCGGAGGGGACGTCGCAGGCGCATCCGGGGTAGGTGTTGTCCCGCCAGGTGCCGCCCAGGTCGTCCGCCTTCTCCACGACGACGAGGTCCCGTACGCCGGCTTGGCGCAGTGCGACGGCCGCCCCGATGCCGGACAGTCCGCTGCCGATGATCAGCGCCTCGACGGTGGCGGGCCGGGGGTTCGCCGTCGCGGCGGGGTGGTCGGGGTGGTCGGGGTGCGGCATGTCAGGCTCCTGTCCGGGGGTCGGCGGCGGAGGGCGCGGCGGGGGCGGCCGCACGGAGGTGGTCGCGGACGAGGGCCCGTGTGGTGCGCAGGGCGGCCTCCAGCACCGCGAGCCGCCGCCGGGGATCCATGAAGTTGCCGCCCATCACCTCCAGGTCGGCGGGGGTGGGCTCGATCCGGACGACCTCGGTGCCGGCGGCGCGCAGCGCGGCGCACTCCGCGTCGAGGGTGCGGGTCATGACCCGGCGCAGCAGCGCCTCGGCCCGGCCCAGCCCGCGGCGGGGTCCCGGCGCGACCGAGCTCATGGGGGCGACGACGTACACCTCGTCGAGGCCCAGGGGGACGAGGAGGTCGGCGGACGCGGTGGACAGGATGCCGCCGTCGGCGTACCGGCGGCCGGCGATGCGCACGGGCGGGAACCAGCCGGGGACGGCCCAGGACGCGCGCAGGGCGTCCCGCAGCGCGGCGGGCCGGGTGTCGGGGTGACCGAAGACGGTACGGCGTCCCGTGTCGAAGTCGGTGGCCACCAGCCAGGTCGCCGGATGCGGGACCCAGCCTCCGCCGGGGGCCAGGACGTCGGCCAGGTCCGCCAGCCACCCGCTGTCGCCCCGCCCCTGGGGCAGCAGGCCGGACAGGCCGGCCAGCGTGGGAGCGGTGCGCCGCAGGGCCCGGCGGGACAGTTCCGGCGATCCGGGGAAGAAGGCGGGGCGCGGGGGGACCGCCCGGGGCGGGCCCGCGAAGTGCCGGACCAGTTCGGGACGCGCGTCCTCGGCGGCGAGTTGCGCGGCCAGCAGTTCCTCCACGCCGACCCCCGCGCCGAGCAGCGCGGCCAGCTCCGCCCCGGCCGAGGTGCCCACCAGCACCTCGGCCCGGCGGGGGTCCCACCCCAGGGCCCGCTGCAGCGAGTGCAGGGCGGCGACCGTCCAGGCCGCGCCGAGCGTTCCGCCGCAGCCGAGCACCAGTCCTCGGGAAGGGGTCGTACGTGTCGTACGTGTGCCCGTCGCGGTCACGTGGATTCTCCGCCCTCTTGGGTCTTCGGGATACCGATGAGATCGGGGTACCGACGAGATCGGGATACTAGCGGTATCCGAAAGCCGAGGGCAGCCCTTCGGCGGAGTTAAGATCCGGGGGAGCCGAGGGATCCGGGGGTCGCCCCGGGGCACAGCACACCGCGCAGGACGGGAGAGGGAGCGAGACATGGCCCGTCTCAGCCGCGTCGAGAGCCAGGAGCGCACGCGCGAGCAACTCGTCGCCACCGCACGGGAACTGTTCCTGCGTGACGGGTACGGCGTGACCTCGCTCAGCGACGTCGCGGAGACCGCCGGCTACTCCAAGGGCGCCGTCTACTCCAATTTCCGCAGCAAGGGCCATCTGTGTCTGGCCGTCCTCGACGACATCCGGGCCGAGCAGCTCGCGCTGCTCACGGAGTCCGTGATGCGCGATCCGGGGGCCGAGGACCGGCTGGCGGCCTTCGCGTCCTGGAGCGAGGCCAACATCGGCGAGACCTGGACCGTGCTGGAGGTGGAGTTCCTCACCGGTGTACGGCACGACGAGGAACTCCGGCGGGAGATCACGGCCCGGGTCACCGCGATCCGCGCGGCGCTGGCCCTGCTGATCGAGGCGCTGGCCCAGGAGCTGGGCACCGCGCCGGCCATGCCGCCGGAGCAGGCCGCGATGACCCTGCTCAGCCTGGGCATCGGCCTCGGTCTGCAGCGCGTGGCCGACCCGTCCGTCCCGACGGCCGTCCTCACCGACACGCTGCGGCTGGTGCTGCGGCTGGACCGGTAGGCGCCGCGCAGCCCAGGCGTAGTGATCACGAGCGTTGTCGGCACTCGTGATCACCTCACCTAGCGGCCGCCGGTCCTGGCGTCGTACGCCCGGCGGGCCCGTTCCACCTTGTCCAGGTTGGGGGACCAGTCGGCGAGGGTCGCGAACAACGGGGAGAGGCTGCGGCCGAGTTCACTGATCTCGTACTCCACGCGCGGCGGCACCTCGGCGTGGTACGTCCGCACGACCAGGCCGTCGCGCTCCAGCTGGCGCAGCCGCTGGGTGAGCACCTTGGGGGTGATCGTGGCGATCCGGCGCTCCAGCTCCACGAAGCGCTGACGGCCGTACTCGTTGAGCGTCCAGAGGACCGGCGTGGTCCAGCGGCTGAAGACGATGTCGACGACGGGCGCGATCGGGCAGGCGTTCTCCGGGGCGACCCCGGTACCTTGCGCTGTGCTCTCCGTCACATCCGCCCCCTTCTCCCATTACTTTCCTCTAGGTACCTACTGTCCTGCCGATAGTAGCTTCGCCGTATCCCGAGAACGCAAGAAACGCGGAACACGGAACGGAGTGCGTGCAGATGATCGTGGTGACCGGTGCGACGGGCAACGTGGGGCGGCCGCTGGTGCGGGCGCTGGTGGCGGCGGGCGAGGAGGTGACGGCCGTCTCGCGGCGCGTCCCGGCGGACGAGGCGCCCGCGGGGGCGCGGTACCACCAGGGCGACCTGGCCGATCCGCGGAGTCTCGCGCCCGCCCTCGACGGGGCGGCGGCGCTGTTCGTACTGACCTCCGGCGAGTTCCTGGCCGCGGGCGGCGATCTCGGCCGCACCCTGGAAGCGGCGCGGGCCGGCGGCGTCCGACGGGTCGTCCTGCTGTCCTCGCAGGGGGTCGGTACGGGGGACCACTCCCCCGCACTGGAGGACGCCGTCACCCGCTCGGGTCTGGACTGGACGCTGCTGCGGCCGGCCGGGTTCCACTCCAACACGCTGCTGTGGGCCGACGGGGTGCGCGAACGGCGCGTGGTGACGGCCCCGTTCGGGGACGTGGCGCTGCCGGTGGTCGATCCGGCCGACATCGCCGAGGTCGCCGCGACGGCCCTGCGGGACGCCGCGCACACCGGCCGCACCTACGAACTCACCGGTCCGGCCGCGGTCTCGCCCCGGCAGCAGGCCGCCGCGATCGGGGACGCCCTGGGCGAACCGGTGCGGTTCGTCGAACAGAGCCGGGACGAGGCCAGGGCGGCGATGGTGCGGTTCATGCCCGAGCCGGTCGTGGAACGCACCCTCGACATGCTCGGCACGCCGTCCGCCGCGCTGCGGCGCGTCAGCCCGGACGTGGAACGGCTGTTGGGCCGCCCGGCCCGCGCCTTCGCCGGATGGGCGAACCGCAACGCCCCGGCCTTCAAGTGAACGGGGGCGACGGCCGGGCGACAGGACGGGGCGGCCTCAGGACGACTTCTTCGCCGCCCCGTCCAGGGCGCTCTTCAGCGCCGGCAGCCCCTGCCCCAGCAGGGTCTTCTCCAGGCTGTGGTCGCTCCTGCGGCCCGTCCGCTCGCCCTGGGCGAACCCGTCGGTGTCCACGACCTGCCCGCACCATTCGCCGTTGCCGACGGACTGCCCGTCGAACGGGACCACCGCACCCTCCCCCAGCGACACCCAGCGCTCGTCCTCCCAGCGCAGGGCGAGGACGTAGGTGTGGTCCGGCACGACCCGCGGGGCGTCGCCGGTGAGTTCGGGGACCAGGGTCTTGCCGTCGGAGCGCAGCACGTTCCAGCCCAGGCCGATGTAGTCCAGGGTGGAGCCCACGGCGGGATGGGAGCGGGTGGTGGAGGTGAACGGCTTGTCCTCGACCTCCAGCCGGACCGTCCGCTCCACCTCGTAGCTGTAGCTGCCGGCCGACAGCTCCTCACGCCCGCTCTCCCGCTCCTCGACCGCCCGGCCCACGACCACGACGTCGGCGTACCGCACCCACTCCTTCGCCGTCTCCGACGGATAGCGATTGACCGCGAGCCCGCAGCCGTTGACGGTGTCGAGGCCCGGCCAGCCGATCAGCACGCCCGCGACCACCCCGATGGCCGCCGCGCCCGCGACGACCGGACGGCCCGTCAGACGGGCCGGTAGAAAGTTTCTTCGCACTCGATGATCTTGATGCGCACCCGATCCACCGGCCGTGACGCAGGTCACTTTTCCAGTCACAGCCCTGTCACAGCCCGCCCGGCCACGCCCACTTGTCCGAATCGCGGGTCCGAACGGCCAGGCAAAAGGGGTCGTGACCCGGTCGGTACGCCTGGTAGGAAGGGCAGATGGCCTCTCGTGATCTCGACCCGACGGAGCGACTTCTCGCCGAACGCGCCTGTGAGCGGGTGATCCTGGAGTTCGTCCGCCGGCTCGACCTCGGGGATCCGAGCACGGTCTGCGACCTCTTCACCCCCGACGGCCGCTGGGAATGGCCGTACGACTCCCGGTGCGTCGAGGGCCGCGAGGCGCTCCGCGCGTACTTCGGCTCCCGTCCCGCCGACCGCCTCTCCCGCCGTATCTGCACCAACGTCCTGGTCACCGTCGACTCCCCCGACACCGCCGGCGCCCTCACCTACTTCGCGACCTACCGTGTCGACGGGCACACCGAGGGAACCTTCGTCGCCCCCCGGCTGCCCGCCAACATCGGCCACTACGAGGACACCTTCCGCAGGATCGACGGCACCTGGCTGCTCAGCACCCGCACCCTGCACCTCGCGTTCGGCGGCCCGACCGAACGCCTGGCTCCGGTCGGCCGGGACTCCTGAGCGGGACCCTCCGGACCCGGGCGGGCGCGGTCACTGGGCGCCGGCGGTCGGCCGTACGACGATCTCGTTGACGTCGACCTGCGACGGCTGGGAGACGGCGTGGGCGATGGCGTCCGCGACGGCGGTGGCGGGCAGGGCGACCGCGCGGTAGGCCTTCATGGCCTCGCGGGCGGCCGGGTCGGAGATCCCGTCGGCGAGTTCGGACTCCGTGACCCCCGGGGAGACCAGGGTGACCCGGATGTCCCCGGCGGACTCCTGGCGGAGCCCCTCGGTGATCGCGCGGACGGCGAACTTGGTGGCGCAGTAGACGGCGGCGGTGGGCGAGACCTCGTACGCGCCGACGGAGGCGATGTTCACGATGTGCCCGCCGCCCTGGGCGCGCATGACCGGCAGGGCGGCGGCGATGCCGTGCAGCACTCCGCGCACGTTCACATCGATCATCCGGTCCCACTCGTCGACCCTCAGCGCCCGAAGCGGGGAGAGCGGCATCACTCCGGCGTTGTTGACGATGACGTCCAGCCTGCCGTACCGCTCACGGGCCGTGGCCACGAAGGAGCGGACGTCGGCGGCGTCCGTGACGTCCAGACGGCAGAAGGACGCGGTGCCGCCCGCGGCGGTCAGCTCCTCGGCGAGCGTCTCCAGCCGGTCGGTGCGGCGCGCCCCGAGCAGGAGACGGTGGCCGTCGGCGGCGAGCCGGCGGGCGGTCGCCTCACCGATACCGCTGCTCGCTCCGGTGACCGCGACGACCTTGTATGCGTGGGACATGCCCGTACTTCCGTTCGATGAGACAGCTGGGGTTGCGGCATCGAGTCTGGGCAGGCCGGCGACGACCGGCCAGGACGTGTGCTCCCTGGGTGCACCACACCCAGGCAGGCCGCCGGAGCCGGGGTCTAGGGTGCGGTCATGGCCGGCAATCATCTGGGAGAGTTCCTGCGCGCCCGCCGGGGCGCCCTGTCCCCGGACGAGGTCGGCATGGTCGCCCACGGCGTCCGCCGGGTCGCCGGGCTGCGCCGCGAGGAGGTCGCCGTCCTGGCGGGGGTGAACGCCGACTACTACGCCCGCCTCGAACAGGGGCGCGAACGCCGGCCGTCGGCCCAGGTCCTCGACGCGCTCGGCCGGGCCCTGCGGCTGGACCCCGACGCCCAGGCCCATCTGCACCGGCTGGCCGGCACGGCCCCCGCCCTCCCCCCTCGCCACACCCCGGACCGGGTGAGCCCGGCCCTGCTCCGGCTCCTGGACGGTTTCCCCGGCTCCCCCGCGTACGTCGTCGACCGCACCCTGGACGTCCTGGCCGCCAACGCCCTCGCCGAGGTCCTGCACTCGCCCTTCTCCGGCCTGGACAACCTCGCCCGGATGACGTTCCTAGACCCGGCCGGCCGCCGGTTCCACACCCGCTGGAACCGGACGGCCCAGGCCGTGGTGGGCCACCTTCGCGAGACGGCCGGCCTCGATCCGGACAGCCCGCGCCTGCGCGACCTCGTGCGGACTCTCTCCACGGAGAGCTCCGACTTCGCCCGGCTGTGGAACACCCACACCGTGCGGGGCAAGACCCAGGAGGCCAAGCACTTCCTGCACCCGGACGTCGGCCCGCTCACCCTCACCTATCTGGCCCTCGACGTCCGCGACGCGCCCGGCCAGCAGCTCATCGTCTACCAGGCCGAACCCTCCGGCCCCGACGCGCAGGCCCTCGCCCTCCTCGGCGCCCTGACCTGAGGGCGTTCCCACAGGGATCCCTCGTACGGTGCCGACGGGATCCGTGAAAAAAGTTCCCGCGCGGTGTCAACCGCGTGCTCCCCCGGGGCGTACAGACCGTGAAACGTGATCACCAGCGGGGAGCCCCATGACCGTCGAGGAGTTCGAGGAGTTCTATGCGCGCTCCCGGCAGTCCCTGGTGGGGCAGCTCTATCTGATGACCGGCGATCTGCACGAGGCGCAGGACGTCGTGCAGGAGGCGTTCGTACGGGCGTGGGCCCGGCGGGCGCGGCTGAACCGGGACGCGGGACCGGAGGCGTGGATCCGGACGGTCGCCTGGCGGCTCGCCGTCAGCCGGTGGCGCAGGCGCGGCAGGTCCCTGGAGGCCTGGCGGCGTCACGCGGGCGGGCAGCAGGGCAGCGGTCCGGCCCCCGAGCCGGACACCGTCGTCCTGGTGGCGGCGCTGCGCCGGCTCTCCGAGCGGCAGCGCCGGATCGCCGTCCTGTTCTACGTCTGCGATCTCAGCGTGGAACAGGTCGCCGCCGAGACCGGGATCTCCGCCGGCACGGTCAAGACCCATCTCTCCCGGGCGCGCGCCCAGCTCGCCACGCAGTTGTCCGACGCCGCGCACAAGGAGGACCACGGTGTCTGAGCCCACCGACCCCCACGGCCGGCGACCGGACGACGCCCTCGCCGCCGCCCTCAAGCGGGCCGCCGACGTGCGCGACCGGGTGGTGCCGGTGCCGGTCGCCCGGATCGAGGCCCTGGGCACCCGGCGCCGGCGCAGGGTGCTGGCGACCGCCGTCGCGTGCGCGCTGGGTGTGCTGGGCACGGCCGGGGCCCTGGCCGCCGTAGGGCTGCCGCCGGATCCCCCGCCGGCCGCACCGGTGTTCACACCCCCGCCGGCTTCCCCGCCCGCCCCCTCACCGACCCTCACCGTCACGCCGTCCGCGTCCTCCTCCCTCGCACCCCCGCCGGGGGGCGCCACGGAATCGGGTGCCCCGGCCGGCGGGGCCGCCTCGTACGGGGACGCGGGCGGCACGGACACGGCCTCGCCGTCGATGGCGCCCACGGCCTCGTCCGCGGAGGAGTCCGGGCGGGCGAGCGTGTCGCCGTCCCCGGACGGCAGCTCCGTCTCCGGCCCGGTCGGGTCGGCCCAGCCCTCGGACAGCGCGGCGGGGTCGGTCGCCGCGTTCGCCCCGGCCCCCGGCTCGTAAGGACGTCACCACCGTGCCCCAGGCTCCGCAGGACGCCCCTCCCCTGCCCGCACTCCCGGCGCCCTCCCTGCCGGTACCGGTCATGTCTCCCCCGCGTGACCTGCGCCCCGCCGCACCCGGCCGCCGGGACCCCTACGTCCTGGCGACGGCCCTGTTCGCCGTGTACGCGACGCTCTCCACACTCCGTCACCTCCACCTGGGCACCCGGTCCTGGGACCTGGGCATCTTCGAACAGGCGGTCCGCGGGTACGCGCACCTGCGGGCGCCGATCGTCGATCTGAAGGGCCCCGGCTTCAACGTCCTCGGCGACCACTTCAGCCCGGTCACCGCACTCCTCGCCCCCGTCTACCGGCTCTTCCCCACCCCCGTCACCCTGCTCGTCGCTCAGGCCGCCCTGTTCGCGCTGTCGGCGCTGCCCGTGACCCGGGAGTCCGTCCGGCTGCTGGGGCGTCGGCAGGGCCTGGCGCTGGGGGTCGCGTACGGACTGTCCTGGGGGCTCCAGCAGGCCGTCGACTTCGACTTCCACGAGATCTGCTTCGCCGTCCCCCTGGTCGCCTTCAGCCTGGAGAACGTCCTGGCCCGGCGGTGGCGTCACGCCCTGCTGTGGGCGGCCCCGCTGGTGCTGGTCAAGGAGGACCTGGGGCTGACGGTCGCGGCCCTCGCCCTGGTCGTCGCCCTGCGGGCCCGCCGCGGACACCCGCGTGCCGCCCTGTGCGCGCTGGGTCTCGCGGCGCTCGGTGTCACGGCCACGGTCGTGACCCTCCTGGTCGTCATCCCGTCGTTCAACACGGCCGGCGACTACGCCTACTGGACCAAGGTGGGCGGCGGCTTCTCCCTCTCCGCGGGCGCGGACACCAAACTCCGCACCCTCCTGTGGCTGTTGATCCCGACCAGTGGGCTTCTCGCCCTGCGCTCACCGCTGTTCGCCGTCGCCCTGCCCACCCTCGGCTGGCGCTTCCTGTCCTCCGACAGCCACTACTGGGGCACGGGCTATCACTACAGCGCGATCCTGATGCCGGTCGTCTCGCTCGCCCTCGCCGACGCGCTCCCCCGGGCACGGACGAGTCCGCGGCCGTGGATGCGCGCGTACGCCCGGCAGCTGCCGGCGGCCGTGGCCTCGGCGGCGCTGGCCCTGACCACCACGCTCCCCCTGTCCGCCCTGACCGAGGCGGCCGCCTACGAGATCCCCGCGCGCGTTCCCCGTGTGGAGCGCCTCCTGGACCGGATCCCGGACGGCGCGACGGTCGAGGCCAACATCGGCCCCGCCACCCGTCTCACCTCCCGCTGCCGGGTCTTCTGGACCGGCGACACCGGGAGCGTCACCCCCGACTACCTCGCTCTCGACAACACGAGCCACTGGATCCGCGACATCGACGCGTACGCCCGGCAGCTCCATCCGGACGCCGCATACGCCGTCCTGGACGCCGCGTACGGGTACGTCGTCCTGGAACGCCGCTCCTGAGCGCACCGGACCCCGGCAGCCGCCGTGGTCAGCCGACGGGTGGTGCCACCGGCAGCCGTACGACCGCGGTACCGGCCTGCGACTCACCGAACTCCCAGCCCGTGACGAGGGAGCAGCCCAGGTCGTCGAGGACGTCGGTCGTGCAGGGCCAGCGGTCGCCGCCGGTGCAGTGGGCGCCGCCGTCGCGGGCGTCCTCCTCGTCGAGGCAGAGCAGGCGCAGATGGTCCCGGAGTCCGGCGTCCGGTATCGCCGCCAGCGCGTCCTCCCAGCGCGGTTCGGCCGTCCTGACGCGCTCCTCCGCGTCGAACGACGTCAGGTGTCCGGGGCCGTCCGCGGTGAAGGTGGCGGCGCGCATCGCGTCGGTGAGCGTGCCGTCGGTGGCGACGCGCAACAGCACAGTCAGCCAGACGTTGAGCCTCCCCGTACCGGGGTCGGCCGGGTCCACGCCGTGCCGCCGGAGCAGCGGTCCGAGGTCCGCGCCCAGGAGCAGCACCTCAGGGGCGCCGTCGAGCGCGGCGGCCCGCACGTCGGCGACGAAGTCCTCCCCGAACGGCCGGGGCCCCTTGTGTCCGCCCTCGCCCCAGGGTCCCGTCGCGTCCAGCAGGTGCGCGTCGAAGCGGAACAGGGACGCGCTCAGGTCGAATCGCCAGCCCGACGGCGAGAAGACGTACTCGTCGCCGCCCTGGAGCGGCAGTCGCCCCGGTGCGGGGTCGGTGAGCGTCTCCGGGGTGATCCAGGTGTTCGGGAACAGGAACTCGTCGAGGGAGTCGTCCGCGTAGTAGACCCCGTACCGCGCCGCGGGGTCGTCGAGATCGCCGGCGGCCGGTTCGCCGCCCAGGAGGATGCCGAAGGCCTCGCTCAGCGCGGCGTCCCAGGGGGTGGGGACGGCCGCCGGGCTGTCGCTGGATGCCATGAGGGGTGCTCCTGTCCTCGGGTGTTCCGCTGATCGCCAAGGTACGGCCCACCACTGACAGCCGGTCCGGTACGGGGCGGTGTCCTACCCGGCCCGTCCCAGGCGGAGCGTCATCAGCTGGAACGGGCGCAGCCGTACGGTGATCCGCCCGCCCTCGACGGCCAGGGCCGGGGCGTCGGTGAGGGGGCGTTCCAGCAGGTCGGTGGAGGTGGCGGTGGTGATGTCGAAGCCCGCGGTGAGCGTGGCGCGGGCGCGGGCACCGTGGGCCTCGTGGAAGCGGACGATCACATCGCCGCTGCCGTCGTCGGCCAGCTTCACCGCCGTCACGACGACCTGGTCCCGGTCGACGGCGATCAGCGGGGTGACGGTCCCGGAGCCGGTGACGGTGCGGGCGGGCACGTTGATCCGCCAGCCCTCGCGCACGGCGTCGCCGATCGTCGCGCCCGGCACCAGGGCGTGCCGGAAGCGGTGGACGCCCTGGTCGGTCTCGGGGTCGGGGAAGCGCGGGGCGCGCAGCAGCGAGACCCGCAGGGTCGTGGTGGTGCCGCCGTCGGCGCCGGGTTCGTCGCGGACGGTGCGGGTCACGTCGTGGCCGTACGTCGAGTCGTTGACCACGGCGACTCCCCAGCCCGGTTCCTCCAGATGCACGAAGCGGTGGTTGCAGGCCTCGAACCGGGCCGCCTCCCAGCTGGTGTTGGTGTGCGTGGGCCGGTGGACATGCCCGAACTGGGTCTCGGAGGCGTACCGTTCGGCGTGCACGTCGAGCGGGAAGGCGAGCTTGAGGAACTTCTCCGTCTCGTGCCAGTCCACCTCCGTGTCGATCACCAGTCGCCGCTCCCCCGGTGGCAGCGACAGCACCTGGACCGCGCGCGAGGCGCCGAAGGACCGGACGATCCGCACCGACGCGCCGTCCTCGCCCGCGGTGACCTCGTCGGCGTCGACGAGGTCGGTGACGGTGTTGCGGTAGAACTCGTCCACGTCCCAGGCGTCCCACATGTTCGGGAAGTCCGGATGGAGTTGGAGGAGGTTGGCGGACCGGCCGGGGGCGATGGTCTCCCGGTCGGCTTCGAGGTCGTGGGCCGACACGACGAGTCCCCGCGCGTCGATCGCGATGCGCAGGAGCCCGTTGTCGAGGAGGTGGCCGCCGTCCGGGCGGGCGGTGAGGGTCGTACGGCCTTCGAGGGCGGGGGTGTTCGCTCCGCCGGCCGGGACGCCGTCGCGGGGGTGCGGGGCCGCGTTGAAGACGAGCGGGGTGTTCCCCTCGCCGGCCAGGGCCCGCTGGGCCGCGTCGGTGATCGCGGTGAGCTCGGCGGCCAGCCGCGCGTAGGTGGCACGGGCCTCGCGGTGCACCCAGGCGATGGAGGAGCCGGGCAGGATGTCGTGGAACTGGTGGAGCAGGACCGTCTTCCAGATGCGGTCCAACTCCTCGTAGGGGTAGGGGAATCCGGTGCGGACGGCGGCCGTCGCGGCCCAGAGTTCGGCCTCGTACAGGAGGTGTTCGCTGCGGCGGTTGCCCTGTTTGGTGCCGGCCTGGCTGGTGAGGGTGGCGCGGTGCAGTTCGAGGTACAGCTCGCCGACCCAGACCGGGGGTTCGGGGTGCTCGGACCGGGCCTTGGCGAAGAAGGCGGCCGGGGTCTCCCAGGTCACGGTGGCGGAGCCCTCGAGGTCGCGCAGCCGGGCCGCCTTCGCGACCATCTCGCGGGTGGTGCCGCCCCCGCCGTCGCCCCAGCCGGTGGGGGCGAGGGAGTGGCGGGCGACCCCCTTGTCCTTGAAGTTGCGGGCCGCGTGGGCGATCTCGGCGCCCTTCATGGAGCAGTTGTAGGTGTCGACCGGCGGGAAGTGCGTGAAGATCCGGGTGCCGTCGATGCCCTCCCAGCGGAAGGTGTGGTGCGGGAACCTGTTCGTCCGCGACCAGGAGATCTTCTGTGTGAGGAGGTACCGGGAGCCCGCCGCCCTGATGATCTGCGGCAGTCCGGCGGCGAAGCCGAAGGTGTCGGGCAGCCAGGCCTCGTCGTTCTCGATGCCGAACTCGTCGAGGAAGAACCGTTTGCCGTGCACGAACTGACGGGCCATCGCCTCCGACCCGGGCATGTTGGTGTCCGACTCCACCCACATCCCGCCGGCCGGCACGAACCGCCCGTCCGCGACCGCCTTCTTCACCCGGGCCCACACCTCCGGGCGGTGTTCCTTCACCCAGGCCCACTGCTGGGCCTGCGACATGGCGAAGACGAACTCGGGCTCGTCGTCGAGCAGCGCCGTCATGTTGGCCGTGGTGCGGGCCACCTTGCGGACCGTCTCGCGCAGCGGCCACAGCCACGCCGAGTCGATGTGCGCGTGGCCGACGGCGCTGATGCGGTGGGCGGAGGGCACGGCGGGTGCGGACAGGACGCCGGTCAGGCGTGAACGGGCCTCGGCGGCCGTGCCGCCCACGTCCTGGAGGTCGACGGCGTCCAGGGCCCGCTCCACCGCCCGCAGGATGTCCCAGCGCCGGGCCGACTCCACGGGAAGCTCGGCCATCAGCTCGCCGAGCACCTCCAGGTCCAGCACCAGCTGCCACACCGTCTCGTCGAAGACCGCCAGGTCCATCCGGGCGAGGGTGTACTGCGGTGCGCTGCCCGCCGTGTCCTTGTCGCCCAACGAGGTGGGCAGGAAGGGGTGGTAGTCGAGGATGACCGGGTTGGAGGCGGCCTCGATGTGCAGGCGCACCTCCTCGCCGCCCTCGACGGGCGCGCCGATCCGCACCCACTGGTTGCGCGGGTTGAGCCCCTTCACGGGGGTGCCGTCGGGCCGGTAGACCAGGCCCTCGCACTGGAAGCCGGGCATGTTCTCGTCGAAGCCGAGGTCGAGGAGCGCCTCGACGGTCCGCCCGGCCCAGGCCTGCGGCACCACCCCGGTCACCCGGAACCAGCTCGTCCCCCAGGGAGCACCCCACCGGGATCCCACCGCGATGGGTTCGGGCCCGGCCGCGAGCCCCTCGGCGACCGGCACCGGTTCCCCGGGCGCGTGCCACACCGCCACGTCCAGCGGTACGGACTGCGGGTACACGGCGGGACGGATGCGTTCGTCGAGGACGCGTCGGAGACGGGCTTCGACAAGGCTGCGGTCGTCATGCATACGGGGTGCTCCAGGGCTGGGTGACGGGTTACCAGGTGTGGGACACGGTCGCGGGGGCCGACGCTGTGTACAGCTCCCCTACGGCGCGCAGTTCGAACCGCGCCGCCGCCTCGCCCTGCTCCGGGGCGAGGCCGGTGAGGAAGCAGGCGGTCTGGCAGGTGCCGGCGAGGAAACGGCGGGTGCCGTCGGGCAGGAGGCGGTGCAGGGTGTGGTGCCGTACGCCGTCCGGGGCGGCGTCCCAGGCGAGGCGCAGGTCGCCTCCGGAGGCGGCGGTGATCCGCAGCCCTGCCGGGGTGGCGGGGGTGGCGGCCTCCTCCCGTACGGCGAGGGCGCCGAGCCGCCAGCCGACGGGGCCCCCGCTCGCGGTGAGCCGGACACCGAGCGCGTGCACGGTACCGGTGAGCCCGTCGAGTCGTACCGTCGAGGTCCGCCAGCCGTCGCCCGTCTCCACCGGCAGCCAGGTGTAGGGCGGTGTCGCCCCCGGTGCGTCCGGCTCGGCGGTGGCCACCGCCAGCTCGACGGTCACGCTCCCGGTGTCGGTGCGGTGGGTCAGCTCGACGACGGTGGTGTCGGTGAGCGGGAGCCTCGTCGCGTAGAGGTCGACGGTGACCGGCGCGTCCAGGGTGCCCGTGACCAGCACGCTGCTGCCGCCGTGCCAGGCGTCGGCGAAGTCGAAGGCGACGGTGGGCCGCGTCCCCGCGGTGCGCACCGCCCACTGCCGGGACGGGAGGCGGTCCTGGAGGCCGAGGTGGTTCCAGGGGGTGTCCGCGGTGACCTCGCCGTCCTCGTACCAGCGCAGTCCGTGCCCGGTGTTGAAGGTGCTGGCGAAGGGCACGCCGGTCACCGTGGAACGGTCCGCGACCGACACGGCGGGCGCCCGCCAGGGGTCCGCGCCGTCGGGGCGGGAGGGGTCGAGCGAGCGTCCGGTCCAGAAGCGGTCGTCTGCCGCGTGGAAGTCGGCCGGGGCCCTGCCGCCCGAGGGGAGGTGGTTGCGGGTCCACTCCGGCCGGTAGAAGCCCAGGGAGGCGATGTGGGCCTTGGTGGTGGGCACGATCGCGTCCCAGGCGACGGACCTGTTCGAGCCGCTCGCCTCGACGTCCACGCCCGCCCACAACTCATAGCGGCTGCGGCCGAGTTGGTCGGCCCGGGTGCCGGAGGCGGCGAGGGTGGCGGCCGACCAGCGGAAGTCCACGAACAGGTCGTCGGCGCTCTGGAAGAAGGCCTGGTTCTGGGAGTTGAGGGCGCCCTGCCAGCTCACCGTGCCGTTCACGGTCATCGCGTCGTACCAGGTGACCCGCTGTCCCTGGGCGGCGGCGAGCGACTTCAGCTCGGTCAGGAAGCCCAGCATGGCGGTGCCGAGGGCGGTGTTGCCGCCGCCGGTCTCGGCGTTGACGAACCAGCCGTCGAAGCCGTACGCGGCGGCGACCCGGACGAGCTGGGCGGCGAGCGGGTAGTGCCCGTCGGTGTCCTTCTGAACGAGGTCGCGGGTCCACTGGAGCTGTCCGCCGTACGCGACGGGCGGCAGGAAGATGTTGCCGAGGACCGGGACGCCGTGCCGGTGGGCGGCGTCGACGATCGGCGCGTTCGGGGCGAGGATCAGGCCCTCGCCCGCCGAGCCGCCCCAGAAGACCAGCTCGTCGACGTACGCCCAGTGGGTGAAGGCGTAGTAGTCGGCGGTGGCGGATCCCTGGGAGGGGTTGAGGGAGGTGGGGCCGAAGGAGACCAGGGACTGGATGCGGGCCTGGTCCGCGCGGGCGATGGTGTTGGCCGGGGTCGGGGTGAAGCGGGGCGCGAGCGGGACGGAGGCGGCGTTGAACGCGAGGTCGGTGTCGTCGGCCGCGGTCCAGCTCTTCAGGCTGCGCCAGGTGATGCCGGTGCCCGGGGTGCCCGAGGGGAGGGAGTCGGGGTACCAGTAGGCGGCGTAGGGCGGGGTGGCCCCGGTGGCGGCCCGCGCCGGCGGCGGGGGCAGTGCGGGCAGGAACGCTGCCGCGCCGGCGGCGAGCAGGACGGTGCGTCGGGTGGGGTTCACGGGCGGTTCCCTCCTGGGAGTGCCTGGTCCGGGGTGACGACCTCGGTGATGCCGCGCGCGCCGAGGTGGTCCTTGTCGTCGGCGAGCGGGTCGAGGACGGTGGTGGGGCGGGCGCCGTCGGCGGTCAGCCGGAAGAAGGCGTCGTAGACCGGGCCGCCGGGGGCGCAGGCGGAGCGGGCCGACGGGTCGGCGGGGACGACGAGCGCGGTGGTGCGGGGCGCGGGGGTGGACGGCGGTGCGGCCGCCGCCCGGGCGAGGGCGCGGGCGAGGTCCTTGGGCCGGCGGTCGTTCGTCAACACCCCCAGTCCGTATTCGAGTTCGGGGAAGTCGGCGAGCGCCCGGGACACGTCGTGGGAGCACCACCAGGTGATGCCCCACAGGTCGGGGCAGTCGAGGGCGTTGCGTACGGTCGCCTCGGTGAAGGCGGCGGCGTGCTCGGCCGGGACGAGGGGCGCGGGGGCGCCGACCTCCTGGAGCCAGACGGGGCGGTGCGGGTCCACGGCCCAGGCCTTGCTCAGTTCGACGAGGTAGGCGGCGTGGTGCTCGGCGGGGACGGAGGT
Source organism: Streptomyces sp. NPDC005811 (assembly GCF_040630405.1). NCBI lineage: Bacteria > Bacillati > Actinomycetota > Actinomycetes > Kitasatosporales > Streptomycetaceae > Streptomyces > Streptomyces sp. NPDC005811. The sequence continues at coordinate 58,854 of NZ_JBEXXK010000018.1, forward strand.
CCGCCCGTGGCGCTGGGCCGTGCCGTTGAAGACCCAGGAGTGCACGGCGGTGAGCGCGCCGTGCCGGGCGGCCTGGGCCGGGGTGAAGGGCTGGTCGTCCTGGTACCAGGTCGCGTCGTACTCGGCGTGCAGATGCAGCCGGCCGGGGGCGCCCTCCTCGCAGGCGGCGAGCATCCGGGTCAGCCAGGCGTCGATCTGTTCCTCGGTCGCGCGGTCGGGGTCGGGGTGCGGTCCGGCCGAGAACTGGTTGATCTCGTTGCCGAGGGTCATGCCGAGGAAGTGGGGCCGGCCGGCGAGGGCGGCGGCGAGGGTGCGCAGATAGGCGGCCTGGCCGTCGAGGACGTCGGGGTCGGTGAAGAGGTTGCGGCGGTGCCAGGTGCGGGTCCAGGCCGGCAGGAAGTCGAAGCTGCTCAGGTGGCCCTGCAGCCCGTCCACGGTGACGTCGAGCCCGCGTTCGCCGGCCGCGTCGACGAGGCGGACGAGGTCGTCCACCGCCCGGGGCCGGATCAGGGTGCGGTGGGGCTGGAAGTAGGGCCAGAGGGGGAAGACGCGGATGTGGTCCAGGCCCAGCGCGGCGATCGAGTCGAGGTCGGCGCGCACGGAGTCGAGGTCGAAGTCCAGCCAGTGGTGGAACCATCCTTCGCTCGGGGTGTAGTTGACGCCGAAGCGCACGGCAGGGGGCATGCGGTCTCCTCGCGGGACGGGGGTCAGCCCTTGACGGCGCCTTCGCCGACCCCGCGGAAGAAGTACCGCTGGAGGCAGGCGAACAGGGCGATGAGCGGGGCCACGGCGATCACGGTGCCGGCGGCGACGAGGCGTTCGTCGTTGGCGAAGGTGCCGTGCAGATAGTTCAGGCCGATGGTCAGGGTGAACTTCGAGGGGTCGCTGAGCACGATGAGCGGCCACAGGAAGTCGTCCCAGGCGCCCATGAAGGCGAAGATCGCGACGACGGCGACCGTGCCCTTCACCGAGGGCAGGGCGATCCTGAGGAACCGCTGCCACACGTTCGCCCCGTCGACGAAGGCCGCCTCCTCGATCTCGTACGGCAGGTTGAGGAAGGCGTTGCGCATGAGCAGGACGTTCACCGCTCCGACGCAGCCGGGCAGCACCACGCCGATCAGGGTGTTGTTCAGGCCGAGGTCCCGCATGGTGGTGAACTGGGCGATGATGATGCCCTCGACCGGGACCAGCATGGCGAGCACGAAGACGAGCGTGGCCGGCCGGCGTCCCCGGTAGCGGAGCCGGGCGAGCGCGTAGCCCGCGAGGGCCGAACCGACGCAGTTGGTGGCGACGTTGGCGCCCGCGACCTTCAGGGAGTTGACCGCGTAGTCCCACACCGGGATGGTGTCGGCGACCCGGTCGTAGTTGTGCAGGGTCGGGTCCTCGGGCAGGAAGCCCGGCGGCGAGCTGTAGATGTCCTCGGTGGGTCCCTTGAGCGAGGTCGACAGCTGCCACAGGAACGGGCCGACGGTCAGGGCGAGTACGGCGAGCAGCAGCAGGTACCGCAGGGCGAGCTCGCGGCCCCGCACCCGGCGGCCGTGCTCGTCGGTGACCCTCATCCTTCGTCCCTCCGGTCCGCGCGCAGCACCAGCAGCATGAGCGCGACCGTCACGGCGAAGACGACGACGGAGAGGGCGGAGGCGTAGCCGACGCGGCCGGTGAGGCCGGTGCCGGTGCGCTGGACCAGCATGACGAGGGTGGTGTCCTCGCCCGCGGGGCCGCCGCTGGGTCCCGCCATCAGATAGACCTCGGAGAACACCTTGAAGGCGGCGACCGAGGACAGCGCGGCGACCAGGACCATGGTGGAGCGGACGGCGGGCACGGTGACCGTCAGGAAGCGGCGCACCGGGCCCGCGCCGTCCACCGCGGCGGCCTCGTGCAGTTCGCGGGGTACGCCGGCCAGCGCCGCCAGATAGATGATCATGTAGTAGCCGAGCCCCTTCCACACGGTGACCGCCATGGCGCTCAGCAGGAGCAGCCACTGGTCGCTGAGGAAGCCGACATGCCCGGCGCCGAGGGCCTCCAGCAGCGCGTTGACCAGGCCGCGTTCGTCGAGCAGCCACACCCAGATCAGTCCGACCACGACGATCGAGGCGACCACCGGGGTGTAGAACGCGGAGCGGAAGAAGGTGATGCCCGGGATGTTCTTCTGCACCAGCAGCGCGAGCAGCAGGGGCAGCACGACCAGGGCGGGGACGACGCCGAGGACGTAGAGCGTGCTGTTGCGCAGTCCGGTCCAGAACATGTCGTCGTGCAGCATCTCGCGGTAGTTGGCGAGGCCCACGAACCCGCCGGGAAGGAGCGTGCGGCGGTCGGTGAAGGAGTTGAGCAGGGTGGACAGGAACGGGTAGAGCACGAAGGCTCCGGCGACCAGCAGCCCCGGTGCGGCGAACAGCCAGGGGCTGGTGGGCAGTTGGCGGCGGACGCGCGCGGGGACGGCGGCCATCCGGCTCAGCCCTGCTGCTTCAGCAGCGTGTCGCACTCCTTGACAGCGTTGTCGAGGGCTTCCTTGGGGCTCTCCTTGCCCTGGAGCGCCTTGGCGACCTCGTTGCGCAGCGCGGTCTTCATCTGTTCGCTGAACAGGACGGGCGTGTAATTGACCGCGTTCTTCAGGGACTTGGCGGCGGCGACGCGGACGCGGGTCTCGTCGGTGCCGTCCTCCTTCGTGAAGTAGGGGTCGTCCAGCGAGCCCGCGGTGCTCGGGAAGATGGCGACCTGCTTCGCGAACGACATCTGGTGCTCGGCGTCGGTGACAAAGTGCGCGAAGGCGACGGCGGCGGGCGTGCGCGTGCTCCGCGCGTTCACCATCACACCCATCACGTACATGTTGACGTGGCCGGTGCTGGTGATCTGATCGGTGATGCCGATGTTCTCGTACAGACTCGGCGCCTGCTTCTTGAAGTTGCCCAGGTCGAGGGCGCTGCCCGGGTTCATGGCGACGGCGCCGGTGAGGAACTTCTTGCCGGAGGACTCGGGGGTGGCGGTGAGCGCCTGCCGGTCGAGGGCCTTGGCGTCGTACAGCTCCTTGTACCGGGTGAGGAGTTCGACGCCCTTGCCGTCGTTGAAGGCGAAGCCGGTGCCCTCGTCGTTCATGAGGGGGACGCCGTAGCGGCCGAAGTCCTCGACGGTGGGCACGTTGGCGAGGGTGGCCACCTTGCCGTCGCTCTTCTCCGCGAGCTCCAGGGCGTCGGCGAAGAGTTCGTCGTACGTCTTCGGCGGCTGCTCCGGGTCGAGTCCGGCCCGGGTGAAGAGGGTCTTGTTGTAGAAGAGCGGCCCGGTGTTGAGGTACCAGGGGAAGGCGTACGTCCCGGTCATGCCCGGGATGCGATGGCTGGCCCAGGCGCCGTCCAGGTACTCCTTGCGGTACTTCCCGGCGGCCTTGTCGAGGTCGAGGGCGAGACCGGCCTTGGCCAGCGGGGCGACGAGGTCGGGCGAGACGTTGACGACGTCGGGCAGGGTGCCGCCGGCCGCGTCCGCGCTGATCTTGTCGGCGTAGCCCTCGGCCGGCTGGTCGACCCACTTCACGTGGGTGCCGGGGTACTCCTTCTCGAAGTCGGCGATCACGCCCTCGAAGTAGGTCTTGAAGTTGGCGCGCAGGTTCCAGGTCTGGAAGGTGATGTCGCCCTCGATCTTTCCGGACGCGTCGGCCGGGTCGCCGCCGTCACCTCCGGAACCGCAGGCGCTGAGCGACAGGACGACACAGGCGGTGGCGACGGCGAGGATTCTGCGGGAAATACGCACGGTGAAACGGCCTCCTTTGCCGTGGAGTTGGCCAACGACGCAGACCCTGCACGGCAGTTGACCGGCCCGTCAATGGAGAAAGCCCAGCTAATTTGTTTAGTTGCTTATGCGCTTTAGGGTGGTTGGATCACTGGTTGAGCTGAACCGCATTAGTGCATACTGGCCGGAAACCGGTCGGGGGTTTATCGGGGAAATGGGGGAAACTCCTTGTCAGGGAGGCGGTCGCCGGCGCGCCGGCCCACCATGAAGGACATCGCGCAGCGCGCGGGTGTCTCCCAGAGCGCGGTGTCCTTCGCGCTCAACGGCCGTCCGGGGGTCTCGGAGGTGACCCGGGACCGGGTGCGGCGGGTCGCCGAACAGCTCGGCTGGCGGCCCAGCACCGCCGCCCGGGCGCTCTCCGGGGAGGGCGCGGCCACCGTGGGCTTCGTGCTCGCCCGCCCGGCGGACACCCTGGGCGTGGACTCCTTCTTCCTCCAGCTCGTCTCGGGCATCCAGGAGGTGCTGGCGGAGCGTCACCTCGGGCTGCTGTTCCAGATCGCCCGGGACGTCCACGAGGAGTGCGCGGTGTACCGGCGCTGGTGGGCCGAGAACCGGGTGGACGGCGTCCTGGTCGTCGACCCGTGCACCGACGACCCGCGCCCCGCCCTCCTCGACGAACTCGGACTGCCCGCGGTGGTGATCGGCGGCGCGCCCGACGAACGCCATCCGGGGCTGTCGACGGTGTGGGCGGACGACGCCGGGGCCATGGCGTCGGTCGTGGACGAGCTGTACACGCTCGGCCACCGGCGGATCGTGCACATCGCCGGACTGCCCGACCTCGCCCACACCCAGCGCCGGATCCGCACCCTGCGCGCCGAGGCGGAGCGGCGCGGGCTGACGGAGGTGCGGTCGGTGCCGACCGACTACTCGGACGCGGAGGGCGCGGCGGTCACCCGCGCGGTCCTCGGCGGCACCGCTCCCCCGACCGCCCTGATCTACGACAACGACGTGATGGCCGTCGCCGGGGTCGCGACCGCGGCGGAACTGGGCTTCACCGTACCGGCCGACGTGTCGGTGGTGTCCTGGGAGGACTCCGCCCTGTGCCGCATGGTCAAGCCGTGGCTGTCCGCGCTCTCCCGGGACAGCGTCGAGTTCGGGCGGACGGCGGCGCGCGCACTGGTGGCGCTGCTCGACGGAGGGCCGGCGGGGACGGTGCGGGTGCCGGTGCCGGGGCTGATCGTGCGGGGCAGCACGGGGGCCCTCCGGGAGGGGGCCGGGCCGATTGCGCCACCCGGGGGAGGGCGCGTCCATGCGGGTGGCAAACGCGGTCGTGGCAAGCCGAGTCCGGCATGACCGGCGTTGTACAGGGCACCTCCTCCACCCGCTAGGGAAAGGCCGTTCCATGCGCCGTACCACTCTGCTCGCCGTCTGCGCCCTCATCACCGCCGCCGCGACCGGATTCCTCGCCACGACGGCGATCCGCAGCCGCTGACGGAGCGGCGGACCGGCAGTCGTTCGACGGAGCGGCGGACCGGCAGTCGTTCGGCGGCGGCCGGTCCCGAGGTCAGCCGCGGCGCGCGACCGTGATGATCTCCGGGCTGGTCTCCGTGAGCGGGCTGAGGTCCCAGTCGCCGTACTGCTCCGCAACGACCAGGCCCGCCTCCGTCAGGAACCCCGCCAGTGCCTCCGGTCCGAGGAAACGCAGCACACTACGGCTCCGGCGCGGGACGTCCCAGCCGGGGCTGGAGTAGGTGTGGGTGAACGCGACCCGGTCGACGAGGATCCACTCGACGTCCGGGCGCGCCCGGGCCACCTGAAGCATCCCGGCGGCCGGGTCCAGGACGGAGAAGGAGGTCATCACCAGGGGCAGGTAGAGCGTGAAGTCCCCGCGCGCGTCCCACGGGCAGCAGAGGTCGTACAGCGCGGCGAGACGGGCGTCGGAGAACTGTGTGTCCACCACGGCCGCCAGCGTGCCAGGCGTTCCCGGCGGGAGGCGACCCCTTTGCAATGGCGGCGTCCGCTCACTCGGTCCGGGGCGCCCTCCGCCGCTCAGCCGGCGAAGTGCCGTACCAGCTCCTGCGTGACCACCTGTGCGGCCGGTGCCGTCCACCGCCTGCGGTGACGGGCCAGCCGTACCGGAACAGCGGCGAACCCGGGTCCGCCGACCCGTACCAGCCGTCCCCGGCCCAGCTGCTCCTCGACGGTCGTGAACGGCAGCAGGGTCAGACCCAGGCCGGCGGCGACGCAGGAGCGTGCCGCGTCCACGCTGCCGAACCGGGTCAGCCGGGGCCGGGCCCCGGGCACGGCGAGCAGCCGGCGCTCGAGCTCGTCGCTGTAGGAGCAGCCCTGCTCCAGCAGGAAGAAGCTCTCGACGGCGAGGTCCGCCCAGGTCACGTCCCGGGCAGGTGCGGCGAGCGGGTGGCCGGGGGCGCAGACGAGGGCGAGGGGCTCGTGGGCGAGGGGCTCGGTGGTGACATCGGGGAAGTCGGTGTCCTCCTCCAGCAGCAGCGCCAGGTCGAGGCGGCCGGAGCGCAGCCCCTCGAGGCACTTAGCCGTGCCGGCGGCGTCCAGCTGGACGTCCACCTCGGGGTGGCTCACCCGCAGGGCGGCGATCACCTGCGGCAGCCGGGTCGCGCACAGGGACTCGGGGGTTCCCACGGACACTCTTCCCGCCACGGTCCCGTCCCCGCCGCCGTCGGCTCTCAGCCGGGCCACGGCGTCGAGGACGTCCTCGGCCCTGCCCAGCAGCCGGCGGCCGGACTCGGTGAGCAGCGCGCCCGTGGGCAGACGGTCGAAGAGGCGGGTGCCGAGTTCCTGTTCCAGGGTGCGGATGTGCACCGTGACCGTGGACTGGGCGAGGTGCAGCTCCGAGGCGGCGGCGGTGAAGCTGCCCGTCCGGGCGAGTGCGGTGAAGCTGTGCAGCAGGCGGGTGTCCACGGGATCAGCCTATGCGATATTCCGATGGGCAGGATCGGTGTTCATCGTTGGACTCGATGGATCGGGGATGGCAGCGTGGGGGCATGACCACCGACGCGACCGGGGCGAGCCCGGTGAACCAGTCCGAGCCGACCGCCGAGATCCTGCGCTACTCGGCCTTCACCCACGACCCGGCGGGCGGCAACCCCGCCGGGGTCGTCCTCGACGCCTCCGGACTCGACGCGGCGGAGATGCTGGCCGTCGCCGCGAAGGTGGGCTATTCGGAGACGGCCTTCGTCACGGAGCGCGACGACGCGGCGCGGCGGTTCCGGGTGCGGTACTTCAGCCCGCTGGCCGAGGTGGCCTTCTGCGGGCACGCGACCGTCGCCCTGTCCGTGGCCCTCGCCGAGCGGCTCGGTCCCGGTGGGATCGTCCTGGACACCCCCGCCGGCGAGATCCCGGTGGCGACCCGGGCGGGCGAGGACGGCGCGGTGCTGGCCACGCTCACCAGTGTGCCGACGCGTTCCCGCCCCGCCTCCGGCGCCGAGTTGGAGGCGGCCCTCGCGGCGCTGGGCTGGGCGGCCGGCGATCTCGACCCGGCGCTGCCGCCGCATGTGGCGTTCGCCGGCAACGACCATCTGATCCTGGGCGCCGCCTCCCGGGCCCGCCTGGCGGACCTCGACTACGACTTCGACGGTCTCGCCGAGGTGATGCGGCGGCACGGCTGGACCACCGTCCACCTGGTGTGGCGCGAGTCGCCGGAGCGCTTCCACGCACGGGATCCGTTCCCCGTCGGCGGTGTGGTGGAGGACCCGGCGACGGGCGCGGCGGCGGCGGCCTTCGGCGGTTACCTCAGCGCACTCGGCCTCGTCACGGCCCCGGCCAGGATCAGCATCCGCCAGGGCGAGGACATGGGCCGCCCCAGCGATCTCCTGATCGACGTGGCCCCGGAACTGGACCGAACCCGGGTGACGGGCCAAGCGGTACGGATCGCCTAGGCCGGGTCGGAAAGGCCCCGTCATCCGCCCGGAGGGCGGGCCCTGCGGCGTCGCGAGGGCCCCGCGCGAGCGCAGCCGAGCATGGGGGGGTGCTCTCGGCGTGCTGGATGCGCTTGGGGCTTCGCCCGGCGCGGTGAGTGGGGGTGCGTGCCGGGCGTCACGGGGCAGGCGGAACCTTGCGGACACGGCCCAAGGGCCGACATGGACAGGGCCGGAGGCTGGGGCCCGGGAGCCGGGGCCGGGGGCCCGGAGGCCGGGGGCTGGGACCCGGAGGCCGGGGGCTGGGGACCAGGGCCGAAGGCCGAGGGTCGGGCCGAAGGCCAGAGGGGCCGGGGCCGAAGGCCAGAGGGCGGCCCAAGGCCAGGAAGCCACGGTCGAAGGCCGGGAGTCGGGCCAACGGCCGGAGAGCCGGGCCGGACGCCAGAGGGCGGGCCGGAGGCCGGAGAGCCGGGCCAAAGGCCAGAGCGTGGGCCAACGGCCGGAGAGCCGGGCCGGACGCCAGAGGGCGGGCCGGAGGCCGGAGAGCCGGGCCAAAGGCCAGAGCGTGGGCCAAAGGCCGGAGAGCCGGGCCGGACGCCAGAGGGCGGGCCGGAGGCCGGGGAGCCGGGCCAAAGGCCAGAGCGTGGGCCGGAGGCCGGAGAGTCGGGCCGGACGCCAGAGGGTGCGCCGGAGGCCGGGGAGCCGGGCCAAAGGCCAGAGCGTGGGCCGAAGGCCGGCGAGTCGGGCCGGACGCCAGAGCGTGCGCCGAAGGCCGGAGAGCCGGGCCGGACGCCAGAGGGTGCGCCGAAGGCCGGAGGGGGGCCGGAGGCCGGGGGCGAGGTTGGGGCGGGGCTGGGGCGAGGGGCGGGGCTACGGCAGGCCCGTGTGCTCTGTCGTGATCGAGCGGAGCAAGCGGTCCGCGTAGGCGCGGAAGCGGCTGGCCATGTCGAAGCGGTGGGGGTCGAGGACCCACTGGAGTTGGAGGCCGTCCATCACCGCGGCGGTCTCCTCGGCCACCTCGACGACATCGGTGCCCTCCTTCAACTCGCCGCTCTCCACGGCGCGTCGGAGCGAGGCCGACATGACGGTGACGAGTTCGGCGTAGCGGCGTACGAAGTAGGGGTGGGCGGGGTGCCCGGGATCGCCGGCCTCGGCCGCGAGGACGTTGAACATCCGGGTGCGGCCGAGCCGGGCGGCGTTGTACTCGGTGAGCCGGACCAGGTTGGCGTAGCACTCGGTGGCCGTGGAGAAGTCCTCGAGGAAGAACCTCTCCCTGTCGTGCTGCTCGGTGCGTTCCAGTACCTGGACGAGGAGGTCCTCCTTGCTGCGGAAGTGGTGCAGCAGGCCGCCCTGGGTGATGCCCACGTCCTTGGCTATCCGGGCCAGGGAGGAGGCGTGGAAGCCCCACTGGGCGAAGTGCTCGACGGCGGCGTCCAGAATGCGCAGCCGCCGCTCGTCACCCACGGCGTACGTTCCGCGGCCCGCGGCTCTGCCCGCCCTGCTGCTCTCCTGCTGCTCCATGCCGGTCACCATAGCCCGCCCACAGACCGCTCCCTCATGCTGTGGGGCACATGTCCGGGACCGCCGGTCAGCGGAGCAATGACCCCTATTTTCAAGCCATGCGCAGAGTGATTCAGGCCACTTGATCAAAACCTAGTACCCACTCGGTTTTGCTGCTTCCCTGATCAGGCCGGTGCGGCGAAGAAGCCGCCCCCGTCCCCCATGGAGAGCCGCCATGGCCCTGAGCCACGACGCCCCGCTCGGCGAGTCGACCTCCCCCGCGTCGACCGCCGCGCCCGCCGTCACGCCCGTCCCCCCTGCCGACGCCTCCCCCAAGGCCTCCCCCCGGCTGATCCTCGCCCTCGCCTTCGCCCAGTTCGGCGCCTACCTCGCCGTGCTCACCCCGGTGATGGTGACCCTCGCGCTGCGGGTCAGCCAGATCGTGCCGGAGGCCGACCGCGGCGCCGCCCTCGGTCAGGTGCTCAGCGTCGGCGCCCTGCTCGCGATGCTCGGCAACCCGGTCTTCGGCGCCCTGTCCGACCGCACCACCAGCCGCTTCGGCCGCCGCAGGCCCTGGCTGGTCGGCGGTATGGCCGCCGGGCTCGTCGGGCTGCTCGTCGTCGCCCTCGGCGGGAGCGTGCCGGTGCTGATGGCGGGCTGGGCCGTCGCCCAGCTCGGCATCAACGCCACCCTGGCCGCCCTGACCTCCTGCGTCCCCGATCTGATCCCGCCGCAGCAGCAGGCCCGGGTCTCCGGCTTCATCGGCATCACGACCTCGCTCGCGATGATCGGCGGCTCGGCGCTCGCCCAGGTGTTCAGCGGCTCGATGGCCCTGGCCTTCCTGGTGCCCGGGGTCATCGGCCTGGCCGCCGTCGGCTGCCTCGCGGTCGTCATCAAGGACCGGCCGGCCCGCGCCGGCGCCTTCGAGCCGTACAGCCTCCGGGAGTTCCTGCGCAGCTTCTGGGTGAACCCGCGCCGGCACCCCGACTTCGCCTGGAACTTCGCCGGCCGGTTCCTGGTCTTCACGGGCGCCTCCTGTGTGACCAGCTACCAGGTGTACTTCCTGATGGACCGTCTCGGGTACGACGACACCGCGGTCACCGGGAAGGTCCTGGTCGGCACCCTCGCCATGGTCGTCTCGATCGCCGCCGGCTCGCTCCTCGGCGGTCAGCTCTCCGACCGCTCCGGGCGCCGCAAGCCGTACGTGCTGGGCTCCTCCCTGGTCATGGCCGTCAGCCTGGCGCTGATCGCCTCCGCGCAGAACTTCGGGATGTACGTCGCCGCCCTGGTCGTCTTCGGTTTCGGCGAGGGGCTCTATCTCTCCGTCGACATGGCCCTGGCCGCCGCGGTGCTGCCCAACCCCGAGGAGTCCGCGAAGGACATGGGCGTGCTGAACATCGGCAACGCGCTGCCCCAGTCCCTCGTCCCCATCGTCGCCCCCGCCTTCCTGGCGATCGGCGGCGGCGGGAACTACGGCGCGCTGTTCCTCTTCGGCGCGATCGCCGCCGTACTGGGCGCGCTCGCCGTCCAGTTCATCCGCTCCGTCAAGTAGCCGGCCCGGATCCCCGCCCCGCACCACCCACGGCCAAGGAAGAAGCCCGGATGACCACCCCCGCGTACCGCGATCCGCACCTCCCCGTCGAGCAGCGCGTCGAGGACCTGCTGGCCCGGATGACCCTGGAGGAGAAGGCCGGCCAGCTCTTCCACACCATGCTGAGCATGGCGCCGGGCGGCGGTCTCGCCGAGGACGGCCCGTTCCTCCGGTACGGCACGACCGAGCTGGTCACAGGCCGTCAGCTGACCCACTTCAACCTGCTGGGCCAGGGCGACGCGGGCGCCATGGCCCGCTGGGCCAACCGGATGCAGGAGCTGGCCGCGGCGACCCGCCTCGGCATCCCGGTCACGCTGTCCACCGATCCCCGGCACGCGTTCACCGACAACCCGGGCGCCTCCTTCAACTCGGGGGCGTTCTCGGCCTGGCCCGAGCCGCTGGGGCTGGCCGCGATCGGGGACGCCGCGCTGGTGGAGCGGTTCGCGGACACCGTCCGCCGCGAGTACCTGGCCGTCGGCTTCCGGGTCGCGCTGCATCCGCAGATCGACCTGGCCACCGAGCCGCGCTGGTCGCGCCAGTCGGGCACCTTCGGCTCCGGTGCGGAGCTGAGCGGCGAGCTGGTGGCGGCGTACGTACGAGGCCTCCAGGGGCCGCGGCTCGGCCCGCGGTCCGTGGCGGCGATGGTCAAGCACTTCCCCGGCGGCGGGCCGCAGAAGGACGGTGAGGACCCGCACTTCCCGCACGGCAAGGAGCAGGTGTACCCGGGCGGGAGGCGCGAGTACCACCTGGCCCCGTTCCGGGCCGCGATCGAGGCCGGGTGCTCACAGATGATGCCGTACTACGGGCAGCCCGTCGGCACCGACTGGGAGGAGGTCGGGTTCGGCTTCAACAAGGACGTGCTGACCGGGCTGCTGCGCGAGCGCCTCGGCTTCGACGGTGTGATCTGCACCGACTGGGGGCTGCTCACCGACGCCGAGATCCTGGGCGAGCCCGCCGAGGCCCGTGCCTGGGGCGTCGAGCACCTGAGCGTCGCCGAGCGCGCGGCGAAGGCGCTGGACGCGGGCACCGACCAGTTCGGCGGGGAGCAGTGCCCCGAGGTGATCGTGGAGCTGGTGCGCTCGGGCCGGATCCCGGAGGAGCGGATCGACGCCTCCGTACGACGGCTGCTGCGCGAGAAGTTCGTGCTGGGGCTGTTCGAGAACCCCTACGTGGACCCCGACCGCGCCGAGGAGACCGTGGGCGCCGCCGAGTTCACGGCGGCGGGCGAGGCGGCCCAGCGGCGCTCGCTCACCGTCCTCACGAACGGCGGCCTGCTGCCCCTGCGGGGGCGCCCCGACCTGTATGTCCGGGGCATGAGCGCGGAGGCGGCCGCGGCCTACGGCAATGTCGTCGCGGACCCGGCCGACGCGGAGGTCGCCGTGCTGCGGCTGCGCACGCCGTACGAGGAACGCCCCGGCGCCTTCGAGTCCTTCTTCCACGCGGGGTCGCTGGCCTTCGGCGAGGAGGAGCTGGAGGAGATCCTGCGGCTCCTGGACACCGTCCCGACCGTGGTGTGCGTCAACCTGGAGCGGCCCGCGGTGCTCCCCGAGATCGCGGAGCGCGCGGCGGCCCTGGTCGCGGACTACGGCGCGTCCGACGCGGCCTTGCTGGACGTGGCCTTCGGCCTGGCCCGCGCCGAGGGCCGGCTGCCGTTCGAACTCCCCCGCTCGATGGCGGCGGTCGAGGCGTCCCGCCCGGACGTGCCGAACGACACCGAGGACCCGGTCTTCCCCTACGGCCACGGCATCGACGTGCCGTAGGGGACGGGAGACCGCGGGGGTCAGCGGGCGGCGAGCAGCCCCAGGGTGTCGATGACCCGGTTGGAGAAGCCCCACTCGTTGTCGTACCAGGCGACCACCTTGACATGGCGGCCGTCGACACGGGTGAGCTCCGAGTCGAAGATCGACGAGGCCGGGTTGCCCGTGATGTCGGCGGAGACCAGGGGGTCCTCGGAGTATTCGAGGATGCCCGCGAGGGGGCCCTCGGCCGCCGTGCGGTAGGCGGCGAGGATCTCGTCGCGGGTCACGTCACGGGCGACGGTGGTGTTCAGCTCCACGATCGAGCCGACCGGGACGGGCACCCGGATCGAGTCGCCGGACAGCTTGCCGTCGAGGTTCGGCAGCACCAGGCCGATCGCCTTGGCGGCGCCCGTCGTGGTCGGCACGATGTTGACGCCGGCGGCGCGGGCGCGGCGGGGGTCGCGGTGCGGGCCGTCCTGGAGGTTCTGCTCCTGCGTGTAGGCGTGCACGGTCGTCATGAAGCCGTGCTCGATGCCCGCCAGCTCGTCGAGCACCGCGGCCAGCGGGGCGAGCGCGTTGGTCGTGCAGGAGGCGTTCGAGACGATCGTGTGCAGCTCGGCGTCGTAGGCGTCGGTGTTGACGCCGTAGGCGAGGGTCACGTCGGCGCCGTCGGAGGGCGCGCTGACGAGGACCTTGCGGGCACCCGCGTCGAGGTGGGCGCGGGCGGCCTTCGCGGAGGTGAAGCGGCCGGTCGCCTCCAGCACGATGTCGACCTCGAGCGCGGCCCACGGCAGCTGTGCCGGGTCGCGCTCGGCGAGCACCTGGATCCGGTGGCCGTCGACGACGAGCGCGCCGTCCTCGACGGTGACCGGTCGGCCGAGCCGGCCGGACGTCGAGTCGAAGGCGAGGAGGCGCGCGAGGGCGGTCGGCTCGGTGAGGTCGTTGACGGCGACGACCTCGAGGTCGGTCTCGCGCTCCAGCAGCGCGCGCAGCACGTTGCGTCCGATGCGGCCGAATCCGTTGATGGCGATGCGAGTCATGAATCGTGTCCCTTCGAGTCGCCCCCAGCCTCGCGTGCGGCGGGCACCGGCGGCGACGGCGTGAGCGCCATGGTTCGCAAGGATCTCGCCAGGCGCCGCGGGGAGGTGCTACTCGCCCCGGGTGAAGGTGCGCCGGTACTCGCTGGGGGTGGTCCCGAGGATCTGCTGGAAGTGCAGCCGCAGGTTCGAGCCGGTGCCGAGGCCGACGTCGCCGGCGATCTGCTCGACACCGCGCTCGGAGCGTTCCAGCAGTTCACGGGCGCGGTCGATCCGGGCGCGCATCACCCACTGCATGGGGGTGTAGCCGGTGTCCTCGACGAAGCGGCGGGAGAGGGTGCGCGCCGAGACGGCCGCGTGCCGGGCGAGGGTGTCGAGCGTGAGGGGTTCGCCGAGGTGGTGCAGGGCCCATTCACGGGTGGCGGCGAACCGTTCACCCAGGGGCTCGGGCACGCTGCGCGGTACGTACTGGGCCTGGCCGCCGCTGCGGTAGGGCGCCGCGACCAGCCGCCGGGCGGCGTGGTTGGAGGCGGAGACACCGAGGTCGCCACGGAGGATGTGCAGGCACAGGTCGATGCCGGAGGCGGCACCGGCCGAGGTGAGGACGCTGCCCTCGTCCACGAACAGGACGTTCTCGTCGACCCGTACGAGCGGGTGTTTCGCCACGAGGGCCCGGGTGTAGTGCCAGTGGGTGGTGGCGCGTCTGCCGTCGAGCAGGCCGGTCGCGGCGAGCGCGAAGGCCCCGGTCGAGATGGCGGCGAGCCGGGCGCCGCGGGCGTGGGCGGCGATCAGGGCGTCGACGACCCGCGGGGGCGGGTCCTCGCGGTCCGGGGAGCGGTAGCCGGGGAGGAAGACGATCTCGGCCCACTCCAGGGCCTCCAGACCGTGGGCCACGTGGTACGACAGCCCGTCGCCACCGGTTACCAGGCCGGGTTCGGCTCCGCACACCCGGACCTCGTACGGCATGCTGGCGCGGGTCGTGAACACCTGGGCGGGGATGCCGACGTCGAGCGGCTTGGCGCCTTCGAGCACGAGGACGGCGACGCGTCGGAGGCGGGAGGACGACACGCGGTACAGCCTACGGCGGCTCGCCGTCCGCGCCGACCGCCGTCGTGTCGAGCACCTCGCCCACCACCGCCTCGGCCCGGTCCTCGGCCGTGGGCGAGGTGATCACAGGCCCGTCGCTCCGTCGAGGCGTTCCCGCAGGAGGTCCGCGTGGCCGTTGTGCCGGGCGTACTCCGCGATCATGTCGACGAGGATCCGGCGCAGGGAGACCGGCTCACCGGTGCTCCTGCGGGTGCCGGTCTCCTCCAGGGAGGCCGCCGCCTCCGTGATCCGCCGGGAGCGCTCGCACTCCTCCCGCCAGACCGCGAGGTCCTCGGTCGCCTCGCCGTCCAGTGCCTCGAAGTCCTGGTCGGGGTCGTCGTCGGAGTAGTGGAGCAGGGGGACGTCCTCGCCGGCGAACTGGATGCGGAACCACCAGCGTTCGACGCCCGCCAGATGCCGTACCAGCCCGTGCAGGGACAGGGCGGACGGCGGGACCGCCCTGTCGTTCAGCTGTTCCTGCGTCAGGCCGGAGCACTTGAGCGCGAAGGTCGCCCGGTGCCAGTCCAGGACCGCGCTCAGGGTCTCCCGCTCGCACCCCGTGGACGGAGGGGCGGGGCGGTCGTCGTCGCTCCACCTCGGTGCGTAGTGCAGCGGTGCGGGGGTCTCGGTCATACGGCCGAGTGTGTCAGGCACCACTGACATCGGGTCCGGCCGAGCGGCGCAGACGGAGGGTGAGGATCTGGAAGGGGCGCAGGGAGAGGCGGACCTCGCCGTCGGCGGCCTGATGGCTCGCCGGGTCGGGCAGGGGGCGTTCCAGCAGGTCGGTGGTCTCGGCGGAGGCGAGGGGGAAGCCGGGGGTGAGGGTGGCGCGGGCGCGGACCCCGTGGGCCTCGAAGAGCCGGACGACGACGTCCCCGCTGCGGTCGTCGGCGAGTTTGACGGCCTCGACGACCACGCCCGGGTGGTCGACGGTGACCAGGGGGGCGACCGGGGTGCGGCCGGGCCGGGTGCGTTCGGGGAGGTTGAGGTGGTAGCCCTCGCGGACCGCGTCGGCGAGGTCGGCGCCGATCAGCAGGGCGTAGCGCAGCCGGTGGACGCCCTGGTCCTGGTCGGGGTCGGGGAAGCGGGCGGAGCGCAGCAGGGAGAGGCGGACCGTGGTGGTGGTGCCGCCGTCGGGGCGGACGTCCCGGGTGATGTCGTGGCCGTAGGTGGAGTCGTTGACGAGGGCGGCGCCCCAGTCGCGTTCGCCGACGTGCAGGAAGCGGTGGGCGCAGACCTCGAACTTGGCGGCGTCCCAGCTGGTGTTGGTGTGGGTGGGGCGGTCGACGTGGCCGAAGGGGATCTCGGCGGTGGAGTGCGCGGCCCGGACGTCCAGCGGGAAGGCGGCCTTGAGGAGCTTCTCTCTCTCGTGCCAGTCGACGACCGTGTCCACGAGCAGGCGCCGGGAGCCCGCGGGGAGGGTGAGGGTCTGCTCGACGCGGGACGCGCCGAAGGACCGGACGACGCGTACGGCGCCGTCCTCGCCGGCGGTGACCGAGTCGGCCTCGGTGAGGTCGCGCACGGAGTTGCGGTAGAAGGCGTCGATGTCCCAGGCGTCCCACTGGTTGGGGAAGTCCTGGTGGAGCTGGAGGAGGTTGGCGCGGGCGCCGGGGGCGAGGGCCTCGCGGTCGGCGGTGAGGTCGCGGGCGGAGGTGATCAGGCCGTCGGTGTCGACGGTGACACGGACGAGCCCGTTGTCGAGGACGAGGCCGTCGTCGGTGGCGCGCGGGCGCACGGGGGCGGCGGGGTCGTCGGCGCGGGGCGCGGCGCCGAGGGCGGCGACCCCGGCGCGGGCGTGCGGGGCGGCGTTGAAGACCAGGGTGCCCTCGCCGTCGTCCGCGAGGCTTCCCTGGGCCGCGTCGATCAGGTCCTCCAGTTCCCGGGCGACGGCGGCGTAGGTCTCCTCGGCCTCCCGGTGTACCCAGGCGATGGAGGTGCCGGGCAGGATGTCGTGGAACTGGTGGAGCAGGACCGTCTTCCACAGGCGGTCCAGGGCGTCGTACGGATACGGGTGTCCGTGCCGTACGGCGGCGGTCGCGGCCCACAACTCTGCCTCGCGCAGGAGGTGTTCGCTGCGCCGGTTGCCCTGCTTGGTGGCGAGCTGGCTGGTGAGGGTGCCGCGGTGGAACTCGAGGTACAGCTCGCCGGACCAGACGGGGGCGCCGCCGGCCGCCTCGTACTCGGCGTGGGCGCGCGGGAAGAAGTCGGCGGGTCCCTCGACGGCGATGCGGGCGGAGCCCTCCAGGTCGGCCAGGCGGGCGGCGCGGGAGAGCATCTCGCGGGTGGGGCCGCCACCGCCGTCGCCGTAGCCGAAGGGGATGAGGGAGCTGTTGGAACCGGCCTTGTCCTGGAAGTTCCTTACGCTGTGGGCGACTTCGGCGCCGGAGAGTTCGCCGTTGTAGCTGTCGACGGGCGGGAAGTGGCTGAAGATCCGGGTGCCGTCGATGCCCTCCCACCAGAAGGTGTGGTGCGGGAACTTGTTGGTGGTGTTCCAGGAGATCTTCTGGGTGAGGAACCAGCGCACCCCGGCGAGCTTCATCAGCTGCGGCAGGGCGGCGTTGTAGCCGAACGTGTCGGGCAGCCACATCTCCTCGGTCTCGACGCCGAACTCCTCCAGGAAGAACCGCTTCCCGTGGACGAACTGGCGGACCAGGGCCTCGCCGCCGCTGATGTTGGTGTCGGGTTCCACCCAGAGGCTGCCGGTGGGCAGGAACTGCCCGGTCTTGGCCTTCTCCTGGGCGCGGGCGTAGACCTCGGGCCGGTGTTCCTTGAGCCAGGCGAGCTGCTGTGCCTGGGACATGACGAACTTGAACTCCGGGTGGTCGTCCATGAGCTGGGTGACGTTGGAGACCGTGCGGGCGACCTTGCGGACGGTCTCGCGCAGCGGCCAGAGCCAGGCCGTGTCGATGTGGGCGTGGCCGACGGCGGAGACCCGGTGGGCGCTGGCGTGCGCCGGGGCCGCGAGGGCGGGGGCCAGGGCGGCGCGGGCGGCGGCCGCGCCGGCGCCGATGTCCTGGAGGTCGACGGCGTCCAGGGCCTGTTCGGCGGCGCGCAGGAGCTGCCAGCGGCGCGGTGAGTCGGGGGAGAGTTCCCGCATGAGCTGGTCGAGGACGTCGAGGTCCTGGACGAGTTCGTACACCGGCCGGTCGACGACGGCGAGGTCCAGCCGCCGCAGCCGGTAGAGCGGTTCGCCCGGGTCGGCGGCCGGGTCGCCGAGCCAGGGGGCGCGGCCGCCCACCGAGGTCGGGCCGAAGGTGAGTTCGCCGGGGGCGGTGTGCATCACGACCGGGTTGGCGGCGGCCTCGATGTACGCCGTGAACGCCTCTCCCCCGGCGGCGGAACCGGTCACCGGCAGCCAGGTGTTGCGGGGGTTGAGGGCCTTCACGGCGGTGCCGTCGGCGCGGTAGACGAGCCCCTCGGCGGAGAAGCCGGCCGAGTGGGTGGCGAAGCCGAGGTCGAGGACGGCCTCGACGGGGAGTCCGGCCCAGTCGGCGGGGATCGTGCCGCTCACCTTGAACCAGCTCGTCGTCCAGGCCGGGCCCCACCGGTCGCCCGTCCGGGCGGGGCGGTAGGGGGCGGTGAGGCCCTCCTGCACGGGCACGGGTTCGCCGGGGACGTCCCAGACCTCGATGTGCAGCGGGACCGAGCGGGCGTGGACGGCGGGCCGTATGCGCTCGTCGAGCACCCGGCGCAGTCGCTGCTCGGTGAGTTCACGGTCGTTGTGCATGGCTGTCTTCTCCGTGGGGGGTCGTGGAAGGGGTGCTCATCCCTTGAGGGCGCCGCCGAGGGCGAAGCCGCCGCCGAGCTTGCGGGAGAGCAGCAGGTAGAGCATGACGACGGGCAGCGAGTAGATGAGCGAGAAGGCGGAGAGCTGTCCGTACTGCGTCTGGTCGTGGGCGCTGAGGAAGGTGAACACGCCGACGGACGCGGGGAGTTTCTCCGGGGACAGCAGCAGGATGAAGGGGACGAAGAAGTTCCCCCACATGCCGATGAAGGTGAAGATGGTGACCACGGTGACGCCGGGGCGCATCAGCGGCAGGACGACCCGCCACAGCACCTGCATCGCGTTGGCGCCGTCGATGCGGGCCGCCTCCTCCAGGACGATCGGCACGCCGTCCATGAAGTTCTTCATCAGCCAGATCCCGAACGGCAGCGCGGAGGCGGCCAGGAACAGGGTCGTGCCGGGCATCGAGTCGATCAGGTTCACCTGCACGAACATGCTGTAGACCGGGATCATCACGGCGGTGATGGGCAGTCCGGTGGAGAACAGGATCGTGTAGAGGAACGGGCGGCGCAGCCGGGAGCGGTAGCGGGACAGCGGGTAGGCCGCGAGGATCGAGACGACGACCGTGATCAGGGTGCCGAAGCCGCACAGGAGCAGGCTGTTGAGCATGGGCCGGTAGGTGGTGTCGACGTTCAGGATGGCGTCGAAGTTGTCGAGGGCGAAGGTGTCGGGCCACTTCAGCCGGAAGGTGTTGAGGTTGCTGACGGAGGCGAGGGCCATCCACAGCAGGGGCAGGACGTAGGTCACCGACACCGCGAGCAGGACGAGGTTCACGCCGAGCCGGCCGAGGCGGGAGCGGCGTCGCGGGGACGCGGGACGGGGGGCGGTCCGGCCGCGGCGGGCGGAGCCGGTGGGCGTCTTGACGGCGACGGCCATCACTCGTCCTCCAGTCGGAGCAGCCGGATGTACACGGCGGAGAACAGGGCGCCGACCACGAGCAGGACGAGCGCGATGGCGGTGCCGTAGCCGATGAGGCTGTTCTGGAACGCCTGTTGGTACATGAACACGGGGAGGGTCTCGCTCTTGTTGCCGGGGCCGCCGCGGGTCATGGTGTAGATCAGGCCGAAGACGGAGAGCGTCTGGAGCGTGATCAGCATCAGGTTGGTGAGGATCGACCGCCGGATGACCGGCAGGGTGACCCGCCACAGCCGCTGCCAGGGGCCCGCGCCGTCCATCTCGGCGGCCTCGACGAGTTCTCTCGGCACGTCGTTGAGGGCGGCGGAGAAGACCATCATCGAGAAGGCGGTGCCGCGCCAGACGTTGGCCAGGCAGACCGCGAGGATCGGCGCGGTGTAGAGCCAGTTCTGCCGCGGCAGGTGCAGGGTCTGGAGGAGCGAGTTGAGGGAGCCCTGGTCGTAGAAGAAGGCGTACATCAGATAGCCGGCGACGACCTCGGGCAGCACCCAGGCGGCGATGACCACGCCGTTGGTGAGCGAGCGGACCGGCTTGGACGCCTTCTCCATCAGGACGGCCAGGGCCAGTCCGAGGGTGTTCTGTCCGACGACCGCGGAGCCGATCACGAACACCAGGGTGAGGCGTACGGAGTTGAGGAAGTCGGAGTCCTGGAAGGCGCGGGTGAAGTTGTCGAAGCCGGTGAAGTGGGTGCCGGAGGCGCCGGTCAGCTGCATGTCGGTGAAGGCGTAGTACACGCAGTAGGCGATCGGGCCGGCGAGGAAGACGACCAGCAGGACCACCGCGGGGAGCAGCGGCAGGCCCCGCAGGAGGCCGCGGACGGACGCGGGGACCCCGCGGGACCGGCGGTGGCCGTCGGTCCCGCGGGGGGCTGGGGCGAGTGCGGTCACGAGGTGCCCTTGACCGTCTTGTCGTCGCCCACGGCGGCGGCCACGTCGCTGTCGTAGGTGGCGGCGGCCTTGTCGACCGAGGCCTGGCCGGTGGTCACGGACTCCATGGCCTTCTGGATGGCGGTGGAGACCTGGTTGTAGGCGGGCAGGCCGGGCCGGTAGTGGGTGTCGGCGACGAGGGCGGTGAAGAACTCGTTGGTGGGGACGGACTTCAGGTACGTCTCGTCGGCGGCGACGTCGGTGCGGGTGGCGATGGTGGCGTTGAGGGCGTTCCACTTCGCCGAGTTGGTCTTGGTCTGGATGGACTCCAGGAACTTCCAGGCGAGGTCGGCGTTGCCCGCCTTCGCGGGGATCGACCAGGCCCAGCCGCCTGACATCGATGTCTTCCCGGGGGCCTGTCCGTTCTGCGTCGGCATGGCCGCCGTGCCCATGGTGCTCTCCCAGGCGGTCCACGGCTTGGCGCTGGTCGAGCCCCAGTTGTTGGGCATCCAGGAGCCGTCGATGTCGATGGCGAGCTTGCCCTCGGGGATCAGCTCGGTGCCGACGGTGGTGCCGAAGTTGGCGCCGAGGGCCTGGTCCACGGAGGGGCCGAGCTTCTCGCCGAAGACGGTGTGGACGAACGTCAGCGCGTCCTTGAAGCCCTGGCTGCCGACGACCCACTTCTTCTGGCTCGCGTCGTAGAGGGACTTGTCGCCGGCCGGGGTGCCGTACAGGAGCATCTCGAAGCCCTGCATGGAGGAGGCCTCGCCGCCGGCGGTGCCGGTGTAGATGTTCATGGGGGTGACGCCGGGCAGCTTCGCCTTGATCTTCCGGGCGGCGGCGAGGACGTCGTCCCAGGTCTTGGGCTGCCAGGGCACGGAGATCCCGGCCTTGGCGAGGAGCGTCTTGTTGTACCAGATCCCGCGGGTGTCGGTGTTGTCCGGGACGCCGTACACCTTGCCGTCGGAGGCGCCGGTGACCGCGCCCTTGGCGGCGGTGGCGTACTGCGACCAGTCGGCCCACTTCGCGGTGTAGGCGTCGAGGGGCTTGAGGTAGCCGCCCGCGATGTCGGAGTTGATCAGCGCGGTGTCCTCGTAGACCAGGTCGGGGGCGGTCGAGGGGGACCGCATCATGAGCTGGATCTTGGTGTAGTAGTCGTTCTCGGACGCGGTGACGGGGACGAGCTTCACGGTGGTGCCGGGGTTGGCCTCGGTGAATTCCTTGACCATCGAGGCGAGGTAGTTCGCCTGGAGCTTGTTGCTGCTGTTGAGGTTCTGCCAGTAGACGACCTTGACGGTCTTGCCCGAGCTCCCGGAGGAGCCCGACCCGCAGGCGGTCGCGGTGAGGGCGGTGGCGGCGGTGAGAGCGGTGACGATGGCGAGTTTCGAGCGCACTGGGGTTTCCTCCGGAACGAAAAAACCTGTGGGAAGCCGCGTAGGACGCGGACGCGCCGGCTCGGTGCGGGCGGCGCCTCCCTTGCGTCACCCTGCGCGCCCGGTCCCCTCGACCCGGTTTGGTGGGCGACAGCTAAATCCAATGGATGGACTAAGTCAACGCCTCCGGCATGTAAACTTCCGGCCATGCGGCGTGGTGTGATGGCGGGGACGTCGCGATGTGGACATGAGGCGGGGGTCAGGTGATGGACAGGTGACGACGCTCGGCGGAACGAATCTGCCGCGCGTGGGCGGCTACAACCAGGCCGTGGTGCTGGACGCCATCCGCACGCGCGGCGCGGTCAGCCGTGTCGAGCTGGCCGCGCTCACGGGCCTGACCAATCAGACCGTGTCGAACGTCGTCCGCAAGCTGCTCGACGCGGGTCTGGTCACCGAGACCGGGCACGCCCCGTCCAGCGGCGGCAAGCGCCGGACGCTGCTCTCCCCCCGACCGGACGGCGCGTACGCGGTCGGCGTCCATCTCGATCCCGACTCGGCCGTGATCGTGCTGGTGAACCTGGCGGGCGAGGTGATCGTCAGCCGTCGGCTGCGGCTCACCGCCCCGGACGTGCCCGAGGACGTCGTGGACCGGGTCTCCCGTGCGGCGCAGCGGCTGATCGTCCGCTCCGCGGTGGACCCGGCCCGGCTGCTGGGCCTCGGCATCGCCGCGCCCGGCCCGATCGACGGCTCCACGGGCTGTGTCGTCCGACCGCCGAACCTGCCCGGCTGGGACCGGGTGCCGCTCGTCGAGATGTTCGCCAAGGCCACCGGTCTGCCCGTCGCCCTGGACAACGACGCGACGGCCGCCGCGATAGGCGAGCGCTGGATCGGCGGCGAGGCGCGGGCCGGCAGCTTCCTGTTCATCTACCTGGGGACCGGCATCGGCGCCGGGATCGTCCTCAACAACACGGTCCTGCACGGGGATTCGGGCAACGCCGGGGAGTTCGGCCATATGCCCGTCGAGCCCGGCGACCGGGTCTGCCACTGCGGCGCCACCGACTGCCTCGGCCCCTACTGCAGCCCGGCCGCGATCATCGACGACCTGCTGCGGCGGCACGGCCCCCTCGCCGCCGACCGTATCGGGGTGACCGGTGCGCCCGCCTCCCTCCACGACGACTGGAAGGCGCTGCGCCGGGCCGCCCGCGCCGGTGATCCCGACGCCGGGGACGTCGTACGACGCGCCGCTCGCCTGATCGCCCAGGCCGCGCGCGGTGCGGCCAGCCTGCTGGACGTGGGCCGGGTCGTCCTCGGCGGCGAGGCGCTGCGCGGCATCGAGCCGATCCTGCTGGAGGAGATCGACAGCGCGGTCAACCGCACCTCGGTGGCCCGCTCCATCCGCCCCGTGGTGATCGAGCAGAGCGTCATCGGCGACACGGTGGGCGCGATCGGCGCGGCGTCACTGATTCTGCACGGAAACTACGCCCCGGGCTGGCGCATGCTCACGGACGGGGCCGGCGGCTGAGCGCACCTGCCGGTGGAGACCTGGGCCAGTCGCCGTGGTCACCCCTGGGGGGTCTCCGGGGTGGTTGCGGTGGCCCGGTCGCCCGGGTGGCGCAGGGCGCAGAGGAAGCCGACGGCGAGGGCGACGGCCATGCCGTAGAAGACCCATTGGTTCGCTTCCGCGAAGTCCATCCGGATCGCGGACATGGCGTCCCGCATGGTGGTCGCGACCGGGCCGGTACCGGTGGGGGTGCGCGCGTCGGCGTTGCCGGTGATCGCCTGGGTCACGTCCTGGGCGACGGAGTGCGCCGTGCCGGACGGCACCCCGCGGGTCTCCAGGGTGTCCACGACACGGTCGGTCATGGTGTGCGTGAGCATCGTGCCGTAGACGGCGAGGCCGACGCTGGCCGCGTAGTTGCGGACGGTCTGGGTGATGCCGGTGACCTCGCCGTAGGAGGCGTCGATGGCGCGGTTGACCGCGTCCGTGGAGGCCGGGGCGAGGATGAGGCCGATGCCGGCGCCGGCCAGGGCGGCGTACGGCCACTGGTCGTGCATGGACAGGTCCGTGAGTTTGCCGGCCCACAGCGCGAACCCGACGGCGCCGACCACGCAGCCCGTCTTCATCGCCGGCCGGGCGCCCCGCCGGTCGAGGATGCGGCCGCCCCACTGGGAGGCGAGGGCGAAGCCGATGAAGAAGTACAGCAGGTAGAGGGCCGCCTGGTTGGGTGAGGCGCTCAGGGAGACCTGGGCGTACACGGATGCGAAGAAGAACACCGGGACGAACGCCAGCATGGCGAAGAACAGCACCAGCGCGTCCACGGCGAAGGCGCGGTCACGGAACACCGCGAGGTTGACGAGCGGGTGGCGGGTGCGCAGTTCGAGGCGGCAGAAGGCGTACAGGACGGCCGGCCCGCCGGCGATGCAGGCCCAGGTCGCGGCGCTGTCCCAGCCCCAGACCGAGGCCTGCTGGAAGCCGAGCACGCTCGCGCCCATGCCGACGGCGATGAGCAGCGCGCCCCGGACGTCGAGGGTCTCGTCCCGGCGCCGGTCGGAGATCCGGGCGAGCGCGGTGAGGATCAGCGCGACGACCGCGACGGGGACGTTGACCCAGAAGATCGCCCGCCAGGTCCAGTCGGTCAGCCAGCCGCCGAGCAGCGGCCCGAGCGCGGTGAGGGCGCCGGTGACGCCGAAGAACAGGGCGAGGGCCCGCCCGCGCCGCTCGACGGGGAACACCGCGACGACCACGGCGAGCGCGGCCGGGAAGAGCAGCGCGGCCCCCAGGCCCTGCGTCGCCCGGAAGACGATCAGCCAGGTCAGCGCGGCGTCCCCGGTGGGGACGCAGCCGCACAGCACCGAGGAGATCACGAAGACCAGCGTGCCCGCGACGACCACGCGGCGCGGGCCCCACAGGTCGGCGAGGCGGCCGCCGAGGGCGAAGAACGCGGCCAGGGCCAGCAGGTAGGCGTTGACCACCCACTGCATGCCGGAGCTGGACAGTCCGAGTTCGGAGACGATGTCGGGCGCCGCGATCGACACGATCGTCTGGTCGATGAAGGTCATGGCGACCGCGAACATCATGGCGGCGAGCGCCAGCGGCTGGGAGGCCGCACGGCCCGCACCGAGCGCGCTCTCGCCGCGACGCGTGTGCGTTCGGCTCACCCGGCCAGTCTGCGACGGCCCGCGGGGGAGCGCATTCCGAGCGGGGCGCCGGGCGAGCGGCGAAGGCTGGAAGCGTGCCTGACGATGGCGTGAACGACCCTCGGGCGTACGGCAGTTGAACACTCGGCGCGCGGCCCGCGGGCGACGCGGGGCGTCCCTACGCTGACGCGCGTGCGAGATCCACTTCAGGCGGACCACGACCGTCACGGCACCTCCCGAACGTCCTTGACGGCTCCGGCGCCCCGCCCGACCGGCCGCCACGGCCGCCCGAACCCCCTGCTGGGCCTGCAGCAGACGGCGGGCAACGCGGCGACCGTCGCGGCCCTGGGAGCGGCGGGGACGTCCGCCGCCCGCGGCCGGTCGCCGATGCCCGCGCTGCCGGCCGTCGTCGAGGAGGGGGCCCTGGAACTCCCCCCGTATCTGCGGGACATGACGGCGCCGGGGCTGTCCACGGCGTACGGTCTCATCGGCGACGCGTTCGTCACCACCACCCTGGCCGACGTCGTCGGGCGGCGCGACGGCACGGTCGCGGAGATCGGCGCCGAACTCGCCGGGCGGCCCGAGTCCTTCTACGGGAGCGGCCGGGCCTTCGCCGTGACCGGTGCGCGCGGCGCGGACCGCTACGACGTCACGGTCCGCGTCTCGCGCGCCGACGACGACCGGAACGCCCTCTTCTCCCCGGAGGGTCCCGGCCCCGAGGACGCCGCCACCAAGGTGGACGTGCAGCACCACACGGCCGCCACGGTCGCCGGGAGCACGGGCTCGTCCGCGTCGAAGGGCGCCGCCTTCACCGCGTTCGGGATGGCCCCGGTGGCGCCGGGCGTCTGGGTCGGCGGGGCGGCGACCGTCAACGCCCAGCCCTTCCAGTCCTCCCGGGACTCCCGCAGCCAGCGCAGTGTCGCGGAGCCGCGCGTCCTGCGCAGCGACAAGGGGTCCGTCGAGGTGCCGCGCAAGGTCCGCTACCGCGTGCGGATCATGAAGGACGGCGCACGGGAGGCCGAGCACTTCGACGGGCCCGGCACGCTCACCATGCGGGTGCCGGTGGAGCATCTGGTGCCCGCCGCCGACGGGCCGGCGCTCCGCCCGGCCCCGGTGGCCGCCGACACCGCGCGGGCGGTGTCGCTCGCCGACTCCATGGCCCCGCTCGCCGTCTCCGACACCGCGGCACCGCACCAGGGCGGCGGCGGGCTGTTCGACGCGGTCGCCTCCGCCCTGCACCCGTCGCTGACCTGGCCCGGCGCCCCCGGCCGGGCCCGGCTGTACGAGGCCACGGCCACCGCGACCGTGCTGGAGGACCTGCCGCGGCTGCTGCGGGACGGGATCGTGGGCGAGGACCTGACCAGCCGGGACGGCACCACCACCGGCACCTACCGGATGCACGCCGCGATCACCGCGCTGGCCCCCGGCTGGAGCACCGGCAAGACCCAGCTCCGCACCCACCAGCAGGCGCAGCACGGGGTGACGGACACCGCGGGCAAGGGGCGCGGCGGCGCCTTCGGCGTCGGCCCGGCGGGCGGGTTCGGTGTGCTGGGCAACGCGGCCGCCGTCCGGGGCACGGTCATGCCCGTGGTGGGCGCGCGCCAGACCCGGTTCAGCGTGGCCGAGCAGACCGTGTCCAGCCGGCAGGGCGCGGAGGTGCGCGGCGACAAGGTGCTCTATCTGGGCACCGTGCTCTTCACGATCGAGGGCACCGGCCCCTCGTCGCCCCTCACCCGGGCCCGCGGCGGCGGCCGTACGGCCCGGCACACCATGCAGGTCTGGATCAGCCTGCGCGCCGACGAGGCCCAGGAGCTGGGGCTGCCGCTGCCGGAGGGGGTGACGGCCGGGGAGTTCGTCCGGCGGCCGCCGCAGGCCCCGCGGGACGCCGAGGGCGGGCAGGAGGGGGCCGGGAGCGAGACCGCCCCCGACCATGGCGAGGCCGCAACCGACCATGCCGTACGGCATCTGCCCTTCGGCGCGATGGGCTCCAGTGTGGCGATCAGCCGGCTGGACACCGCGCCGATGATGCGGGCCGTACGGGAGCTGTTCACCACGGACGCCCGGCTCGTCGGCTATCTGCCCGCCTTCGGCGAGGAGGCGCGGGCGCGTGAGCCGAGCGCGGAGGAGGCGGAGGTCCAGCGGCGCAACTACCGTGAGCTGGTCACCGTCCTGTCGGAGACCAACCTGCGGGTTCACAAGGACCAGTTGCTGTCGACCGGCATCCGGGTGAGGCTGCGCCGCAAGTCCCGTCTGCACACCCACGACGTGCAGTTGAAGGTGACCGGTTCGCTCCGGGAGACCGGCCACCTGGGCGACACCAAGGACTGGCTGGTGCGCAGCCACTCCGGTGTCACCAGCAACCTCCAGAGCGGGCGGGCCAGTTCACGCAGCGTCGGCGGGATGGCGCTCGGGCAGTTCCGGCTGATCCCGGGCGCCCTCACGCTGTCGGCGCGCGGCGAGAAGGGCCGTACGACGACCCGGCGCGGCCAGGCGGGGCCGACCCTGCGCACCGATGTCCTCACCAACGGGTCCGAGGACGCGAGCGTGTTCGGCGGCTCGCTGAGCCTGAACGTCGGCGTGACGATGACGACCCGGCAGCGCAAGACGGCCCGTTCCCTCACCCCGGGCGCGCCGGGCCGGGACGTGCCCGAGGCCGAGGAGCTGACGACGCTGCCCCTCGACGCGCAGGACGTACGGCTGCTCACCCCCACCGCGTTCACCCTGGACGGCGAGGCCAAGGGCCGGCTGGACGCCGCGACCGCCGCGCGCACGGCCGGCCCGGCCGGCGCACCCGCCGGCTTCGCGGCGGCGGGCATCGGCGACCTGGCCGGGCTCGCCCCGCGGCAGCCGGGTGTACGGGCCGTCCGGGACTGGACGCTGGTGGAGACCGTCGGGGACGGGCAGCCGCTGCGGGACCTGGCGTTCGAGCTGCTCGCACGGGCGGCCGCCCGCAACCAGGAGGCACGGGAGGACCGGGCGCTCCAGACGGAGGGGCTGGCCCCCCGGCTGGCGATCGAGGAGCGGTTCGCCCCGCAGGCGGTGACGGCGGCGCTGCGGCAGGCCGTCTCCGCGGGCTGGGTGGTGCAGAACCTGCGGTACGCGCGGCGGCTGGCCGCGCTGAACGGCGCGGTCGGCACCCGCCTCGCGCTGACCGCTCCCCGGGTCGTCCACCAGGGCACGGGGGCCGGCACCGAGACCTTCGTCCTGGGCGGGCACCAGGTGACGGGCCAGGAGGGCGCGAGTCGCACGGTCTCGGCGCAGGGCGGCCTGACGGGGGCCGAGAACGGCACCGAGTGGCGTATCGCCGAGGGGGTCTCGGCCGGCCGTTTCCTGGGCAGCGGCGACACCACGGCGTCCACTCTGGCCGGCACCGTCGAACGCAACGCGCACACCTCGCGCAAGAGCCCGCTGTACCTGGTCCGGTGCGACCTGGTGGTGCGGATGGTCGCCGAGGTCGCGGTGGCCGGTGGCAGTCCGTACGTGGCGCGGGGCGGCCGTACGGTACCGGCGGCCGTCGGTGTGTGGCTGACCGAGCGGCAGCTGCGGGCGACGGGGCTGAGGGTGCCGGGCGAGGAGGGCCGGGGTGCCGCGGCCGCCTCCGGGTCGGGCACCTCGTCGGCGGAGCGGGACGGCGGCGCGAAGGCCGCCGGGAGGAGCCGTGCCGCGGAGACCTCCGGTGGCGCGTCGGCGGGCTCCTCCCTGCTGCCGCCGGTCACCGTCCCGGCCCTCGCGCAGTCGCTCCCCCTGGGCTTCGGCATGATCGAGGACCTGCCGGACTTCGTGCCGCTGCTGGAGCGGATCCGCGGCCGGCTGGGGGCCTCCCTCGCCGACGATCTGCTGCCGCGCACCCGGCTGACCGACCGCAACGACAATGTGCAGCGGCTGCTGCGGGTGCTGGACCGGGACGGTTCGGCGGGTCTGCTGTCGAGCGCCATGGACGGGGGCGTGGACGTCGAGCTGTTCGACGGGCGCAAGCGGCCCTACCGGGCGGTGTTCGGCATCCGCAGGACCGGGCGGGGCGGCTTCCTCGAGACGGCGTCCGACGGCCGGGACATGGAGTACATCACCTCCGCCGCCGCGCAGCGGGCCGCCGCCCACGACGAGAGCGACACCCGGGGCGTCGAGGCGGTCCTCGCGGGTTCCGGGAAGCCGGACGGCGGCGCCGGTCAGGTGAAGAGCGTCGGGGCGGCCGCCGGTCTCGGCCTGTCGGCGAGCGACGCGCGCCGGTCGACGAGCGTCGGGCGGGCCCAGCTCGGGGTGAAGACCGTCGCCGAGGCGTCGGCCGCGCCGTCCGCCCGGATGCATGTACCGATCGAGGCGAGTCTGCAGATCTTCTCGGGCAACCGCCGGGTCGCGCTGGCGCGTCTGGAGGGCCTGAGCCTGACGCACCGCGTCCTGGAGTCCGATCTGCGGGCGCTCTCGCGGCTGGCGCCGGTGCCGCCGCAGCAGGCCGGCCGACGCGCGGCCGACCCGGCGGAGGGCGGCGCCGACCGGCTCGGCCCGTGGCGGCGCACCGGGGCCCGGCTGCCGATGGAGGCGCAGGCCAACGGGTTCACCGGCACGCCCCGGGTGCGGCAGGCGGTGGACGACGCGGTCGAGCGGGCGGGCGGGAACGCGCGGTTCCGCACCGGCGGCGAGGCGGCGTTCCATCTGCTGCGCGAGGCCGTGTCCACGGAGTGGCTGATCGCGGCCCTGCCCCTGCTGACCTCGGCAGGGGTGGATCTTCCGCCGGTCCATGCCACCGGTGCGACGGGGCAGGACCTGCGCACCTCGCTGCACGCCCGGCTGCGCGCCGGGCGGGTGCTGGGCGTCGGGGACAGGATGACCTTCGAGACGGTGGCGCAAAGCGGGCTGGACGCGCCCCGCCCGACGGGTGCGGACGGCCAGCAGGCCAACGAGCACGGCAGAGCAGCGCGCGGTCTGTTCGGCGCGGGCACGCTGAACGCCGACGAGTTCCGGATGAACCAGTTCCTCGGGACCGTGGACGGGTCCGGCAGCGCCACGTCGACGGCGGCGAACGCGTCCGGTTCCCTGCCGCTGCACAAGCCCAAGTCCGAAGCGGTACTCGTGCAGTTCACGCTGGACGTGCGGGTGGTGGCGGAGGTGACCGACCGGGTGCGCTCCGGCAGGCGGTCGACGGCCGTGCAGGACGTGACGCTGCCCGAGCCGGTCGTCGTCCGGATGCCGGCGCCCGCGGTCCGCCGCATGCTGGCCGACCCGGACCACGCCGAGCCGCTGCGGGACCCGCAGAACCACCTCCGCACCCGCCCGGACGCCGAGTGACCCTCACCGTGGCCCGGTCCGCGCCCCGGTCCCGAGGGTGTACTCCCAGCCCGGCTGCCAGCGGAACGGGGCGTCGACGAGGTCCTCGATCGACGCTCCGCCCAGCAGGCACGCGAGGGCCCACCGGTTCGCCGAGTGGGCGACGACCAGGACCCGTTGTCCGTCCCGCTCGGCTGCCAGGTCGCGCAGGAGGTCCTCGGTCGCCCGGATGACCTGGCGGTAGCTCTGGCCGCCGGGAAACGGCGTGTCGATGTGCCGGGAGCGGCGCGCCGCGAGGTCGGCGACCCGGCAGCCGTTGAAGGTGCCGTAGTCGCACTCCCGCAGCCGGCGGTCGTGCCGCACCGGTATCGCCGTCCCCGCGAACGCGATGTCCGCGGTGTCCACGGCCCGCCGCAGGTCGGAGGCGAGGACGACGTCGATCCCGTCGTCCCGGCGCCGCGCCCCCAGCTCCCTCGCCTGCGCCCGCCCGGCCTCGGAGAGCTCCCCGGGCAGCCACCCGGTGGCGATCCCGGCCTCGTTGTCGGTCGTCGTGGCGTGCGTCTCGTAGACGATCTCCACAGCCATCCCCCCAGAGAAGCACAGGCCCGCGGCCGGTGGGAGCCCCTCGGGGCCGCTCGCATGGTCAGCCGCGGGGGGTGGTGGGACGCTGGAGGTGAGGGGCGTCCTCGGAGCAGCCGGGAGGATCGATGGGGCGTGACGTCCCGGCGCTGGTCTTCACCCGAGAGGACCGTCGCCGCTACCGGATCAAGATGCAGGAGTGCCTGGAGGTCCTCGCGCAGATGCTGCGCGAGGAGCGGTTCGTGTCGGAGCGGCCCCGGGTGGGGCTGGAGATCGAGCTGAACCTGGTCGACGACGAGGCCGAGCCGGCGATGCGCAACAGCGAGGTGCTGGAGGCGATCGCGGACCCGGCGTGGTCGACCGAGCTGGGCCGGTTCAACCTGGAGATCAATGTGCCGCCCCGGCGGCTCACGGAGGGCGGCCCCGACGCCTGGGAGTCCGAGATCCGGGAGGCCCTCAACCACGCCGACCAGCGGGCCAGGACCGCCGACGCCCGGCTGATCATGATCGGCATCCTGCCCACCCTGCGCCAGGAGGACGTCGGCGAGGACACCCTGTCGGAGAACGCGCGCTACCGGCTGCTCAACGACCAGGTGTTCGCGGCGCGCGGCGAGGATCTGCGGATCGAGATGGACGGGGTCGACCGGCTGCGCACCTACGCCGACACGATCACCCCGGAGGCCGCCTGCACCAGTACCCAGTTCCATCTGCAGGTCTCCCCGCAGGAGTTCGCGGGTTACTGGAACGCCGCCCAGGCCATCGCCGGGGTGCAGGTCGCGCTGGCGGCCAACTCGCCGTTCCTGTTCGGCAAGGAGCTGTGGCACGAGACCCGCGTCCCGCTGTTCGAGCAGGCCACCGACACCCGCCCGCAGGAGATCAAGGCGCAGGGCGTACGGCCCCGGGTGTGGTTCGGGGAGCGGTGGATCACCAGTGTCTTCGATCTGTTCGAGGAGAATCTGCGCTACTTCCCCGCGCTGCTGCCGCTGTGCGACGAGCAGGACCCGGCCCGGACCCTGGACGAGGGTGACATCCCGGAGCTGGGCGAGCTGACCCTGCACAACGGCACCATCTACCGCTGGAACCGCCCGGTCTACGCGGTCGCCCACGACGAGCCGCACGTCCGGGTGGAGAACCGCTGTCTGCCGGCCGGGCCGACCGTCGCCGACACCCTCGCCAACGGGGCGTTCTACTACGGGCTCACCCGCGCCCTGGTCGAGGAGGAGCGGCCGGTGTGGTCGCGGATGTCGTTCCAGGCCGCCGAGGACAATCTGCACACCGCCGCCCGTCACGGCATCGAGGCCCCGCTGTACTGGCCGGGCATGGGCGAGGTGCCGGTGCCGGAGCTCGTCCTGCGCCGGCTGCTGCCGCTGGCGCACCGCGGGCTGGAGCTGTCGGGCATGGACGCGGCCTGGCGGGAGCCGCTGCTCGGCGTGATCGAGCAGCGCTGTGTCACCGCCCGCAACGGGGCGGTCTGGCAGAAGGAGATGTTCCACCGCATCGGCGCGGCGCACCTGGACCGGCATGAGGCGCTGCGGCTGATGACCCAGCAGTACATCGACTACATGCACCTCAACGCCCCCGTGCACACCTGGCCCGTCGACTGACCGGTCACCGGCGACCGGTCACCGACCGACCACTGACCCACCGTCGGACACCGGGAGGCTCCCCGTGGGGCACACAGCGACCGTGGACGTGCTGATCGCGGGGGCGGGCCCGGTCGGGCTCAGCGCCGCCGCCGAGCTGGTCCGGCACGGTGTCCGGTGCCGGCTGGTCGACCGGCTGCCGGCCCGGCTGCCGTACGCGAAGGCGGTCGGCATCCAGCCGCGCACCCTGGAGATCTGGGACCGGATGGGCCTGGCCCGTACGGTCCTGGAGTCGGCGGCCGTGCTGCGCGGCCAGCTCGTCCACGTCAACGGCCGGGAGACGGCGCGCATCGACACGGCGCTGCCGCCCGAGGTGCCGTACGGTTTCGCCGCGCTGCCGCAGTACACGACCGAACGGCTGCTGGAGGAGTACCTCGCGGAGCTCGGCACGGTCGTCGAGCGCGGCACCGAGCTGCTGTCCTTCGGCCAGGACCCGGACGGGGTGACCGTACGGCTGCGGACGTCCTCCGGTGCCGAGGAGGAGCTGCGGGTGGGGTATCTCGTGGGCTGCGACGGGGCGCACAGCACGGTCCGCAAGGGCCTGGGGCTCGCCTTCGAGGGGGACGCCTTCGCCGAGGAGTACATGCTGGGCGACGTCGAGGCGGACTGGGACCTGCCGCACGGGTACGGGCTGCGGTCCAGCCATCGCGCCGAGAACGGCAGCACGGACGATGTGCTCGTGTGCATCCCGCTGCCGGGTGCCGGCCGTTACCGCATGTCGATGCTGGTGCCGCCGGAGCTGTCCACGCGGGCGTCCGGCGGGGGCGACGGGGTGGCGCACGGTCTGGAGGGCGGGCGGACCCCCGGGCTGGCGCATCTCCAGGCCGTCGTCGACCGGCTCGCCCCGAAGCCGGCCACCCTCTCCCGGCTGCGCTGGTCCTCGGTGTTCCGGATCAGCCATCGCATCGTGGACCGGTACGGCGCCGGGCGGGTCTTCGTCGCGGGCGACGCCGCCCACATCCATCCGCCCACCGGCGCCCAGGGCATGAACACCGGGATCCAGG
Organism: Streptomyces sp. NPDC005811; assembly: GCF_040630405.1. Taxonomy (NCBI): domain Bacteria; kingdom Bacillati; phylum Actinomycetota; class Actinomycetes; order Kitasatosporales; family Streptomycetaceae; genus Streptomyces; species Streptomyces sp. NPDC005811. The sequence goes on from NZ_JBEXXK010000018.1 coordinate 91,984, forward strand.
ACGCCGGCAACCTGGCCTGGAAACTCGCCCTCGTGGTCCGGGGGGAGGCCGGGCCCGCGCTGCTGGAGACGTACGACGCCGAGCGCCGCCCGGTGGGCGAGGAGGTGGTCGGGCGGACCGTGCGGCACGCCACGCAGGGCATCGAGGCCGACCCCGACGACCCTCGGACCGTCCTGCTGCGGGAGGCCCAGCTGCTGGTCGGTCACCGGGGCGGCCCGCTCGCGGGAAGCCCGTACGGGCCCGCCGACGCGCCCCAGCCGGGCGACCGCGCACCGGACTGCGCCGGGCTGACCCTGCCCCTGGCGGCCTTTCCGCTGCGGCTGCTCGACGTCCTGCGCGGCCGCGCCGGCCTCGTCGTGCTCCTGTACGCCGCCCACGCGGGGGACCTGGCCGAGGCGGCGGAGGCGGTCGCCGCCGCCGGGGAACCGCTGGGGGCGGCGAGGCCGGCGACCGTGGCCGTCCTCGCCCGCGAGGCCGCCGCGGTGGCGCCCGACACCCTGGCCGTCGCCGCGTACCGGGACACCGGCGGGGAGTTCGCCCGGCTGTACCGGCCCGACGGTCCGACCGGTCTCGTCGTCCGCCCGGACGGACTGCTCGGCGCGCGCTTCCCGCTCGCCGAGACCGCCGCCGCCCTGTCCGGCCTCCTCGCGGCACTCTCGGTCCCCGCCTGACGGCCTCGGCCTCCGATTAATGTTGTGCACTTTATTGACGACCATCACCAGAGAGCCTAACTTCACGGTGTCCCTCCCCCCGCTCAAGGGAGACCGCGATGTCCCCGTCCCCCACCCCCTCCCCCGAACAGGCCCGCCAGTTGCGCCGGGTCGCCCTCTCCGGACTGCTCGGCACCGCCGTGGAGTTCTACGACTTCCTCGTCTACGGCACGGTCGCCGCCCTCGTCTTCGGCGAACTGTTCTTCCCCGGCGCCGATCCCGCCGTCGGCACCATCGCCGCGTTCGGCACCTTCGCCGCCGGCTATGTCGCCCGACCGCTCGGCGGCGTCCTCTTCGGCCACTTCGGCGACCGCCTCGGCCGCAAGTCGATGCTGCTGCTCACGATGGGCCTCATGGGCGGCGCCAGCTTCCTCATCGGGCTGCTGCCGACGTACGACACCATCGGCGTCTGGGCGCCGGTCCTGCTGATCGCCCTGCGGGTGGTGCAGGGCATCGCCATCGGCGGTGAGTGGGGCGGCGCCACGCTGATGGTCGTCGAGCACGCCGGGGAGCGGCGGCGCGGGCTGTGGTCCGGCTTCACCCAGATGGGGGCTCCGCTCGGCTCCCTGATCTCCGCCGCCGTCGTCGCCCTCGTCGTCACCCTGCCGAAGGACGAGTTCACCGCCTGGGGCTGGCGGGTGCCGTTCCTGCTGAGCGTGCTGCTGCTCGGCGTCGGCCTCTTCGTCCGGCTGCGGGTGGTGGAGAGTCCGCTGTTCGCCGAGGTGAAGCAGCGGCGCACCGAGTCCCGGCTGCCGGTCCTCGACGTCCTGCGGCGGCCGCGCCCGGTCCTGCTGGCCTGCGGTGTCGGCATCGGCGCCTTCACCGCCCAGTCGCTGCTGACCAGCTATCTGATCGCCTACGCCACCGGCATCGGCTACGCCCGGCCGCAGGTACTGACCGCGCTCACGGTCTCCGCCGCCGTCGCCCTGGTCGTCCTGCCCTGCGTCGCCACGCTGTCCGACCGGGTCGGCCGCCGCCCGGTCGTGCTCGCCGGCGCCCTCCTCTCGGCGGCGCTGGCCTTCCCCGTCATGGCCCTCGTCGACACGAGGTCCCCGGGGCTGCTGATCCTCGCGGTGGTCCTCGGCCACGGCATCGCCCAGTCCGCGATGTACGGGCCGCTGGGCGCCCTGTTCAGCGAGATGTTCGGCACCCGGGTCCGCTACACCGGCGCCTCCCTCGGCTACCAGGGCGCGACCCTGATCGGCGCCGGGTTCTCCCCGATGATCGCCGGCGGTCTGGTCGCCGGCAGCCACAGCGGCACCCCGGTCGCTCTGCTGCTCTGCGGCGGCTCCCTCGTCACCGCGCTGACCGTGTGCTTCGTCCACGAGACCAGCCGTACGTCCCTCTCCGGCGACCCCGCCGAGAGCTCCTCCGCCCCCCACACCCAGGAGATCACCGCATGACGATCCGCACCCGCACCGCCTCCGTGGCAGCGCTCCTGCTCTTACTCACCGCACCGCAGGCCACGGCCCGGGCGGCGAGCGCCGAACCGGCCCGGCTGGAGGGCCGGCTCCCCTCCGGGGCGACGTACCTGATGGACGTCCCCGCCGACTGGAACGGCACGGTCCTGCTGTTCAGCCACGGCTACGCGGCCGGGCCGGCCAACCCCGCCCAGGACGCCCCCGACGACGCGACCAAGACACTGCTCCTCCAGCAGGGTTACGCCCTCGTCGGCTCGTCCTACGCCAGCACCGGCTGGGCGGTCACCGACGCCGTCCCCGACCAGCTCGCCACCCTCGACGCCTTCACCGAGCGGTTCGGCGCGGCCTCCCGCACCGTCGCCTGGGGACGCTCGTACGGCGGACTCGTCACCACCGCGATCGCCGAGCGCGCCCCGCGGCGCATCGACGGTTCGCTCTCGCTGTGCGGACTCGTCCACGGCGGCGTCGCCAACTGGAACAACACCCTCGACCCGGTCTTCGCCCTGAAGACCCTGCTCGCCCCGGACTCCGGCATCCCGCTCGTGGACCTCCCGGACCAGCAGTCCGCCACCGCCGCGGCGACCGCGCTGACCGCGGCGGTCGACTCCGCGCAGACGACCGCCCCGGGCCGGGCCCGGATCGCGCTCGCCGCCGCCCTGCACAACATCCCCGTGTGGAACCAGCCCACGCAGGCCCGCCCCGCGGCGACGGACTGGGACGCCCAGCAGGCCAACCAGTACACGGCCGTCCGGGGCCTGCTCAACGCCGGCTTCAACCGGCGGCAGGAGGCCGAGGCCCGCGCCGGCGGCAACCCGTCGTGGAACACCGGCGTCGACTACGCGCGGCTCCTCGCCGAGTCGTCCGTGCACAAGGAGGTCACCGCGCTGTACAAGGAGGCGGGGCTGTCCCTGCGCAAGGACCTCGCGGCCCTCAACCGCGCCCCGCGCATCGGCGCCGACCCGGACGCCGTCGCCTGGATGAGCCGGACCAGCTCCTTCACCGGGAAACTGACCAGACCGCAACTCTCCGTCCACACGATCGGCGACGCCCTGGTCCCGGTGCAGACCGAGAGCGCCCTGCGCCGGGCCGTCACCGCCGCCGGAGCGTCGGCGCTGCTGCGGCAGGCGTACACCGACAACGCCGGGCACTGCACCTTCAGCGCCGCCGAACAGCTCGCCGCCCTGCACACCCTGGAGGACCGCCTCACCACCGGTCACTGGCCGGCGACGGACGCCGGCTCGCTCAACTCCCGGGCGGCGGCGGCCGATCCCACGACCCCCGCCCGCTACACCGCCTACCGCCCCACCCCGTACCTGCGGCCCTACGACCTTGCCCACCCGGCCGACGGCCGGTGACCTGGTACGACCGCCCGCGGCAGGACGCGCGGGCGGTCGTACGCTTGCTCCCGTGGCGGACAACGACATCCCGGACACCTCGCACGACGACACCCCGGACCCAGCGGACGGCGACGCCTCGGAGGCCCCGCAGTCGCGCCCGCAGTCGCTGATGCTCGCCTTCTTCGGCAATCACGTGCTGGAGGAGGGCGACCTCTGCGTGTACTCGGGCAGCATCATCGACGTCCTCGGCCGGGTCGGGGTCGGCGAGCAGGCCGTACGGTCCACCCTGACCCGCATGGTCAACCGGGGTCTGCTCCGGCGGCAGCGGGAGGGCCGGCGGATGTACTTCGGCCTGACCCCGCACGCCACGCGCATCCTGCACGACGGCCGCACCCGCATCTGGCGGCAGGGCGCGGTCAACGACGACTGGGACGGCTCCTGGACCCTGCTGGGCTTCTCCCTCCCCGACTCCTGGAAGCGCCAGCGCCACGATCTGCGCTCCCGGCTCGCCTGGTCCGGGTTCGGCGCGCTGTACAGCGGGCTCTGGATCGCCCCGGGCGACGTCGACGTGTCCGCCGTCGTCGACGAGCTGGGTCTCGCCGACCACGTCAAGATCTTCCACGCACGGGCCGGCCAGGCCACCGACATCGAGCTGATGATCCGCGACACCTGGGACCTGGAGTCCATCGCCGCCCGGTACGTCACCTTCGACAAGCGCTGGACCGCACACCTGGGCGCCGGCTCCGGGGAGGATCCGATCGGGACCCGGCTGCGGCTGGTCAGCGAATGGCTGTGGACCATCCGCACCGACCCCCGGCTCCCCGCCCGCCATCTGCCGCCCGCCTGGCCGGCCCGCGCGGCCCAGGAGACCTTCCGTCAGGTGGCCGCGCAGACGGAGGCACCCGCCCTGCGCGCGGCCCGCGCACTCCTGGAGACCGCGCCGCCGCGCTGAACGGCCGCCGCCCTCAAGGCTCCAGGGCCGGGACGCCGTCCAGACCGGTGTCCCGCATGATCCGGTCGACGGTCTCGGGGAGACCGCTCTCGGCGCCGATGACGGTCTCCACTCCGCCCGGCAGCAGATCCAGCTCCCGGTACCACTGGCGCAGTTCGCGCTCGCCGGCCTCGCGGGCGAGCGGCTTGGTGGCGTACCGGGCGAGGCCGATGTTCGCCGCACCCGGCCGGTCCCGGGCGACCGAGGACTTCCCGGAGGCCGAGTTCCCGCGCAGCAGGACGAGCCGGGTCCGTGCGGAGCCCACCCTCACCCGAGGAAGTCCGCGACCAGGACGGCGAACTCGTCCGGGGTGGCGAGGCGGATGCCGAGGGTCTCGGCCTTGGTCCGCTTGGAGCCGGCGCCTTCTCCCGCGACGACCAGCGCGGTCTTCCCGGAGACGCCGGAGGACGCGCGGCCCCCGGCCCTCTCGACCAGTTCGTTCATCTCGTTGCGGCTGAGCTTCTCCAGCGGGCCGGTCATCGCCCCCGTGACCACCACCGCCATCCCCGCCAGCGGACCGGCCGCGGCCGGGGCGTCGGCGTCGCCCTCCGGGGCGGCGGCCGCGGCGGACGGCGGTGTGGCGCCGGGCTCGGTCATGTTGACGCCGGCCGCGGCGAGCTTGTCGATGAGCGGGGCGAGTTCGGCGAGTTCCGCGACGATGGACGGGGCCTTCTCGGTGCCGATGCCCTCGACCCGCTGGACCGCCTCGGCGTCGGCGGCGCGCAGGGCGTCCATCGTGGCGAAGTGGCGGGCGATACGGCGGGACATGGAGCGGCCGGTGCCGCGCACGCCCAGGGCGCACAGCACCCGCGACAGCGGGCGTTCCTTGGCTCTGCCGAGCGCGGTGAGGAGGTTGTCGCTGCTGGTCTCCCCCATCCGCTCCAGGCCGAGGAGCTGGTCCCGGGTGAGGGTGAACAGGTCGGCGAGGTCGGCGACCAGGCCCGCCTCGACCAGCTGCACCACCCGGGTGTGGCCGAGGCCCTCGATGTCGAGCTGGTCGCGCCCGGCGGCATAGGAGAGGGAGGCGACGAGGTGGCAGTTGCGGCCGTTCTCGCAGCGCCAGCGCTGCTCACCGGTGTCGATGCCGGCGCCGCACCGGGGGCAGGACTCGGGGAAGGCGATGGGCTGTTCGTCGCCGGTGCGCAGATGGGCGACGGGGGCTTCGATGCGGGGGATGACATCGCCCGCGCGGTGGACCATGACGTGGTCGCCGAGGCGCAGATCGCGGCGGGTGATGTCGGCCGGGTTGTGGAGGGTGGCGTAGGTGATGGTGGAGCCGTCGATCTCGACGGGTTCGAGGACGCCGCGCGGGGCGATGATGCCGGTGCGGCCGACGTTCCACTCGACCGCCAGCAGACGGGTGATCTTCTCGACGGCGGGGAGCTTGTAGGCGATCGCCCAGCGCGGGGCGCGCGAGCCGGAGCCGGCGGTCCGCTGGTCGGCGGCCAGGTCGGCCTTGACGACGATCCCGTCGATCCCGAAGGGCAGTTCGGCGCGCAGCGCGGCGATCTCCTGGACGCGGGCGAGCACCGCGTCGGCGTCGGCGGCCGTGGTGCCGGGGACGGCGGTGGTGGCGGTGGTGTTCACGCCGTAGGAGCCGGTGAGGGTCATCAGGTCGCTGTGCGCGGCGTCGGCGAGGGAGGCGGCGAGGGCCGGTTCGGTGGCGGGCAGGGCCAGCAGGCCGTAGCCGAAGAAGGTCATGGGGACGGTGTAGGCGCGGTCCTTGGCGCGCAGGGTGCCCGCGGCGGCGTTGCGGGGGTTGGCGAAGGGCTGTCCGCCGTGGGCCGTGCGCACCTCGTTGGCGTGCTCGAACTGGGCGGTGGTCATGAGGACTTCGCCGCGCACCTCGACGGTGACGGGTGCGGTGAGGCGGTCCGGGAGGCCCTCTATGGTGCCGATCGCGTGCGAGACGTCCTCCCCGGCCGTCCCGTCGCCGCGGGTGATCAGCCGGGTGAGGCGGCCCTCGGTGTAGCGGGCGGCGATCGCGAGACCGTCGAGCTTGGGCTCCACGCTGAACCGGGTGAGGTCATGGCCGACGCGGCGGGCGAGGGAGGCGGTCCAGGCGGTGAACTCCTGCGGCGAGAACACGTTGTCCAGGCTGAGCATCGCGACCGTGTGCGGCACGTCCCCCTCGGCGGCGCCTCCGGCGACCTTTCCGGTCGGCGAGTCGGGCAGCGTGTCCCCGGGGTGCCCGGCCTCCCATGCGGCGATCGCCCGTACCAGTCGGTCGTAGGCGTCGTCGTCCAGGTCCGACGTACCGCCCGTGTAGTAGGCGGCGGCCGCCCGCACCGCGTCCCGCACCGCACGCGCGTAGGTCTCGGCGTCCGCGATCTCTGCAACTGCACCAGGTGTCGTCATGTCCTTCATCCTGCCTGCCACCACTGACAATGCCCCGGGGAGCGGCCGGGCAGACTGGCCGGATGGACCGTGCGCGACCAGGGGAACGGCATCCCGCTCCCGAGTACTACGGCCGACTGCGGGTGTGCACCGGGGAGACCGGTCCGGTCGCGTGGCTGACCCGGCGCGCGCCGGGGCGGGGCGGTGGCGGCTTCGGCACGGTGGCCGGGGTGGCGGCGCCCGGCTTCGCCGCGTACGTACGGGTCCTGCACCCGGCGTCCCTCGACGGGCGGCCGGTGCGGTGGTCGCGGGCGGCCGCCGCGTACGGGCGGACGGTCGGGGCGGGGGCGGAGTGGCACCGGCTCGTCGGCGTGGACCGCGCCCACCACGACGGGTCGGAGCACGGTCTGCCCGGCGTGTGGGACGAGCCTCCCGACGAGGGGCCGACACCGCCGGTCGTGGCGCGGGCCCTCGTCCCGCTCCTGGCCCGGCACACCCGGACGCCGGAGCACTGCTGGTTCGGGCTGTGGGAGGGGTACGGCCGCCGGGACTTCACCGGCGTGCCCACGTTCCCCACCCCCGGCCGGGACGAGGTGCTGCTCTCCGGGTCCCTCGGCGAGGTGCTCTCACCGGTCTCCGCAGACGCGTTCGCCGAGCTGCCGGATCTGTGGTGGCCCGAGGACCGCGCCTGGTGCGTGGGCGGGGACGTGGACCTGGTGGGCACCTACGTCGGCGGGTCGCCGGAGCTGATCGCCGACCTGCTGGCCGACCCCCGGCTCGAGGCCCTCCCCGCCTCCCCCGACGACGTGCCCCGCTGACGCGGGTCAGGCGGCGCGGGTCAGGCGGCGCGGGCCCGGCGCCGTGCCGCGAGCACCGGCACGGTGGCCGGCACGGGCGGGGTCACGGGCGGGGCCTGGACCCGCATGGGCGCCGCCTGGGGCCGTACGGCACGCACCCGGTAGGTCGTGCGGCTCCGGTCGGAGACGGGCTCGCCCAGGGTTATCCGGCCCGTGGCGCGCAGTTGGTCGCACTCGGCGGTGGGCAGGGCCACGTAGCAGCCGCCCTTGCCGGTGACGGAGTCCAGCGGCCGCCAATAGCTGTACCGGTGCCGCCCGTTCGTATGCACGGTCACGAAGACGGGATGGCCCGCATCACTGACGATCCGCAGAACATCCGCCTCGGCCCGGGTGAGCGGGGCGTTGCGGCGAGGGGAGTCGGACAGGCGCGGAGCGTCGGCGGGCGGCATGGGCGGGAACCTCTTTCAGGGACAACGGCTGTACACCGTCTACCCCGTTGGAGCGAAGTTGATCTCTGTTCCGCGCATTCTTCAACACGACAGTGACATTACTGTTGCGGCGCGACGGGAAGGTCTTCCCGGATGCGGCGCTTTGTCCATACTGAGAGGTATGACGCAGCGCGGCGCATGGCCGTTGGACGAGGCCTGGGACTGGGCACACCAGAATGCGCGGGCGCTCGACTCCGAGGTGCGGCGCACCGCCTCCTGGCTTCCTCCGGCGACCGAGGAACTGCTGCTGGCCGCGCGGGCGAGCGCGCTGAGCCGGTGGTATCCGTCGTTCAGCCACCACTGTCTGCGGTTCACGGAGGGACCACCGCTGTGGACGCCCGGCGGACGCGAGGACGTGCGGGAGGCCGCGGGATTCCTCTGCTGCGCCTCGGACCGGGACGGCGGCGGAAACGGCACCGTCTTCCTGGCCTGGAGCGGGCTCGCGTTCCGGAAGCCCGATCCCGTGCTGATACTGACCACTCCGGTCGCGGCCGACGCCGTACACGCGCTCGTCGGACTGCTGGCGGGCGAACCGGATCAGCAGCGGGGATAGAAGCGGTCCAGGCCGGTGGCCGGGAAGGTCGCCAGGTCCGCCCGGCCCGTGTCGTCGACGGTGAACTCGCGTGTGTCGGTGCCGAGTCCGCGGTCGGGGTCGCCCAGGCGGGCCTCCCAGGCGTACACGCCGTCGCCGGTGTAGGTGTAGGCCGAGAGGTCGGGGTAGCGGTCGTGGTCGAAGTCGGCGACCTCGATCTCCTTGGTGGGGCCGAGGTCCAGTTGCCGGATCCGGCGGGCGCGGCCGGTGTTCGAGAAGGGGCCGAAGCGCAGTTCGGCGACGTTCGGGGGGATCGGGTCGTCGCCGAGCTGATTGCGGCCGGCGACGACCACCAGATCGCTCCAGCCGTCCCGGTCGAAGTCGGCCACCACGGCCCGGACGTAGTTCTGATGGGTCCCCGAGTGATCGGCGAGGGCGCGCCGCCCGGCCCGGTTCTCGTACGGTGTGCCGAACCCGAAGGTGACGGTCAGGCCGGCACCCTGGTGCGTCGGGTCGGCGACCCGGTCGGCGCGGCCGTCGTCGTTCAGGTCCGCGATCAGTTCACCCGCATCCGTCACACAGGCCGTGACGGAGGACGGCCCGTCCGGGGGCGGGGGCGGCGGGCCCAGGACGTCCTCGCAGCCGGCGAGGAACAGCAGACCGGCCGCGACGAGGACGCCCGGGGCGAACCTGCCCCTGTGTCGCGTGCGGTGCGGACGGTCGGGCGCCGTGGGAAGCATGGCGCCCCACTATCGCACACGGGTGCGATGTTGCCCGGCCCTCTCGCGATCGACGGCGGGGAGTGCAACCGTGGTGGCCGAAAACGTGTCTCAGCAGCCGTGGCCCGAGCGTTCCCGGGGCCGGAAAGGCGCGGGCGCGCCGTGGAGAGGGGGTGGCGATGAGCACATGGGCCGTACCGGGGTACTCCGAGTCCCTGGAACTGGGTTCCGGAGCCGGCGGGCGGGTGGTGCTCGCCCTGCACGAGCCGACCGGTGTACCGGTGGCCGTGAAGTACCTCAGCGAGTCGCTGCGGACGCGCCCCGGTTTCCTGCGCGGTTTCCGCGCCGAGGCGGAACTGCTCGGCGGTCTGCACAGCCCGTACGTGGCCGGTTTCTACGAGTACGTGGAGGGCACCGAGGGCGCCGCCATCGTGATGGAGCTGGTGGACGGCGTGTCCCTGCGGGCCCTGCTCGCCCGCGAGGGTCCCCTGACGCCGGAGTCGGCGCTGGCCGTCCTGAAGGGCTCGCTGCTCGGTCTGGCCGACGCCCACCGGGCCGGTGTGGTCCACCGCGACTACAAGCCGGCGAACGTCCTGGTCACCCCGGAGGGCGCGTCCAAGCTCGTCGACTTCGGGATCGCGGTGGACGCCGGCCTCAGCGCGGGCGTGGCGGGCACGCCGGCCTACATGGCGCCGGAGCAGTGGACCGGTGCGCCGGCCTCCCCCGCCGGGGACGTGTACGCGGCCACCGCCACGTTCTTCGAGTGTCTGACCGGCCACAAGCCCTACCCCGGCGACAACATGGCCCAGCTCGCGGTGCAGCACGCCGAGGACCCCGTCCCGGTGGAGGAGGTGCCCGAGGCCGTGCGCGCCCTGGTCCGCCGGGGACTGGCCAAGACGGCGGCCGAACGCCCCCCGGACGCGGCGGAGTTCGTGGCGGACCTGGAGCGGGCCGCCGTGGGGCAGTACGGCGAGGACTGGGAGGAGCGCGGCCGGGGACGGCTCGCCGCCCTCGTCGCGTCGCTGCTCTTCCTCCTGCCCTCGGGCCGCACCGGGTCCGGTCTGAGCACCATCAAGGACGAGGCGCGCACCGTGCTCGGCCGGGACGCCTCCGGCGGGCGGCTGCGCCCGTGGCGGCCCACCCTGCCGGGCGCGGCCGTGGCGGCGGCCGCCGTGCTCGTCGCGCTCCTCCTGGGCCAGGGCGTCGGCCAGGGCGCGGGAGCGGCCTCCCGGCAGGAGACCCGGGCGCGGGCCACGACCAGTCCCAGCCAGGTGTCCGACACGGGCCCGCCGCCGACGGCGTCGGCATCGGCATCGGCCTCGCCGTCGGCATCCGCGTCCTCCGCACCGCCCAGCGCCTCTCCGTCGGAGTCGGCCGACGACGGGTCCGCCTCGCCGTCGGCGGTCGCCACCGACCCGTCGGCCTCACCGGACACCTCCTGGTCCGCGCCCGCCCCGAGCGATTCGGCGAGCCCGACGAGCAGCCCGTCCCCGTCGCCGTCCCCGTCCGCCACGACCGCCGTCAAGGACGTCACGGTGTCCTCCTTCCGGCAGACGGGCACCACCACCGCCACCACCACGATCACGGTCACCGCGGACGGCACGGGCCCCGTCACCATCACCCTCGCCTGGTTCACCGGCAACGCGGCCGGACAGGCGGGGACCGCGGACGGCAGTGAGTCGTACCGGCGCAGTGGTGCCCGTCAGTACACGCTGACCGTCGAGCACACCTTCCAGGGAACCGGCTGCTACTGGACCGTGCAGGCCTCCACCAGCCCCGCCTCCGCGGACGGCGGCGCCTCCCAGCAACTCCTGACCCGGGGGTGCCAGCTCCGATGACCACGCCTCACGAGGACTACGACCGGGACGACTACAGCGCCACAGCCCTGGACAGCTTCTGGGTCGAACGCGGCGAGGACGGCACGACCGTGGTGCACGCACGGTCCGACGACGCCACGGCGGTGATCACCCCCGCGACCGACGACCGCACGGCGGTCATGACCCCCGGGGCGGCGGACGGTACGGCGGTGCTGGACGACCGGTCCGAGCACGGTACGGCGGTGCTGGACCACCGCGCCGAGCACGGTACGGCGGTGCTGGACCACCGGGCCGAACACGGCACGGCGTTGACGGCCCCGGGCTCCGACGACCGTACGGCGGTGGCGGGGGCCGGTTCAGGTGGCGGCGAGGCCGTTCCGCGGGGGCGGGTCGACGGGACCGTGCTGCGGTTCGGGCCGGGCGTCACCGCCCGGCCGGGCGCGACCGCGGGGTCGGCGGACGGGGTGCACACGGTGACCGTGCCCGCCGCGCCCCCGGCACGTCGGCACCGTCGGCTGCGCCGGCACGCGCTGCCCGCGCTGGTGCTGGTCGCCGCCGTCCTGTTCCTGCTCTGGCGGCAGTACGACACGCCCGGCCTCTCGGTGAGGGGCGTCTCGGCGGCGGCCGAGCGGGACAGCACCGGCTGCGACGCGACGGCGGACGTCGTGGGCGTCGTCCGCACCGACGGGCACGCGGGCCGGCTCTCCTACCGCTGGGTCCGCAACGACGGCACCCGGTCCGACGTCCTGCACGCCACGGTCGCCGAGGGGCGCCGGGAGGTGCGGGTGCATCTGCTGTGGACCTTCCAGGGACAGGGCCACTACGCGGCGACGGCGGAGCTGCGGGTGCTGTCCCCGGGCGCCAGGACGGCGCGGGCGGTCTTCACGTACGACTGTCCGTAGCGGGTCGGCGGCCACGGGCGGCGGCCGCGTAGTGGCGGGCCAGGGCGTGGAAGGCCTGCTTGGGTTCCCAGTGCCAGTCGGAGCGGGGGTCGCCGGGGCGGTCCTGGACGGTCCGGGTGAGGGCGTAGCTCGCCAGGTCGAGGTCGTGGCGGGGGTCGTCGGCCCGGTGCGGGGCGTCCGGGGTGACGAACTCGAAGGCCATCGCCGCGTACAGGCCCATCGACTCGAAGACCCGCAGCAGGGAGACCACGTGGTCGGCCTGGGTGCGCTCGCTGCGCACGAGGTGGCCCTTGATCTCCGGCGGCCGCTTGTCGAGGTCGACGACGTCCCAGGCCATGCCGCCGGCCTCGGGGGCGCCGCGGTAGGCGCAGGTGCCGAACTCGGTGATGGCCAGCGGCTTGCCGTGGCGCAGATGGCGGCGGAGCTCGCGCACATGGTCGGCGGGGCGTCGATGGGCGGAGTAGTAGTCGATGCCGACCACGTCGAACAGGGACCAGTCGACACGGTCGTCCTCGGCGGCGGCGTAGGAGAGGCGGCCGTCGAAGACGGAGCGGGCGGTGCGGGCGGCGCGGGCCGTGAAGGCGTCGAGTCTGCGCCGGGTGACGACGGGGTCGTAGGCGCCGGTCAGGAGGGCATGGACCCGGTCGAGCACGGTGTCGCCGGGGACGATGCCGGGCACGAACAGCTGGAACTCGCAGCCGACGCTCAGGTCGACGCTCGCCCCTTGGCGGCGCAGTCGCTGGGCGAAGCGGGCGGTCTCGGCGAGGTGTTCGAGGATGTCGCGTTGCGGGATGTCCGCCGGGGTGGGCTGGAGCCATAGGTGCAGTCCGTGTTCGGCCGCCTCGCACGCCGTGGCCCGGAGGCGTTCCACGCCGTCGCCGGTGACGTCGACCGTGTCGGCGTGCAGGTCGTGTCGGACGGCCCGGAGGTCGGCGCGCATCCGGCGGGCGTTCCAGGCGGTCGCCGGGGTCTCGCCCTCCCCCACGGTGTAGACGACACCGCGGTGCCGCAGTCCACGGCGCCCTGCGGCGGCGCGGGCGGCTCCCGCCGGTCCGAGTGCGGCGGCCGCACCTACCGCCGCGGCCCCGCCCAGGAAGCGGGCCCGGCTGATCCCTTCGGTCTTCTCCATGCCTCCACCGTGTCGGGGCGAGGAGGCGCGCGCAGTCGGCCGATGGTCGGTGCGGGTGCGACGAAGGTGGGTGCCTCGGCGGCCGGGACGGGGCCGAACGGGCCGCTCCGGTACCGGAAGTCGGTGTCCGCGCTAGCCGGACGGCTCGCGGGCCCAGCGTTCCACGACCGGTACGCAGGTCTCGGCGAAGTGCTCGTAGTCCTCGGGCGTGTTGTAGACATGGGCGGACAGGCGGAGGTAGCCGAGGCCGTCGAAGCTGGTGAACGCGGCCTCGACGCCCAGTTCGGCGGGCGCCCGGTCGCGGAGCGCGTCGGCCGCGATCCGGTCGGCCCCCAGACCGCCGGGCAGGCGGACCAGGCGCATCCCGGGGACGGGCATGCCCACGTCGACCGGTTCGGACGGGGTCCCGGAGCGGGCGAAGGCGTCCGCGACGACCCGGGCGCCGTACTCCGCCAGGTCGTCCATGTAGCGGCGGGCCGTGTCCCAGCCCCAGGTGTCGTCGATGAACCGCAGGGCGGTGGGCGCGGCCAGGGCGCCGGTGGCGTCGAGGGTGCCCTGGTGGTCGAAGCGGTCCGGGAAGGGCTCGGACGCGCCCCAGGAGTCGATCAGCGGGTGGAGGTCGTCCCGCAGGGGGCCGCGGGCGACGAGTACGGCCGAACCGCGCGGTGCGCAGCCCCATTTGTGCAGGTTGCCGACCCAGGCGTCACAGTCGAGGCCGGCGAGGGGCGCGGCGAGGAGGCCGGGGGCGTGCGCGCCGTCGACGAGCAGGGGGATGCCGCGACGTGCCGCCTCGGCGGCGACGCGCTCGACGGGCAGCAGCCGGGCCGTGGCGGAGGTGATCTGGTCGAGGACGATGAGCGCGACCTGATCGTCCACCTCGGCCAGCACGGCCCGGTGCGCCTGGTCGGCGTCGGCGGCGAGCGGCACCCGTGCGGTGCGCACCCGGCCGCCCCAGCGGCGGGCGAGCCGTTCGGCGCCCATGGTGACGGCGCCGTAACCGTGGTCGGTGACCACGATGTCCCCGCCGGGCCGGTCGGCGAGCGCGGCGAAAACGACACTGGCCCCGGCGCTGGCGTTCGGGACGAGCGCCAGGTCCTCGGGGTCGGTGCGCAGCCGGCCGGCGATCTCCGTGCGCGCGGCCGCGAGCCGTGCGGGCAGGGTGGGGAACCAGACGACGGGGGCCCGTTCCATCTCGGCGCGCAGCGTGTTCTGGCGTTCCTGCGCCACGCCCGGGACCGCGCCGAACGAGCCGTGGTTGAGGTGGCGCAGGCCGGGGTCGAGGGTCCAGGCCGCCGCCGCGGGCCGGCCGTCGGGCAGCGTCAGCGGACGGGGCGCGGTGAGGACGTCGCCCTCGCTCATGCTGTTCCCCCTTCGCGCTTCGAGATGGGTCGCGGTCCGGGGGTCAGGAGAAGAAACCCCTGGGTGCGGGCAGTCCGGGGCTGATCGAGGGGCCGCCGGCCATGACGCGGTCCAGGTCGCGCTTGATGCGTTCGGCCTCGCCGCGCACCTGGGCGGGGATGTCGCCGCGTTCACTGACGAGGCGGTGGTAGATCGGCGTGTCGTCGAAGACGGAGAACACGGTGGCTCTGCTTTCGTGGACGGTCGGACGGGCCGACGCGGTGGAACGGCTTCGGACACGGCACCGATCCGGCGGGCGGATCGGCGCTGCCGTGACGTCGCCTGACGGCCCCGCAGCGAAACCGGTGTCGGCGACATCATCGCATTGTCCCCGGTTCGGCCCTTGCCGAAGACCATGGATGCTCGTCCGTGACAAATCGGAGACTTTGACTCCGGTTTCATGGTGCAGCGATGCCGCAACTATGCGCTAAGCTAAGGCCAGAGCTGAAGAGCGGAACTGCCGTTCCTCGGTGATGCGTTGGTGGTCCAAGGAAAGACGCCCCGCTTCCTGCGGGGAAATGCAGGTGCAAGGCCTGCCCGGCGCTCGGATACGGACCCCCGTACCACTTCCGTGGTGCGGGGGTCCGTCTGTTACCGGGTTCAGATCTCGAGTTCGGATTCCAGCGCCTTGAGCCGGTGCCGGGCGAGGGCGAGGTTGCTGCGGCCGCGGTCCAGCGCGAGGTACAGGAAGAGCCCGCCGCGCGCCCGGGCCAGGGGCCTGATCAAGTGGTACTGCGTGCCGAGGGTGATGAGGATGTCCTCGATCTCCTCCTGCAGACCGAGCGACTTCAGCGTGCGCTGCTTGGCCCGGACGACCTCGGTGTTTCCGGCCGCGGCCAGCTCCAGGTCCAGCTGGGGCCCGCCGCCCAGGATACCGAGCGACATCCCGCTCTCGTAGTCGACGAGGGCCACCCCCAGGGCACCCTCGATGCTCATCGCTTCCTTGAGCGTGCTCTCAATGTTCACGCTGGTGCCTCATTTCCGTACAGACCGACCGGTGTTGATCGTTTACAACGACAGCCAGTGTTATTCCTGGAAGCGTTGATATCGAACGAGCACATCTTTGGCCAGTCTTGCGATAGTTGGCAAATAAAGTACTGTGCTCGGCAGGGCAAGCGAAGGGGCAACCAATGGCTCTACTCGAGACCGCCCTCACCCGAGTTCTGCAGACGCCCGGCATCGCCGGTGCCGCTGTGGTGGACTCGGTGACGGGCCTCTCCTACGCCTCGCTGGGGGAAACGGGCGCGAGCCAGGACGCCCACGACCTCGTCGGTCTCGCCGACGGCGGTCTCCGGCAGGCGGGATGCGCCGACGAGCTGGAGAGCATCGTCGTGACCACCCCGAGCACACACCATGTGACCCTGAGCGTCGCCCGGGACCGCGATCCGGTCCTGCTGTGCGCGACCGTGGACCGGGACCGGACCAACCTGGCCTGGGTGCTCCAGGACCTCACCCGGCACGCGGACGCGCTGCTGGCATGAGCCGGAACGACGACGCCGAGAAGTCCCCCGCCCCCCGCAACCTCCCCTCCCTTCTGTCCGGCCTGCACGCGCAGCGCCGCTCCTGCACCGTCTCCGTCACCGGCAGTCCCGGCGGCACCCTGCACGTCCGCGAGGGCCTGGTGGTCGCCATGGAGACTCCGGGCGCTCCCGGGGCCGAGGCGATCCTGCTCAAGTCCGGCCGCCTCACGGAGGAGGCGTGGACGGCCGTCCGCGCCACCGACAGCACCCACGAGCATCTGGCGCGGGAGCTGGTCGCCGCCGGGCTGATCGGCGCCGGGGAGCTGGAGGTCGTCTGCCTGGGCGCCCTGTTCGACGCGGCCTTCGCCCTGTCCCTCAACCGGCCGGCGGACTGGGAGGTCGGCGATCCCGTCCCCGTGCTGCACGCCGGAGCCGGGGTGCCTCCGGAGCGCCTGGTCGCCGAGACGACGCGCCGCTTCGGGATGCTGGAGAAGGAGCCCGGCACCATCGCGCGGTCCGCCCGTGACCGTGTCCACCCGACCTCCTCCGCCGGCCTGCCGGAATCCACCGCCCGCCTCTCCCCCCGTCACCTGGACCTCCTGACCGCGGTCGACGGTCGCCGGACACCCCGTGACCTCGCGTTCTCGCTGGGCCGCGGACTGTTCGCCGTCCTGCTCGACCTCCGGCATCTGCTCGGGCTGCGACTCGTCGAGTACGCGACCCCGCCGGGCGCCGCCGGACGCCCGAGCACCGCGCCCCGTACCCCCGCCGCCGCCCCGCCCGTCCCCGCGACGACCGGACTCCCCCGGCGCCTGCCGCGCCGCGCCGACTCCCCGCCGGCCTCCCCCGGACACCGCGCCTGACCCGGCCGGTTCCCCCGTCGCGCCCGTCCCGTCCCCGCCCGCACCGCTCACCAGGAAGAAGACAACATGAGCGACCCCGTGAACGACATCCTCATCTCCTTGCGGGACAAGGTGATGGGTGTCACCGAAAGCACCCTCGCCACCGTCGACGGGCTGGTGGTCGCCAGTGACGTCAGCAAGACACACGCGGAGTCCATGGCCGCCGTCGCCGCGGCCACCCTGTCCCTCGGACGCCGCCTGGCCGACCAGGCCTCCACCGGCACCCTGCGCGAGATGAGCGCCCAGTGCAGCGCCGGGCATGTGATCGTCACCGCGGTCGGGGAGCGCGCGCTGCTCGCCGTCATGGCGGACGAGGGCCTGGACCTGGCCGCGTTCCGCCGGGAGATGCCCGCGCTGGTGGCGGAGCTCGGCGGCATCCTGGACGCCGACACGCCGGACTAGCGGCCCGCCGGCTCATACCGGATCACCTTCGGCCTCCACCTCCCCGGCCCCTTCGGTCCCCTCCGCGCACTCGGGTTCGTCGTCGTCCTCCTCCAGCAGATAGGGCGGACGCATGACCACGAGGCGCGACACCTCGTACGACATCTCGGTGACCCCGGGTTCGGGCGGTGGGTGGTACCGGCCCGCGCACACCGACAGGTTGACGATCAGGTACGCGTACCAGCCGCGGCCCACCCCCCGCCGGTCGACGAACACCTGCCGGCCGTTGACCCACCAGACGACGGACCGTCTGCCGAACTCGACCCGCAGGTCGATCCAGGCGCCGGGGCGGATCGCCGGGTCCCGGTAGTAGAAACCGCCGCCGCGGACGTGGTTGCTCAGCTCCAGCAGATCGGGGTTGTCGGGGTGGTACTCGAAGACGTCGATCTCCTGGTCGCCGTCCCGCCAGGTCCAGATCGCGGGCCAGGCCCCCATCTCGTACGGCAGTCTCACCCGTGCATCGAGCACGTCACCGGTCTGGACGGTGAAGGCCTCCTCGCTCCCCTCCGTGGTGAGCAGACCCGCGTTCCACCTCCCGTCGCGGCGACGGGTGGCCCGGAACGTCCCCGACCGGGAGTAGGCGGGATCCGAGACCAGGTAGTCCAGTTTGTTGTCGTCGGGATTGATCGGTCCGCCGTTCGGATACGCCCACGAACGCCCCGCCACCCACTGGCTGGTGGAGGTGAAGTCCGCGGTGAGGACGGCCGCGGGTCCGCGCCGGGCCGCGGTGGCCTCGGGCGAACTGTCGGATGCGGGATTCTCCATGGCCGGATGCTGCTCCGCATATGTCCAGGGCATGCGGGTGGGCGGCGGATCCGCCGCGAGGACAACCCGTGTGAGTGACGGCCGCAGCGTGTCGCGCCTCGCGGTATGAAAAATGGCTCCCAGCAGCGGGAACGCCGACCGGCGGCTGCCGCCACCGCTCAGGCGATGCCCCCGTTGGCGAACAGGACCTGTCCGTTGATCCAGCGGCCCGGGCCGGCGAGGAAGGCCACGGTGGTGGCGATGTCCTCCGGGGTGCCGAGGCGCTCCAGCGGGGGCTGCGCGGCGAGGCGCGCGATCGCCTCCTCGTCCTTGCCCTCCAGGAAGAGCGGGGTGGCGGTGGGCCCGGGGGCGACGGCGTTCACCGTGACGTCCCGGCCGCGCAGCTCACGGGCGAGCACCATCGTCATGGCCTCCACGGCCCCCTTGCTCGCCGCGTAGGCGGCATAGCCGGGGAAGGCCAGCCGGGTCACGGAGGTGGAGAAGGTGACGACGGCGCCTCCGGCACGGACCCGCCGGGCCGCCTCCCGGGCCACCACGAACGTGCCGCGCACATTGGTCCGCGTCAGACGGTCGAAGGCGTCGAGATCGTACGCGGCGACCGGGCCGACGATCATGACGCCCGCGGTGTGGACCACGACGTCGATGCCGCCGAAGGCCCGCTCCACCGCGTCGAACGCCGCGGTCATCGCGTCCTCGTCGGCGACGTCCCCGCCGACCGCGACCGCGCTGCCGCCGACCGCCTCGACGGCGGCGACGGTCTCGTCCGCCGCGGCCCTGTTGCCCGCGTAGTGCACGCCGACGGCCATCCCGTCGGCGGCGAGCCGCCGGGCGACGGCCCGGCCGATGCCACCGGAGGCACCGGTGACGAGGGCGACCCGCGCAGGGGTCCGCTTGGTCTCGGTCTCGGTCTCGCTCCCCGTCCGGGTCTCGGACATGGTCCTTGCCTCCCACTCACTAATGAACGATGCGTCCATATAAACATGTGGTGAACGCCGCGTCCATATGTCAGGGTGGGCCGATCGGACGAAACACGGGAGGACGGCGCCGTATGACGGAGTCAGCACAGTCGGCACGGCCCGCCCGACCCGCTCGGCGCGGTCGTGGACGACGGCCCGCCGACGAGGTGCGCGCCGACGTCCTCGACGCGGCCGGTGCCCTGCTGCTCGAAGGGGGCATGGGCGCGTTCACCATCGAGGGTGTCGCCGAGCGGGCCGGTGCCAGCAAGACCACGATCTACAAGTGGTGGCCGTCGAAGGGGGCGCTCGCGCTCGACGGCTACTTCCACGCCGTGGAGTCCGCGCTCGCCTTCCCGGACACCGGCGATCTGGAGGCCGACCTGACGGCACAGCTGCGGTCGTTCGTCCGGGTGCTCACCGGGACCCCGGCCGGCCGGGTGATCGCCGAACTGATCGGCCAGGCCCAGACCGACCCGGACCTCGCCGCCGCCCTGGCGCAGCGCTACTCCCTCCCGCGCCGGGAACTGGCGGTCCGGCGGATGGGGCGGGCACGGGAGCAGGGGGAGCTGCGGGCCGACGTCGATCCCGAGGTGCTCGTGGATCAGCTCTGGGGCGCCTGCTACCACCGGCTGCTGCTGCCCGGACCGCCCCTCACCGAGGAGTTCGCGACGAGCCTGGTCGGCCATCTGCTGCGCGGTGTGCGCGCCTGACCGGCACACGGGCGGGGCCCGCCGAGCGGCACACGGACGGGTCCCGCCGAGCGGCATCCGGTCAGGGCCCGGCGACCGGCGGCCGGCTCGGCCGGAGACCGCGGCGCTCCCCGGCCGTCATCGCACCCCACACCCCGTGCCGCTCGCCGTGCCGGACCGCCCAGGTCCCGCAGGCGCGCATCACCGGGCAGCTGCGGCAGACCGCCCGCGCCTGCTCGATCTGCCGCCGGGACGGGCCGTCCTCACCGATCGGGAAGAACAGCTCGGGGTCCTCGGAACGGCAGGCCGCCGCCTCACGCCAGTTCAAGGAGGGGAAGGAGTTCATCGGCACCTCCGGCGACCGCTTCGCCGACTCCGCAGGGCAGCCCGGCCGCACGACGACGCCGTTCGACGCCCTCTGACGCCCTTCGCATCTGCGGACCCGGCGGAGGTAGAAAGAAATATAGGCACTTCGAACCGTTTGGGCCATGGCCGCGGAGGACGCGGTTCCGGGCGGTGGGCGGCGACGGGCGCCCCCGCGGCGACGAGGAGGTCACGGCACCCATGAGACCGGCCGAAGCCGGGGGCCGCGGCCCCCGTGAGCGTCTGGGCGAGGGCCTGTTCAGCCGCGTCGCCGGGCCGGACGGCGCCCGCCGCCGGGCCCGTATCCACGGCACGCCCGGCCCGCGCTGGTTCGGACCGGAGCGTCCGGTCCGCCGGGTGCACGGGGACGCCTCCATGTTCATCGGCGGTCTGTCCGCGCTGCTCCTCCAGTCGCTGCATCCGCTCGCCATGGCCGCCGTCGCCGCCCACTCGGGATACCGGGGCGACCCCTGGGGCCGGCTCCAGCGCACGAGCACCTTCCTGGCCACGACGACATACGGCACCGCCGAACACGCCGAGCAGGCGTGCGCCCGGGTGCGGGCGGTGCACGAGCGGGTGCGGGGACTCACCGCGGACGGAGAGCCGTACCACGCCTCCGATCCCCATCTGCTCGGGTGGGTGCACCTCGCCGAGACGGACAGCTTCCTGCGCGCCCATCAGCGCTACGGCGCGCGTCCCCTGTCGGACGACGAGTGCGACGGCTATGTCGAGGACATGGCGCGGGTCGCGCGGGAGCTGGGCGTCCCCGACCCGCCCCGCGACCGGGCGGAACTCGCGGAGCGGCTGGCCGCGTACCGTCCCGAGCTGGCGGTCACCGCACAGGCCCGGGAGGCCGCGCGTTTCCTGCTGCTGCACCCTCCGGTACCGCTCGTCGCCCGGCTCCCCTACGGGGTGCTCGCCGCCAACGCCGTGGCGCTGCTGCCGCGTTGGGCCTCCGAGCAACTGCGGCTGCCCAGGCTGCCGTTGGTCGAGGACGTCTGCCTGCTGCCGCTCGGCCGCGCCACGACCGCGACGATCCGCTGGGCGATGGCACCGGCCCGGCAGCGGGTGACCTCGGCCGGCGGCTGATCCCGTGACGGACGGCTCGCCCCCGCGGGCCCCGGCCCCTCGGCATCCCGTACAGACGCGCGAACACAGTCCTTCCCACCTCTGGCCCTGGCGGGCTACCGGGCGGTATACAAACTCCGTCGAACAGCACGGCGGCCGTCCGGGCCGCCGGCGCCGGCCCGGACGGGCTCGGAGGGGGAGGAGCTGTGATGCAGCGCGAGGGACGCGGAGAGGCTGCGGTCGGACAGCGTCGCAGAGGGGTCACCTTCCTTGCGGTCCTGGGTGGTTGTGCCCTGGTCGCCGCATCGGCGGTGCCCGCGGCGGCACACGGGGGCGGGGGCGGGGGCGGCGGGAAGTCGAAGGCGTACGTGGCCCTCGGGGACTCGTACACCTCCGGTCCCCTCATCCCCCAGCAGACGGACGCGAATTGCGCCCGGTCCGACCACAACTACCCGTCGCTCGTGGCCGCGCGGCTCGGTACCACACCCTTCAAGGACGTCAGCTGCTCCGGGGCGACGACCGCGGAGATGTGGAAGGCACAGGGCACCAACGGTCCCCAGCTCGACGCGGTGGGCCGCAACACCGACCTGGTGACCGTGCAGATCGGCGGCAACGACGTCGGTTTCGGCACCATCATCGGGACCTGCGCCGCGCTGGCCGCGCAGGACCCGGCCGGCAGCCCCTGCCAGAAGTACTACGGGGCCTCCGGGGTCGACCAGTTGAGCGTCACGATCGCCCGGACGGCGCCC
Source organism: Streptomyces sp. NPDC005811 (assembly GCF_040630405.1). NCBI lineage: Bacteria > Bacillati > Actinomycetota > Actinomycetes > Kitasatosporales > Streptomycetaceae > Streptomyces > Streptomyces sp. NPDC005811. The sequence continues at coordinate 113,955 of NZ_JBEXXK010000018.1, forward strand.
AAGGTGGCCCAGGTGCTGCGGGACGTGCACCGCCGGGCGCCGCACGCGCGGGTGCTCGTCGTCGGCTATCCGGACCTCCTGCCCGACGACGGCAGCGGCTGCGCCCCCTCGGTGCCTTTCGCGGCGGGGGACTTCCCCTACCTCCGGGACACCGAGAAGCGCCTGAACCTGATGCTGCGTCTGGTGGCGTACGGGAGCCGGGCGGAGTACGTCGACACCTACGGGCCGACCGTCGGGCACGACATGTGCAAGCCCGCGGCGGACCGCTGGATCGAACCGCTCCGGCCCGCCTCCCCGGCGGCTCCCGCCCACCCCAACGCCAAGGGCGAGGCCGCCATGGCCGAGGCCGTCCTGCACCGCATCGGCAAGGGGCGGCCCGGCCGCTGACGCGCCCCTTCGGTCAGGACAGCACCCGGCGGGCGTACGGCACCAGCCGCACCGGCCCGGACAGTCCGTGGTCCTGGCGGGCGACGGTACCGAAGACGGCGGGCTGCGCGACCCTGAGGCGGTTGACGAGCGGGGTCGCGACCTCCACCTCGATCAGGTTCCGGCCGGGGCGCAGCAGCGCGCCGACCTCCACCACGGGGTGGAGCCGGTCGACCGCCGGGGCGCGTGTCCCGTTCACCGTGACCCGTACGGTGTCGCTGACCTGGCCGAGCTCCAGCCGGGCGTCGTGGGCGGCCGTCCAGTCGTCCGGCAGGGTGACCGTCGTACGGTAACGGCCGATGCCGGCGGAGTCGGCGAGGTCGGGGATGCGTGACCAGGGCAGCAGGGTGTCGAGCGCGAGGGTGCGGCGCAGGCGTTCGGTCTGCGTCGGACCGGCTCCCGGCGACCAGTCCTCGACCTCCAGGTCCCAGCGCTCCGGGGTGATCGGGTCGGGCACGGACGCGACGGTGGCGGTGACGGTGCGCCCCGTGGACAGCCGGGTGGTGTACGTGCCGGGCGCGGCCGCACGGATCGTCAACCCCCTCTCCGTGTAGAGGACTTCAGGGGCATCGGTGCTGACGGCATGCGGGCGGTTCCCTTGGCGGTCGCCGAAGAGGCCGGGGCGGCCGAGTGCCACGATCACGGCCTGTCCGGGCTGGAGGGCGACCCGCAGGGTGACGTCGTCGCCGTCCTCGGTGTAGCGGGCGAGGCGCACGGCCCGGCCGGTCCAGGGGTCGAGCAGATACGGCACGCCCGTGCGGCCCCGGGTGCGGCGCAGCGTGACGTCGTGGTCGATCGCGGCCACGGGCGGCTTGACGGTCTCCGCGTGCTTGCCGTTGCAGAGGTAGTAGAAGTCGGCGTCCCCGGTGGCGCGGTGGGCGTTGAGGAGGGTGGACGCGGTGGCGTGGCGCACGTCCGGGGTGACGCCCAGCCCGGCGAGGGCGTCACCGACGGCCGCCTTGTCGGTGACGCGGACGACGGTGGGAAGGGCGAGCAGACGGGCGAGGATCTCCCGCAGCCCTTCCGTCTCGCCCTCGTCCGGCACTCCGGGGGTGAGCGCCTGGTCGAAGGCGCCCAGCAGGACTACGGGTAGTCCGGCGCGGGCCAGGGCGAGCAGTCGGCGGGCGTCGGTGAGGGCGAGGGTGGGGGTGGAGCCGTAGAAGAAGTCCCCTTCGACGAACAGGGCCTTGTAGGCGGGGCCGTCGGGGGCGAGACGCCCGCCGCGCACGGTGGCGTTCGGCAGGTTCAGCAGGGGGCCGCTGAGGAACTGGTGGGTCCAGCCGAGCGGGACCCCGGTGGCGGTGAACCAGGAGGCGCCGATGCCGGTCGCGGTGTAGCCGGTCTGGCGGAGGATCGCGACGTCCGCGCGGGCGGTGCCGGACTGCAGGACGGTGTGGACGCGGCCCAGGTAGTCGGCGATGTCGTTCAGATGGCGCCAGGTCGGCTGGCGCGGTCCCCATGACTCGCCGTACCCGGGTGTGCCGTTGTACGGGCTGAAGGCGGCGAAGCCGGGCCAGCTCGCCCCGGGGACGGTGGCGTAGGAGAAGCCGTGGACGACGGTCTGGTTGACGCCGGCCGCGTAGGCGCCGCCCATGGTGCGCAGGAAGCGGTCCCACGTGGTGCTGTAGGCCGACCCGTTGTAGGCGCCGGCCTCGCAGGACAGCACGGTCTGCCCGGCCATGTCCCGGCCGCCGGCCAGACAGCGGTGGTCGTCGAGGTTCTTGAAGCCGAGGGACTCGCCCTCGGGGATGTCGAGGATCGCGGCCGAGGCGATGGCGTCGGTCTGGAGGCCGTAGGGCTGGGCGCGCAGTTCCATGCCCAGGGAGTGGGCCCAGTCGCGCAGGGCGCGGACGTGGTGCCGGTTGAAGAGGCCGGAGACGGTCTCCCAGAAGTCGTGCCGGATCTGCCGGGTCAGCTGGGCCTCGAAGGCGAACACCTGGTTGGAGCCGTCGAGGATCACTGCGGGCAGATACGGCAGCAGGGCGCGTCCGGTGTGCTTCTCGAAGGCCTCGGGCAGAGCGGGAGTCCAGGCCGGCCCGGCGGTCTCCAGCTCCACGGAGTCCTCGAAGAAGGCGCCGCCGGCCGCCCGCAGCAGGGAGCGCAGGGAGGGCGTCAGGATCTCCCGCTCCCAGAACCGGGTGACGGCGGCGGTGCCGGCCGCGCTGAGGTGGTCGACGACGTAGGCGGCGGGCGCGGAGTGGGGGCCGGACTCGGGCTGCTGGGCCGAGCCGCGCAGCCAGTAGGCGATCAGCACCCAGTCGCCGTCGTCCGGCGCGGTCCAGGCGAGGCCGGTGTCGGTGACGGTCGCGGTGAGGTCGCGGACGCTGGAGGGGTCGAGGCCGGTCTCCTTGCGGGTGGAGTACGCGGGCTCGATCCGGGCGGCCTGCACGGCAAAGAGTGTCTGGCGGTTCACGCCGCTCGCGGGGGCGTGGCCGGGCGGGGGCACGGGTCCCTCGTAACGGGCTCCGGCGGTCAACTGCACGCGGCCGAGGACGAGTTCGCGGGCGGCGGCCTCGTCGTCCGGGGTGAGGCCGGGGACGGCGACGGGCCAGCTGGGGCCCAGTGTGAGGTCGAGGGTGAGGCCCCGGCGGGCGGCGCGGCGCAGGGCCGCCTCGACACCCTCGCGCCACGGCCGGCTCGCCCAGCCGTGGTGGGCGGTGTCGAGGACCGACTTGTCCTTGACGCTGTGGTGGACCGCGGCGATCTCGGCACCGCCGAACCCGGCGTCGGCGATCGCGTCGACCTCACGGGCGATCTCGTCGGCGTCGACCAGACCGTCGGGCCACCACCAGCGGAACCGGGGGCGCAGGCCGCGCACCGGATCGGCGAACCAGTCGGCGGACGGGCCGGGGCCGTGGGCGGTCTGCGGCGCTCCCGCCCCTGCTGCGGCGGCGGATCCCGGCCCCGCCGCCGCGACGGCTCCCGCCGTGAGGCCGACGGCCAGGACGGTACGGCGGGACGGACCGCGCGACGAGACGCTCTCCGGCACAGGATGCTCCCCAGGGTGGTGACCACGAGAGTGAGTGATTGAATCGTTTCAATCACCTTCTCAAAACGCCGGAACGTTATGCCGGGCTCTCACACAGGGTCAAGAGGCGTGCAGCGGTGCCTTGTTGGGGCGCCGGTCGGGTGGATGATGCCGGGATGGAGCAACGTTTCATCGGGACAGCGGAATGGGACGGCGCGCGGTCCGGGGCCCCCGAGGCGGTCGTCGTGATCGACGTGCTGCGCGCCTTCACGACGGCCTCCTGGGCGTTCGCGCGAGGTGCCGAGCGGATCGTCCTGGCCGGGTCGCTGGAGGAGGCCCGTGCCCTGAAGTCCGTTCACCCGGACTGGCTCACGCTCAAGGACGGACCGCCCGAGCCGGGCTTCGACACCGTCAACTCCCCCGCTCTCGTACGGTCCCTGGACCTGACGGGACGCACCCTCGTCCAGAAGACGACCAACGGCACTGTCGGCACCCTCGCCGCGCGCGACGCGCCGCTGCTGCTGTGCGCCGGCTTCACCGTGGCCGCGGCGACCGCCGACGTACTGCGTGCGGTACGCCCCCGGCAGGTGACGTACCTGATCACCGGCGGTGGCGGACGCGCCGAGGAGGACCTCGCCTGCGCCCGGTACATCGCCGAGCTGGCCGCCGGGCCCGTCGGATGTACGGCGGACCCGGTGCCGTATCTGCACCGCGCGGCCGCGTCCGCCGCCGCGGCCGACATCGCCGACGGGGTCCGGCGCGGCTACCCCGGGGTCCACCCGGGGGACACGGCGCTGTGCCTGGAGGCGGATGTGCACGACTTCGCGATGGCCGCGCGGGTGGAGGAGGGGAGCGTGGTGCTGCGGCGCCGGGACGGGGATGGGGACCGGTACCGGGACGGAGACAGGGACCGGGACAGGAACAGGGACAGGGACCGGGACAAGGACAGGGACCGGGACAGGGACCGGTGAACTGCGGAGAATCCGGGCGGGAAAAACCCTTTGCCCGGATTATCCGTACGAGTCGAGACTGAGGGCATGCTCGGATTCGTGAGGACCGACGACGAGGCGCTCGTCTCGTGCCTGGGTGACCCCCAGCGCACGGTGGCGGCGTACCGCGAGCTGCTGCGGCGCGGGGAGCGTGCGGTGAGCGCGATCCGCGTCGGCCTGCGTGACGCGGATCCCGCGGTGCGTGAGGGCTGTTGCCGCCTTCTCGATCATCTGGTCGACACCGGATCGATGGGCGAACTCGTCGCGATGGCGGACGATCCCGACGCCCGCGTCAGGATCGCCGCGTTCCATGCGCTGGCCTGCGACCGCTGCAAGGGCGACACCTGCGCCCCGGGCCCGGACCAGGTCCTCGAACCCGCCCTCCGCCACCTCCTCTCGGACCCCGACCCACAGGTCCGCTCGAGGGCCGCCGAACTGGTCGGCAAGTTCGCCCACTCCGACGCACGCGCGGTCGCGGCCTTGCAGGAGTCCCACGCGAACGACCCGAGCCGCGCGGTCCGGAAGAAGGCGGGCTGGTACGCACCCGGCGGCACCATCCACCGGCGAACGGCTCCGACGGCGACCAGGGTGCGGAACGGTTCCTGGAGGCGTCCCGGTTCACCATCGGCGACGTAGCGTGTCAGGGACGACTCCAGCAGCTCCAGGAACTGCCGCAGGTCGTCCGCCAACGACATAGGGGTGATCAAGTCGGCACGGACGAGGGCGACTTGGGCAAGAAGGTGTGCAGCGGTCTGATCTGCGTGGCCGGGCGGACGGGTGTCATGGGCGCCCTGAGCGGCCAAAGCCCGTCAGACCCCCGGGGGTCCCGGGCTGCCCTGGAGGCGTTCCAGGTCCGAGGGGCGTACCTGGATGACCACGATGGCGATCAGGGCGGCGAGGGCCGTGAAGATCGCGGCCATGATGAAGGCGGCCGAGACGCCGGCGGTGAGGACGTGGTCGGACCAGGGGGCCGGGAGTTGGCCCGTGTGCTGGAAGCGCAGGCGTTCGGCGGGGGTCGCCTGGGCGAGGAAGGCGGGGATCTGGTCGTTCGCCTCGTTGCGACTGGCCGTGCCGTACATGGTGACCAGGATGGACAGGCCGAGCGAACCGCCCACCTGCTGGGTCGCGTTGAGGAGGCCGGAGGCCGCGCCTGTCTCCGGCGTGGGGACGTTGGAGAGCGCCATCAGCGTCAGTGACACGAACTCCATGCCCATCCCGAGGCTGAAGACGAGCATGGGGCCGAGGATGCTGCCCGCGTAGGTGGAGTCGACGTTCGTGAGCGTGAGCCAGCCCAGACCGGCCGCGGCGAGGATCGCGCCGCCGACCATGAAGGGCTTGGGGCCGTACGTCGGCAGGAACCGCGACGCAAGTCCGGCGCCGACCGCGATGACCGCGCTGACCGGCAGGAACGCGAAACCCGCGGCGAGCGGGCTGAACCCGAGCACGTTCTGGACGAAGAGCGTCAGGAAGAAGAACATGCCGAAGATCGCGGCGGCCAGACAGAGCATGATGCCGTACGTGCCCGCCCGGTTGCGGTCGGCGAACATGTGCAGCGGGGTGATCGGCTGCCGGGAGCGCCGCTCGATCAGGATGAACACGGCGAGGACGACGACCGCCGCGCCGAACGAGGCGAGCGTGAGGGCGTCGCGCCAGCCGTCCTGTCCGGCTCTGATGAAGCCGTACACCAGCAGCACCATGCCGACGGTGGAGGTGAAGGCGCCCGCGAGGTCGAAGCGGCCCGGGTGGCGTTCGGACTCCTTGATGTAGCGGGGCGTGGCGAGCGCGATGAGCAGGCCGATGGGGACGTTGACGAACAGCACCCACCGCCAGTTCAGGTACTCGACGAGGATGCCGCCGGCGAGCAGGCCGATCGCGCCGCCGCCCGCCGAGACCGCCGCGAACACCCCGAAGGCCCGGTTGCGTTCGGGTCCCTCACGGAAGGTGGTGCTGATCAGGGCGAGGGAGGTCGGGGAGGCGATGGCCCCGCCGACGCCCTGGAGGGCGCGCGCGGACAGGAGTTGGGCCTCGTTCTGGGCGAGTCCGCCGAGCAGGGAGGCGAGGACGAACAGCAGCACGCCGACGATGAACACGCGCCGTCTGCCGAGGATGTCGCCCGCCCGGCCGCCGAGCAGCAGCAGCCCGCCGAAGGTCAGCGTGTAGGCGTTGACGACCCACGACAGACTGGTGGTGGAGAAGTCCAGGGCGCGCTGGATGTCCGGGAGCGCGATGTTCACGATGGTGATGTCGAGGACCACCATCAACTGGCACGAGGCGATGACCAGCAGCGCCATCGCGTGTCCGCCACCGCCGTTCTGCGGGGCGGTGGTCTCGGTCGCGGGGGTCGGCTGCGGAGCACTGGTCATGACGTCGTGTCGCCCGCCCGGAGCGGGCTGGAGGGAGATGACCGTGGACGGTGGTGCCCAGGGTCGGATCCACCGTTCGACCGTACGCCCGCGCCCGGACCGTCACCACTCGATCACCCGGGGGACGTAACGGAGCCGGGCCAGGACTCCCCCGCAGTCCTGGCCCGGCCACCGGCGCCGCGGGCAACCGTGCCGCGGTTGATCACCAGCATGCGACAGGTGCGGGCGGTATGTCGTTGGCAGACGGTCCACGGCTCGTTGGCACCGCGTCCACAACCGGCTCGCCGCCGCGGGAACGGGGGCATGTCCGCCCGCGGCCCGACGTCGTGGGGGTGCGGTACGTCCCCGCCCGGCCGACCGCCCACATGGGATGCGGCACGTCCGTGCGCGGCTCGGCGTTACGTGATTCGGCACGTCTGCGCCCGGCCGGCGCCGTGAGAACGCCGTGAGAAGAGGGACACCTCCGTGCACGGCCCGGCGCCTAGAGGATGCGGCGCGCCCCCGTCCCGCCTGCCGCAGTGACGATTCAGCGCGTCCGCGTCCGGACCGCCCCCGTAGGAAGTCGGCGCCCCTCCCCCGCAGCGCCACCCTGCACCGACAGCGCACCCCGATCCCGGTCACCACCACGCGCGGTCACCAGGTCGGCGTCCCACCCTTCACCACGCGCAACCACGAGGCCGGAGTCCGGTCCGTCACTGCACGAGGTCTCGGGTGCGGAGTCCTGCCCCCTACCGCGCGACGTCGACGCCCCGGCATCCCCGCCGCCCCGGCGCGCGCTCACGGCCTCGAACCCCCGCCCACCACCACGCGATGCCCCTGCCCCTGCCCCCATCTTCAGTGTCCGCTCGCGGAGTTCGCTGGGCGGCAGACCGTACGCCGTGCGGAAGGCCCGGGTGAACTCGGCCGCGCGGAGGAAGCCCCAGCGCGCGGCGACGGCGTGGATCGGCAGGGTGCGCAGGGCCGGGTCGGCGAGGTCGCGGTGGGCGCCGGCGAGCCGCTGGTCGCGGATGTACGCGGCGATGCCGACGCCTTCGTCCTGGAAGAGGCGGTAGAGGTAGCTCCGGGAGATGTGGTGGGCCTCGGCGATCCGCGCGGGGGTGAGGTCCGGGTCGGCCAGGTGGCGGCGGACGTGGTCCTTGATGTGCAGGACCAGCGTGCGGCTGCGGGTCTCCGGCGGGAGGCTCGGATCGGCGTCCACGGCGTGCGCGAAGGCGACCGTGACCAGGTCGGCGACGACCGTGCCGAGCCGCGGGGCGTCGGAGGGCCGGTACGGCCCGGTGTCCCCGATCAGCTGGCGCAGGAACTGGGCCAGGAGTGCGCCGCTGCCCTCGCGGCCCGAGATGAGGCCGCCCAGGATCCGGTCGACCCGGTTCCCCGGCACGGCCACCAGCGTCCGCGGGATCTCCACGCCGACGATCGTCACGGGGTCGGCTCCGGTCGTCACGTCCCAGGACCGCGACGAGGAGTTGGTGTGGAAGTCGTTGATCCGGTAGACGGCCTGGCGCCGGTCCCAGACGGCCGCGCCCTCGCCCTTCAGCAGCAGTGACAGGTGGTACGTCTCGGGGTCGGACTGCCGGACGAGCTTGGCCGTGCGGTGGAAGGTGAGGGGGTCCATGGTCGCCGGCCACACGACGACCTCGCCCAGCTCGATCACGCGCTGGTGGCCGCGGTAGTCCTCGGTGCGGTCGGTGCTGAGCCGCATGGGCGCGTGTGTGCTGCCCATGCGCTGGGCCCAGGCGTCGAAACGGTCGCGCGGCGGCAGGTCCGTGGTCCGGAAGACCGACTCTCGCAACATTCACGCAGTCAACCACACGGGTCGTAGCACCTGTTGAGGGTGGCCCTCCGGGCACCCGCAGTCATATTACCGAACCGTAACCTACCGACCAGTACCCGCGGTAACCCCCTGGTCGGTACGGTCCTGACAGTTCGTCTAAGAGCGGTGCGGGGCTGCGGTCGGGACGACCTGCGCTCCGTGCCGTCCCCCACCCGAGCCGCAGAGGAAGGCTCGGGCCTCCCCTCTCCCCCGGAGGTCCGCCATGCCCGCCCCCACCAGACTGCTGGCCGCGGCCGTGACCGTGGCTGCCTGCCTCGGTACGACGGCCGTCCCGGCCACCGCCGCAGGCGACACGGACACGGACGCCGTGGTCTCGCGCGGTGTCACCATCCCCACCTTCTACAACCCGCCCGCCACCCTCCCGGCGGCCGACGGCACCCTGGTCCGCACCGAACCCCTCCCCCTCGCCCTGAGCCTGCCCGGCATCGACGGCCCACTCCCCGGCACGGCGACCCGGCTGATGTACAAGTCCACGGACTCCGCCGGCGGACCCGTCGCGGTCACCGGCGCCTACATCGAGCCGACGGCCGCCTGGCGGGGCAGCGGGGCGCGCCCGCTGGTCGTGGTGGCCCCCGGCACGATGGGCCAGGGCGACCAGTGCGCCGCCTCCCTCGGACTCGAACGCCCCCTCACCGTCAATCTCCAGACCCTGTCGGTCGGTTACGAGAACCTGGCGATCTACCGGCTGCTCGCGCGCGGCATCGCCGTCGCGGTCACCGACTATCCGGGGCTGGGCGCCACGGACCGGCTGCACACCTACGTCAACCGGGTCGACGAGGCGCACGCCGTCCTGGACGCCGTCCGCGCCGCCCGCTCCCTCGGCGGTACGTCGCTCACGTCCGCCTCCCGCGTCGCGCTGTACGGCTACAGCCAGGGCGGCGGAGCCACGGCGGCCGCGGCCGAACTCCAGCCGTCCTACGCCCCCGACATCACCCTCGCCGGCACCTACACCGGCGCCCCGCCCGCCGACCTGGCCGCGGTCACCCGGGCCATCGACGGCAGTGACCTCGCGGGGGCGCTCGGCTGGTCGGTGAACGGGTTCGTCCAGTCCGACCCCGAGCTGAAGCCGATCGCGGAGGCCCATCTCAACGCGGCCGGCAAGGCGGCCCTGAAGGACCTGTCGACCATGTGCGTGGGTGACGCCCTGCTCGCCTACAACTCGGCCCGCAGCAGCTCCTGGACCACCGACGGCAGCTCCATCAGCGATGTCGTCGAGGAGGAGCCGGCGCTCCAGGCGTTCCTCGCCGACCAGCGCATCGGCAGGCTCGAGCCGACGTCCCCGATACGGCTGGCGACCGGCACCGCCGACGATCTCGTTCCCCACGCCCAGGCGCGGGCGCTCGCCGTGGCCTGGTGCGCGAAGGGCGTGGACGTCACGTACAAGCCGGTGGTGCTGCCGGGCCTGGGCCGGGCGCTGCTCAACCACTTCGCTCCCCTGCTGACCGACCAGGGCGACGCGATCGCGTGGCTGACCGACCGGCTCGACGGACAGCGGGCTTCGTCGAACTGCGCGACACTGCCGTTCAAGCCCTGACCTCGTGACGTCATGACCTCGGCCCTAGGCTGAGGTCATGGCCGAGATCGAGGTGGTGGAGCTGCTGGTGTCGGCCGCGCACCGGTTCGGGGGGCGTCCCTCGGACGGGCCGGCGGACGGGCCCGAGGACGAGTCGGTGTCCCGGGTGGAGGTCCGGCGGGGCCTGGGGCTGGTCGGCGACCGGTACTTCGGCCAACCGGCCCACCGGGACGCGGCGGTGACCCTCATGGCCGTCGAGAGTCTGCCGGTGCGCCCGGACGGTTCCCCGGGGCTGCGGCAGACCCGGCGGAACATCCTGCTCCGGGGCGTCGACATCGATTCCTGCGTCGGCTCGACGATCGCGCTGGACAGCGGCGCCGGTCCCGTGCTGTTCGCCGTGAACCGGCCGGCCCGGCCGTGCGCCTGGATGGACGTCACGGTCGGGCCGGGGGCACGGCGCGCCCTGCGTGACAAGGGCGGTGTGCGGTGCACGCCGTTGTCCGACGGCGTGCTGACCGTCGGCCGGGCGACGTTCGAGGTCCTCGACGCACCGCCCGGGCCGGCTTGACCGGGGCGCCGGTCAGCCGAGGTGGTAGCTGTCGCCGTAGACCTTCCAGTCGAGCGGCGGGTCGAGGTCGAGGTTGCCCTTGCGCAGGAAGACCCGCTGGGCGGTGTCGACACGGCTGGTGTCGCTGTGCGCCTCCTCCTGCTTCATGGCCCAGACGCGCGCGTCGAGGAAGGCGTTGAGGTACGTCGTCTCGTTGCCGCCCTGGGCCGGCGGCTTGGCGCTGCGCAGGGCCCGCTTGCGGATGTTGCGGAAGCTGGTGGAGTCGTCGCCGTCGCCGTGCATCACGATCGCGTCGTAGTACGCGAACTGGCCCAGGGCCCGCAGACCGTCCGCCTTGCCCTGCTTGACGGCCGGATTGAAGTAGACCCGGTCGCGCTCGTCGTTCTGCGCCTGCTGGAACGCGGTGTCCTGGGCGGCCTTGCGCCAGTCCTTGGGGTAGTTCGGGTCGAGCCCCGCGTGGGAGTCGCTGCCGTCGACCGAGCGGAGCGCCGGGAGGTACTTGGCGAGGACGTTGCCGGGCTTGCGGTCGGTGTAGAGCTGCACGAGGTCGAGCATGTCGCCGGTGCCGGAGCAGAAGCCGATGATCCCGGCGGTGTAGCCGCGGCCGTCGCCGATGTCCTCGATGTACTTGTACTGGGCCTTCCAGTCGAGCGAGGAGTTCTCCGCGCTCGACACCAGCTTCATCGCGATCTCCTTCTTCGCCGGGTCGTCGAGCCCGGCCGCGGTCACGGCGCCGGCCCGGGACGGGGCGAGCAGCGGGGCGGCCGCCACGGCCCCGGCGAGGGCACCGGTGAGGGCGAGGAAGGTACGGCGGGAGGAGGGAATGGGCACCACGGTGACTCCAGGGGAGGTGGGGGGTGGCGAACTGACAGGAAAGTTTCCTATCAAGCCGCTGTCACAGAGGTAACCCCACCGCACGCATGTTCGTACGATCGAACGAGCACACTTCCGGCCACTTCCGCGTGCGGGTGCCCCGGGCTCAGCCCAGCTTGCCGAGCCGGGCGTCCTGCCACAGGTCGACGCCGGCGTCGGTGGCGTACCGGTCGATCTCGGCGAGTTCCTCCTCGCCGAAGTGAAGGTTCTTCAGCGCGGCCACGTTCTGCTCCAGTTGCCCGGTCCGCGAGGCGCCGATCACCAGGGAGGTGACCCTCGGGTCGCGCAACGCCCAGGCGAGGGCCATCTGGGCGAGGGTCTGCCCGCGCCGCGACGCGACGGCGTCGAGGGCACGCAGCCGCCCGACCATGTCGTCGGAGAGCCATGCCGCGTCCAGCGAGGTGCCCTGTGCCGCGCGTGAGTCCTCGGGGACGCCCTGGAGATAACGCCCGGTCAGCATCCCCTGGGCCAGCGCCGTGAATCCGATGACGCCGACCCCCTCCTCCTGGGTGACGTCCAGCAGGCCGTCGGTCTCGATCCAGCGGTTGAGCATGCTGTACGAGGGCTGGTGGATGAGCAGCGGCGTCCCCAGGTCGCGCAGCAGCCCCGCGGCGATGCGGGTGCGCTCGGCGTCGTAGGACGAGATGCCGACGTAGAGGGCCTTGCCCTGGCGCACGGCGGTGGCCAGCGCCGACATCGTCTCCTCCAGTGGCGTGGTGGTGTCCAGGCGGTGGGAGTAGAAGATGTCGACGTGGTCGAGGCCCATCCGGCTGAGGGACTGGTCCAGCGAGGCCAGGAGGTACTTGCGCGAGCCGCCGCCCTGCCCGTAGGGGCCGGGCCACATGTCCCAGCCGGCCTTGGTGGAGATCACCAGCTCGTCGCGGTAGGGCCCGAGGTCCCGCTTCATCAGATGGCCGAAATTGAGCTCGGCCGCGCCGTAGGGGGGACCGTAGTTGTTGGCCAGATCGTGGTGGGTGATCCCGAGGTCGAAGGCGCGCAGCGCGATCTCCCGCTGCTTCTCGAACGCCCGGTCGTCACCGAAGTTGTGCCAGTACCCGAGGGACAGGACGGGGAGGTCGAGTCCGGAGCGGCCGGTGCGGCGGTAGAGCATGCCGTTGTCGTAGCGCTCCGGGTGCGCGACGTGGGTCATGGAGGGCTCTCCCAAGAGGTCCGGGGGTCACTGGAGCCCAGAAAACCACGTATCCGCCGTCAGGGCGTGCCCGGAGTGTCGCCGCGCCAGTCGAAGCGGGCGGCGTCGGTGGGGCGTCGGGCGTACAGGGTGCGGCCGCCGGGGCCGTAGCGGCCTATCTCCGTGGTGAGTTCCACCTCGCCGGGCTCATGGTCGGCGCGGTCCGTGACGTCGAGCAGCAGGCCGTCGAGCGGGCCGCCCACCAGCTCGGCGTACGCACGGTCCGGGCGGGGGCCCGCGTCGTCGTGTTCGGCGCCGTACACCCGGCCCCGCAAGAACTCAGCCTCGTCCATGACCGGCAGCTTGGCACGCCCCACTGACAACGGCCCCGTCCGCGAGGGCTGCCTACCGACTCCCGGGCCGGGGTCGGAACGCGGGGCGCACAGGGGCGCACGGAAGCGTTCTCCGCATCGGCGGCGCGTCGACGGGTAGCCCGCTCTCACTCGCACATCGGGGTGTACGGGCTGGGGGGCGACCGTGACGGCAGGCGAGCGGGACCGATTACCGGAGGACGGGTCGGGACGGGACCGGCAGCGCCGCACCGTGCGGCGGCTGCGGGCGCAGGGCCGTGACGGGCCCCGGTTGCGGGAGGTGCTGCCCGCGCTGGTCCTGCTGATCGTGGCCGTGTGCGCGCTGGTCGTGGGGCTTGTGCTGGTCTCCCGCCGGTTCGGCCCGTGGGCCTGCGTCCCGGCCTTGGTGCTGCTCACGGTCGCCGGTGCGGCCCTGCGGCACCGCTCACGGCCGTACGCCCGGCGGCGCGGCGGACGCTACACCGCGCAGGAGCTGGCGGAGCTGGACATGCCGGCGCTGGTGGTGGCGGTGGCCCGGATGCTGCGGCGGGACGGCTGGCGGGTGCTGCCGCCGCCGCGCCACGACGCCCTGCATCTCGCCGCCCGGGACGGCCGGGGGCGGGTGCTCGACGTCGCGTTCCGTCCGGTGGCGGAACCGCTGCCGGACGAGGACGGGGCCTGTTCCTGCCGGGCGCGGCCGGCGGCGCGCGGCTGGGCGGCGCCGGCGCTGCGGCTCGTGGTGCACCGGGGCACGTTCACCCATCGCGACGAGGTGTGGGCCGCGCGCCAGGGCCACACGTTTCTGATCGACGGCCCCCGGCTGCTGCTGTGGGCGGGCGGCACGCCGCTGGCCCAGCTCGCGGCGGACGCCGCGCCCCAGCGCTGAGAGCCGGTGACACGGGCCGCCGCCCGGAACCTCGAGGGTCCGGGCGGCGGCGGTCGTGGAGCCTTCCCCCGGCCTCGGGCCGGCCGTGCCGCCCGAGGTCAGGGGATGACGGGGATCAGGGTGTCAGCTGCCAGTTCTGGATGTAGCCCACGTCGATCGACGCGCGGTCCTGGACGCGGAGCTTCCAGGTGCCGTTGAGGGGCTGGGCCGAGGCGTCGACGGTGAAGGTCTGGTCGACGTTGTCGGCGGAGCCGCCGCTGCGGTTGAGCAGCGAGTAGACCGTGCCGTTCGGGCCGACGAGGTCGACCGTCAGGTCACCGCGGTAGGTGTGGACGATGTTGACGTAGACCGAGGTGGTGGCGGAGGCGTTGCCGTCGCGGCCGGTGATGGTGACCGGGGACTCGACGGCGGCGCCGTTGTCGGGGATGTCGACCCGGGTGGCGTTGGCGTAGATGTACGCGATCCGCCAGCTGAAGGTGTCCGTGACGGACGCCCCCGTGCTGTCGGTGACCTTGAGGGTCACGTCACCGGTGCCCAGGGTGGTCGGCGTGCCCGAGATCAGACCGCTCGGGCTGATGCTCAGCCCGTCCGGCAGTCCGGTCGCCTCGTAGGTCAGGCCGGCGCCCGAGTTGGTGGTGTAGGCGTCCACCTGGAGGCTGACCGCCTGGCCGATGCCGCTGGTCTGGTCGGCGATCGGGGCGACGTTGACGCCGAGGGCGATCCGGTTGCCGACGTTGATGCCCGCCCACGCGTCGGCGACGGCGAGGTAGGTCGGGCTGTAGGCGCCGAAGAGGTCGGCGGCGGCCGACAGGGTGGCGGTGCGGGCACCGGCGTAGTTCGTCGACGAGGTCATGTACGTCGTCAGCGCCCGGTACCAGATCGCGGCGGCGTTGGTGATGCCGATGCCGGTCACGGCCTGGCCGTCGGAGGTCGGGCTGTCGTACGAGACGCCGTTGATCGTCTTGGCGCCGCTGCCCTCGGAGAGCAGGTAGAAGAAGTGGTTCGCGGGGCCCGAGGAGTAGTGGACGTCGATGCTGCCCAGGGTGGAGCTCCAGCTGTCGCGGGAGGAGCCGTCCTTGGAGGGCTTGTCCATGTAGCGCAGCGGGGTGCCGTTGCCGTTGATGTCGATCTTCTCGCCGACGAGGTAGTCACCGGGGTCGGCCGGGAGGTTCTCGTAGAACTCGACGGCCGCGGCGAAGATGTCCGAGGTCGCCTCGTTCAGGCCGCCGGACTCGCCGGAGTAGGTGAGGTTGGCGGTGGCGGCGGTGACGCCGTGGCTCATCTCGTGGGCGGCCACGTCGAGGGCGGTCAGCGGGTGGGTGTTGCCCGAGCCGTCGCCGTACGTCATGCAGAAGCAGCTGTCCTGCCAGAACGCGTTGACGTAGGAGCTGCCGTAGTGGGCCCGGCTGTAGGCGGCGACCCCGTCGTTGCGGATGCCGTTGCGACCGTAAACCTCTTTGTAGTAGTCCCAGGTGGCTGCGGCGCCGAAGGCCACGTCGACACCGGCGGTCTGGCGGTTGGACGGCAGACCGGTGCCCCAGACATCGTTGTCGTCCGTGAAGAGGGTCCCGGTGCCCGAGGTGCCCTGGTTGAGGTCGTACGTCTTGTGCCCGGCGCGGTCGGAGTCGGTGAGCTGGTACGTCGATCCGGACAGGGTGGTGCCGAGCGGGACCGTGCCGACGTACTGGCCGGTGCCGGTGCCGGTGTGCACCTTCTCCGCGGCCTGGATCTGCTTGCCCGTGGTGGCGTCGGTGACGACCTGGAGTTCGCTCGGGGTGCCGTCCTTCTGGACGCCCTCGACGACCGTCTCCCAGGCCAGGACGGGCTTGCCGGTGCCGGCCCAGACGACCAGCCGGGGCGCGTTCTCGGTCGCGGAGCCCTTGACGTCGGCCTTCTTCGAGACGGCGAGGGCCTTGTCGGTGGCGCCCGACGCGGAGAGCGCGGGGGTGAGCGAGGGCACCTTCAGGGTGGCCCCGCTCGCCTTCGTCACGGTGGTGCGGCCGCTCTTGTCGTGCACGACCAGGTCACCGCCGAGGACGGGGAGTCCGCCGTAGGTGCGCTCGTAGCGGGTGTGGGTGGTGCCGTCGGCGTCCTTGATGACGTCCTTGGCGACCAGCTTCTCCCGGCTTCCGAGGCCGAGCGTCCTGGCCGTCGCGCCGGCCGCGGTCTGCGCGCTCTTGATCAGCGAGGCGCGGCGGGCCGGGGACAGGGCGGTCGGTTCGGCGCCGGCCCGGGGCGTGGCGGTGATCCTGCCGGGGCCGGGGTCGACGGGTGCCGCCGAGGCGGCGCCGGTCTGCACCCCGAGGGTGAGCAGGGTGCCGGCGGTGGTGAGGGCGATGAGTGAGGCGCGTCTGCGCCGGGGGGTGGCATGGTGTCGCCGGGGCAACGGGTTCTCCTTCGGTGCGACGGTCGGCCTCGGGTGGGGGCCGACGGGGGGCGGACCGACGGGATGGGCCGGTCCGGAGCGCTGCACGACTGGCGGGTGGAAGGAGGTGGGGGGTGATGGAGTGGGGGGTGGACGGGCATCCACCTCATGAGGTGCATGTGAAGGAACGGTGAATGCCCGCAGCAGAGTGGCACCGGGTGCACAGCTTTGTCATGCGAATGCCAAAACTTCGGCCGGAAATGGCCATGCCCGACTGGGAATTCGGCCCGGCGGGCGCAGATTTTCGGCCGCACCGCCGTCGGCGGCCTACGCCGAACAGGTGGGCACTACTCCGTTCGAGTGGTCGACCTGCGCGCATCGTCGTACCGTCGGTACCGAATCCCCCGGGACGCACCCGGTCCCGGGACGGGCGGGCGGGAGCCGACATGCGACACCTGACGAGGACAGCGGTGATGCTCTGTGCGGCGCTGGGACTCACCGCGGCGATCGGCACGGCCTCGGCCACGCCGGGCGCGCCGTCGGCCAAGGTGCGGCAGGTGGCCGTGCCGGTCCTGGTGGACTGCTTCTGGCACGCGCAGGTCCGGCCGAGCGCCTTCGTGCTGGCCTGCGGCGACGGCAACAGCCGGCTGACCTCGCTGCACTGGAACCACTGGGGTCAACGGTCGGCACGCGGGAGCGGGGTCAACGTCGTCAACGACTGCGTTCCGTACTGCGCGGCCGGGCACTTCCACCCGTACGCCGTGCGGGTGAAGCTCGACCATCCCAAGCCGTGGAAGAAGCACCCGCAGGTGCAGCACTACAGCCGGATGACCCTCACCTACACCGGGGCCCGGCCGGACCACTTCCCGCGCGTGGTGACCTACCCGCTCTGGGACTGAGCCCGGCTCACTCCATCAGGCCGGCGGCCACCGTCGCGCCCAGTTCCCAGCAGGCCCGCAGGTCCGCCTTGCCGGGTTCCCCGGTGACGGTGACCGGGTCGGCGGCGCTGCGCCAGCCGAGGCCCGTGGTGACGGCCCCGACGGCGCGGACGGCGCCGGTGACGTCGTTGCCGCCGTGGACGTAGTAGCCGAAGGGGCGGCCCCGGGTGGCGTCGAGGCACGGGTAGTAGACCTGGTCGAAGAAATGCTTGAGCGCGCCCGACATGTACCCGAGGTTCGCGGGGGTGCCGAGCAGATAGCCGTCGGCCTCCAGGACGTCCGAGGCGGTGGCGGCGAGGGCGGCCCGCCGTACGACCCGTACCCCTTCGATCTCCGGGTCGGTCGCCCCCGAGAGCACCGCCTCGAACATCGCCTGGCAGTGGGGGGACGGGGTGTGATGAACGATCAGCAAGGTGGCCACGCCACGGAACCCTGCCCGCTGGACCGACCCACCGCAAGCGACGGCTCCCCCGGGTGCACGCCGGTGGTACCGGAGGCGGGCACCCGGTCAACTCCCACCCTCCGATGGTCAAAAACTCGCCTGGATCTTCGTGTTTCGAACGTCCTTGGGCCAGTCCCGGAGCACGCGGCCCTCGCGGCGGACGCGGTCCGTACGTTCGGAGGCACCAGCGGGACCGGAGGAGTCGGGCCCGCGCAACCGGCAGGAGGAGCGCCATGGCGAATGTGGAGATCTCTCTCAAGGAGATGATGACCGCGGTGGAGGGCGCGATGGGAGCCGCCGTCGTGGACTACACGAGCGGGATGGCCCTGGGCACGATGGGCGGCGGCAAGGACCTCGACCTGGCCGTCGCCGCCGCGGGCAACACCGATGTGATCCGGGCCAAGGTCCGCACCATGGAACACCTGGGTCTGAAGGGTGAGATCGAGGACATCCTGATCACGCTGGGCAGTCAGTACCACCTCATCCGGCTCGTCAAGGGCCGTACCGGCAGCGGGCTGTTCATCTATCTCGTCCTGGACCGGGAGCGCTCCAACCTGGCCATGGCCCGCCACCAGCTCAAGCGCATCGAGAACGAGATCGAGGTGTAGGGACCTTCACGGTCCTCGGCTTCGCACGCCCATGAATTGAAGATTTCTTCATCTCGACACATCCAGATCAGCGCATCACACGGGTGTGCGGAGCCCCCAACCAGGAGGATCGGGAGCGGGATCCCGACGCAGGACCACGCGCGGCGGCGTACGACGCCGGGCCGCCGCGCGAGCGGGCACCATCCGGCGAACGCGGCAGGAGCGTGCGATTGACCATGCAGGTCCCCCTCTATCAGGCCAAGGCCGAGTTCTTCCGCATGCTGGGGCACCCGGTACGCATCCGGGTCCTCGAACTGCTGCAGGGCGGCCCCGTCCCCGTACGGGACCTGCTCACCGAGATCGAGATCGAACCGTCCAGCCTGTCCCAGCAGCTGGCCGTGCTGCGCCGCTCCGGGATCGTGGTGTCGATCCGCGAGGGGTCGACGGTGAGCTACGCGCTCGCCGGCGGCGATGTGGCCGAACTGCTGCGGGCGGCCCGCCGGATCCTCACCGAGCTCCTCGCGGGCCAGAACGAGCTGCTGGCCGAGCTGCGCCAGGCGGATCCCCCGCTGCCGGTGCCGCAGGGCGGTGGCCGGCGGGTGTGACGGCGGAGCGGGCGGGAGACATGACGGTGTCGTCTTCAGGTTTGCTTCAGGTGGGCCGTGGAGCCTCGACCGCATGCACGGACACGACCACGGACACCGACCCCGCACCCCCGAAGCCGAGCGCAGCCGCCGCTGGTTCATGAACAAGGCGCTGCTCGCCGGCGGAGTCGCCGCCGTCGCGACGATGACGGGATGCTCCTCGAACTCCTCCGGCACGGCGGCCTCCGCCTCGTACGGCGGCCCCGGCGGCGGTCCGGGCGGCGGGGTGCCCTCGGGCATGCCCTCCGGAGGTCCCGGCGGCGGCGCCGGGGGCATGGGCCCCGGGGCGAGCGAGGTCCCGTACGCGGACTTCGTCGGGGTCACCACGGACGGCAAGGTCGTCGACGACCTGTACTCCGTCCACTCGACCGACGTCTCCACCGACAAGGTCGTCCGGGCCGCGCAGGCCTTCCTGGACGGGCTGACCGCCAAGGAGCGCAAGGCGTCCGTCTTCGACGTGGACGACGACGAGTGGCTGAAGTGGAGCAACGTCGACGGGTACGAGCGTCAGGGCGCCCGGATGGGAGACCTGACCGAGAAGCAGCGGGACCTCGGCTACGCCCTGCTCGGCGCCGCCCTGTCCGCCGACGGGCTCACCCAGTCCCGGAACATCATGAAGCTCAACGGCTACCTGGGCGAGTACAGCGGCGGCGGCAAGGAGACCCTGACCGAGGGCGCGTACTTCTTCACCTTCATGGGGACCCCGTCCACCACCAAGCCCTGGGGCTTCCAGTACGAGGGCCACCACCTGGCCATCAACTACTTCGTCCTCGGCGACCAGGTCGTGATGACACCGACCTTCATGGGCTCGGAGCCGACCTCCGCCACCTACGGCGGCGAGAAGATCACCCTCTTCAGGACCGAGACCAGGGCCGGGCTGACGCTGCTGCGGTCGCTGACCGCCGCCCAGCGGAAGAAGGCCGTCTCCTCGGAGGCCAAGGCCGGCGACAACTTCACGGCCGGCGCCGGCCAGGACAACGCCAAGATCGCCTACCAGGGGCTGGCGGCCGAGGACTGGACCGAGGCGCAGCGCAACCACCTCCTCGACCTCGTCCGCGTCTATGTCGGCAACCTGGACGACGGCCACGCCGAGGTGAAGATGACGGAGGTCGAGAAGCACCTCGACGACACCTGGTTCTACTGGATCGGCGAGACGAAGGATTCCTCCGCCTTCTACTACCGCGTGCACAGTCCGGTGGTCCTGATCGAGTACGACGCCCAGTCCCCGATCGCCTACGAGACCCAGAACCGCAACCCCAGCCAGCACCACATCCACACGATCATCCGCACCCCCAACGGGGGCGACTACGGTGTGGACCTGCTCAAGCTGCACCTGGAGAGCGACCACTAGGGCGAGCCGCCGCCCCCGCCCGAACACCGGCGCGAAAGTCGAACGAAACAGACCAAAACGCCACGGTCCGCCACCCCTTCCGCCAGGTAGAAATATCTACCAGCATGCATATGCCGAGTCGGCACAGTGCGGCCGACGGCTTTGCCCGGTGCCGCGCTGGTCCGCTGCCGGGTCCTGGGGACAGCACACGGAGCCGGACGATGAGCGATGTGACGTGGGAACGCGGTGTGGAGTGGCTCTCCGCCGCCGCGACGGACCCTCGGGTCTGCAAACGCGAGTGGGACCAGGGCGACGGGATCGCCCTGCTCCAGGCGGGCCGGTACTGGGACGTGCTCAGCGTCCCGGACCGGCTCGGTCTGCTCACGCTGGATCTGCTGTGGCAGCCGGCGCTGCCCGTGCCGGGGCCGACGCTGGTGGACACGGCGGCCCATCGGGTGGGCTTCTTCCTGCCGCCCGACCCGGGCAGCCGGTGGATCGGGGCGGGGCTGCGGCACGCCCGCCGCGGCTCCTGGGTCGCGGTGCCGCCGCCGTACCGGCCGGCCCGGTTCCTGGAGTGGCTCGTGCCACCGGACGGCACCGGCGCCCTGCACGCCCCCGGCACGCTGGAACTGGCGCTGCGCCAGGCCAACGGCACCCTGTCCGTGCTGACCCCGCTCGGCGCAGACTAGCGCGTCGCCCAGGACGGGCCGCTCTCGGGGTTTTCAACTCACCCACGGGCAACGGCATTTCAGGCACTCGACGCAGAACCGAACAGATGCCGGTCACTTTCACAGTGAACTCTCGCCCAACCGTGCGAGAGCGGCCAATGGCGGTGTGTACTGTGCTGCGAGTACCCCGATGCGACCCCTCCTGGAACCCGAATCGATGATCGAATTACCGGACCTGGTGGCCGGCGGTCTTGCCGTCGGCACACTGTCCGCGCTCGCCCTGGGCGGCGGCCTGCTGCGGGCCCGGCGGCAACGCGCCCGCGCCCACGCGGAGATCGCCGCCCTGCGCACCCGACTCGACGGGACCGTGCGGGCGTTCACGGCCGAGGTCGAGCATCTGGCGGCGCACCGCGTGCCCGCCGCCGCCCGCCGGGTGGCCCATCCGCACCTCGACGTCCCGGGCCCGCTCCAGCCGTTGACCGTCGGCACCCCGCTCGGCATCGGCCTGGAGAACGTGCTGCTCGCGCTCCAGTCCGAGGTGCTCGCCCAGCGCACCCGGGTCGACGCCGCCGCACAGGCCGGGATGCGCGGCGCCACCCGGGAGATCCAGGCGGCCCTCTACCGCCTCCAGGACGCCCTGCGCGTGCTGCAACAGCGCTACGACGACCCGGAGCTGGCCCAGACCCTGTTCCGGCTCGACCACGAGAACGAGCAGTCGCTGCGCCGCGCCCAGGTCACCGCGGTGGTCTGCGGGGCCTGGGTGGGGCTCGCCCGCGAGGAGTCCCACGTCGTGGACGCGGTGACCGGCGGCCAGGCCCGGCTCGCGGGGTACCAGCGGGTGCGGGTCCACAACCATCTGGAGCCCGGCACCGCCCTCGTCTCGCACGCCGTGGAGCCGGTCGCGATCATCGTCGCCGAACTGCTCGACAACGCGCTGCGGCACTCCTCCCCCGACACCGACGTCGTGGTCGGCCTGGAGCACGTCCACCACGGGGTGTGCGTCACCATCGACGACGCGGGCCTCGGCATGACCCGCGACGAACGCGAGCGCGCCCAGCGGCTGGTGGCCGGCGACGAGCCGATCCTGCTGACCGGGCTGGGCGATCCGCCACGCATGGGACTGGCCGCGATCGGCCGCCTCACCCGCCAGTTCGACCTGGGCGTCGACGTCTCCTCGGCCTCCCCCTACGGCGGGGTGCGCGCGGTGCTGCGCGTCGACAGCCATCTGCTCAGCAAGGTCGACCCCGAGGAACGGCCCCCGGCGGCCAGCGCCCCGCGCACCACACGCCGGACGGCCCCTGAACGCAACGCCCCCTCCCACACGTACGGAACGGAGAACCAGGACGCGGAGCCCGCCGGGCACCACGGCTCCCGGGACGCCGACGGCCTGCCCCAGCGCCGCCGCCGTTCCCGCGTGGCCGTACCCGAGGACTCCGCGGCCGTCCGGCCGGCCCGCCGCCCGGAGGAGGCCGCCGCCGCACTCGGCGCGCTGCAGTCCGGCACCGCGGCGGCCCGCTCCGGCGCCGACGAGCCGGCCACCGCGGAGGTGGCCGGGGACGGCACCGAACAGACCGACCAGACCGACCACGCAGAAGGAGGAGCGGCCCGATGACCAGCCGCGACACGGGCGACACCGCATGGGTGCTGGAGCCGATCCTGCAGGTGCCGCACGTGGTGGCCGCCGTCATGCTCACCCGGGACGGCCTCGTGACGGGGTACACCGACGCGCTGTCGCAGCCGTCGGCCGAACGGGTGGCCGCCATCACCAGCACCGTACAAGGGGCGTGCCGGACGGCCGCGGCCGCCTTCGCCGACCGGGAACGGGCGGAGGTCCGGCAGATCGTCATCGAGTCCGACCACGGGTACGTCCTCATCGTGCCGACGGACCACGGCACCTGTGTCGCCGCGTACGGCGGGGTCGAGGCGCGCCTCGACCTGCTGGCGCACCGGGTGCACTCCCAGGTGGCGCGACTGGGTGAGAAGGCCATGGCGGCCGCGCCCAGAGGAGCCGACGACAACCCGCCGGCATGACCGGCCGTCCGGCCGGCCGCCCCCTGGTCCCCGCGTATCTGTCGACCGGGGGCGTGGCCCGGCCCAGCCGCTCGCACATGGAGCGGCTGACGGTGCTGGCCCTCACCGGTGACCCCCTGCCCCAGGGCCCGTCCGAAGGACCGCCCGAGGGACTGCCCGCCGCCGGACTCGCCCTGCTGGAAGCCCTGGAGGGCGGCTCACTGGCCGTGGTGGAGGCGGCGGCGCTGCTGCGGCTCCCGGTGTCCGCGGTACGGGTGCTGGCGGCCGACCTCGAAGACCGGCGCCTGGTGCTCGCCCGGCCGCCCATCCCGCCCGCCGGGCGGTTCGACCCCGACCTGCTGAAGAGAGTGGCCGATGGCCTCCGCGCCCTCAAGCACGACTAGCGCTCCCTCGGGCACGACCGGCGCGCCCGGCGAGAGGGATCGCGTCCACCTTCCCGACACCGCCCGCGACCTGGTGAAGATCCTGGTCGCGGGGCCGTTCGGGGTGGGCAAGACGACCCTGATCGGCTCGGTGTCGGAGATCCGGCCGCTGCACACCGAGGAGCATCTGAGCGAGGCGTCCGCGGAGGTGGACGATCTGGCGGGGGTGCGGGACAAGACGACGACGACCGTCGCGATCGACTTCGGCCGGGTGAGCCTGCCCGGCGGGGTGGTGCTGTATCTGTTCGGCACGCCCGGCCAGGAGCGGTTCCGGGCGCTGTGGGACGACATCGCCTACGGGGCGCTGGGCGCGCTGGTCCTGGTGGACAGCCGCCGGATCGACGCCTCGTTCGACGTGCTGGGGCTGGTCGAGGAGAGCGGACTGCCGTACGCGGTGGCGTTCAACGAGTTCCCGGACGCGCCCCGGCACCACGGGGTGGAGCAGCTGCGCCGGGCCCTGGACCTGGAGACGGACACCCCGATGGTGACCTGCGACGCCCGGGACCCGAACTCCTCGATCGACGCGTTACTGGCGCTGGTCGACCATCTGCTCACCCGTGACCCGGCGGAGGCCCGGTGACCACCTATCCCCCGGACCAGCGGGACTTCTCGCGCTCGGCGCCGGTGCGCCTGTGGGAGGAGGGCTTCGCCTCGGACCCGCGCCACTACTACGGCGCGCTGCGCGCCCAGGGGCCGGTGGGCTGGGCCGAGCTGGCGCCCGGGGTGCCGGCGTACGTCGTCACGGACCGGCGGGCGGCGCTGGACGTGCTGCACGACGAGGAGACGTTCTCGCACGACCCGAGGGCCTGGGAGACGACCGTCCCGGTCGACTCTCCGGTGCTCGGCATGATGCGCTGGCGGCCCAACGCGCTGTTCTCCGACGGGGCCGCCCATGTCCGCTACCGCACCACGCTGATCGATGTGTTCGACCTGGTGGAGCCGCACGATCTGCGCGGCCGGGTGCACCGGGCGGTACGGCTGCTCGCGGGCCGGATCGGTCCGCGCGGCGAGGCCGATCTGGTGGGGGACTTCGCGCGGCCGCTGCTGGCGCTGGTGCTCAACGACCTGTTCGGGCTGCCGGACCACGAGGGCGACCGGCTCAACGAGAGCCTGGGCACGATGATGGAGGGCGGCGCGCGGGCCGCCGAGGGCGAGGCCCGGTACGCGCAGTACGTCCTGGAGCTGATCGACACCAAGGCCCGGACGCCGGGGGACGATCTGCCGAGCCGGCTGCTGGACCATCCGGCCCGGCTGACCCGCGAGGAGGTCACCTGGCAGGTGTTCCTCACCCTCGGGGCCGGCTACGAGCCGACGGCGAACCTGCTGTCCAACACGCTGTCCCGGATCCTCGGCAACCCGGCCTACTACTCCACCCTCACCAGCGGCGCCCGTCCGGTGCTGGACGCGGTGGTGGAGGTGCTGCACCACGAGACCCCGCTGGCCAACTACGGCATCTACTACGCGCGCAGACCGGTCTCCTTCCACGGGGTGTGGCTGCGGGACGCGGTGCCGGTGGTGGTGTCGTACGGGGCGCTCGGGCACTTCTCGGAGCAGGAGGTCACCGAGGGCCGGCATCCGAACGACGCCTCGCATCTGTCGTGGGGCGCGGGCGCGCACTCCTGTCCGGTCAAGCAGCACACGCTGCTGCTCGTCACCGAGGCCATCGAGCAGCTCACCCAGTGGCTGCCGGACCTGGAGCCGGTGCTGCCGCGGGCGCGGCTGTCCTGGCGGCCCGGGCCGTTCCATCGCTCGCTGACCGCGCTGCCCGTCCGTTTCAGCCCCCGCTCGCCGTCGACCGACCAGCCGTCCGACCAGCCGTCCGAACAGCCAGGAGTGCCTTCGTGACCGTGACCGACCGCATCGCCCTCGACCCGCTCGGCGCCGACATCGCCGCCGAGAGCGCCCGGCTGCGTGCCCTCGGCCCCGTCGTGCCCGTGGAGCTGCCCGGCGGCATCCCCGCCTGGGCGCCCACCGGGTACGACACGCTGAAACAGCTGATCCTCGACCCCGAGGTAAGCAAGGACCCGCGCAAACACTGGCGGCTGTGGCCGGAGCTCGGCGAACACCCCTCCTGGGGCTGGATCCTCGGCTGGGTCGGCGTGGTCAACATGCTGTCGACGTACGGCGCCGACCACACCCGGCTGCGCAAGCTGGTGGCGCCGAGCTTCACGCACCGGCGCACCGAGGCCCTGCGGGAGCGGGTGGAGACGATCACCGCCGAGCTGCTGGACGAGCTGGAGCGGGGCGGCGAGGTGGTGGACCTGAAGGCGGGGCTGGCGCACCCGCTGCCGATGCGGATCATCTGCGAGCTGTTCGGGGTGCCGGAGGAGATGCGCGACTCCGTCGGCCGGCTGATAGCGGCGATCATGGACACCTCGGACCCGAGCCCGGAGCACGCCGCGTTCGTGCAGGAGCAGATCGGCACGGTCCTGGGCGGGCTCATCGCCCACAAGTCGGAGCATCCGGGCGACGACATGACGACCGAGCTGATCCGGGTGCGCGACGAGGACGGGGACCGCCTCAGCGACGAGGAGCTGCTGTACACCCTGCTGCTGGTCATCGGGGCCGGGTTCGAGACGACCGTGAACCTGGTCGGGAACGCGGTGGTGGCGCTGCTGGGGCGGCCCGAGCAGCTGGCGGCGGTGCGCGCCGGGGAGATCTCCTGGGACGCGGTGATCGACGAGACGCTGCGGGCGCATCCGTCGATCGCCTCGCTGCCGCTGCGGTTCGCGGTGAGCGATCTGAAGGTCGGCGAGGTGACGATACCGGCCGGGGACGCGATCATCACGACGTACGCCGCGGCGAATCTGGACCCCGCGCACTACGGCCCGGACGCGGACGTCTTCGACGCGACGCGGGCGGCGGAGGACCATCTGTCGTTCGGGATCGGGGTGCACCGCTGCATCGGGGCGCCGCTGGCCCGGATGGAGGCGTCGATCGCGCTGAGCACCCTGTTCGAGCGGTTCCCGGAGCTGAGCGCGGCGGAGGGGAAGCTGGAGCAGGTGCCGTCGTTCATCGCGTTCGGCTGGCAGGAGATCCCCGTCCGGCTGCGCGGCTGAGGACGTCCGCGGGGGAGCGACCAGACCCCCGTGCCGGTCGCACCCCCGCGGTACCCCGAACCTACGTGCCGCGGGAGGGGGATGTGAATCGTGGCGATGCCCGTTCGCGGGCGCCGGGGACTCAGTTGTGCACAGGTGAGTCCGGATGGCCCGATTCCGTGACCGGTACGACGGCCCGTCAGCGGTCCCCGCGCAGGTCGGGCTGGTCGAGTTCGCGGGTCGCGAGGTGGGCGAGGACGACCTCGTAGAGGTCGCTGCCGGAGGCCAGGAGCTGGCGTTCCAGGACGGGTTCGGCGCTGCGGACGTGCTCGCGCACGGTCTGCGCGTGCACGCCGAGGAGCTGTGCGGCGCGTTCGGCGTTGCCGCCGGCGGCGATCCAGGCGCGCAGGGTGCGGCGCAGGTCGCGGGCGTCGGTGTCCAGACGGGCCAGCAGGTCGCGGGCCCAGGTGCCGAGGGCGGGTTCGGTGAGCAGGTCGCCGAGCCGGGCGGGGGCGGCCGGGTGCCCCGTGCTGCCCTCGGTGAGGGCGACCTCGGTGTTGAGGGCCAGATGGACGGTGGCGCGGACCGTGAGGTCGGAGAAGTCGGTGCCGAGCAGGTTCTCGACGCGTTCCATGCGGGCGCGGACGGTGTTGCGGCTGACGCCGAGCACCTTCGCGGCGCTGACGGCGGTGAACTCCAGGCCGAGCCGGGTGGTGGCGAGGAGTTCGGCGCGGGTGTGGTGCGGGAGGGTGTCGAGCGGGCGCAGCAGCCGGGTGGTCCAGGAGCGCAGGACGCCGGGGTCCATCAGGCGTTCGGGGTGGGTGCGCTCGGCGTAGACGGCGGTGTGGTCGGGGCGGAAGCGGGCGACGGCGAGGGCGCTGACGGCCTGTCCGTAGGCGGTGGCGGTGCCGGCGAGGCTCTGCCGGGCGCTGCCGCCGAGCAGGGCGTCGGGGGTGCGGTCGCACACGCGGCGCAGGGCGGCGGCCGTGGCGTCGTCGGGGACGACGACGATGACATGGCCGTCCATGGCCGGGCAGCGGACGACGAGGGCCTCGTCGCGGGTGGCCTCCACGCAGGCCTCGGCGAGGCGGTCGCGGTCGGCGGGGCTGGTCTCCACGACGTACACACAGGCGGTGTCGGTGTCGAGCAGGCCCGGCCAGAGTCCGGCGGCGACCCGGCGGGCGGCGACGATGTCCTCGACCATGAGCAGTTGCAGGATCGCCAGACGCAGGTCGGCGGTGGCGCGGGCGAGGCGGTCTCCGGTGGCCACGGTCTGCTGGGCGCGCAGCAGCAGTTCCAGGACGCTCGCGGCGCGCCGGAGGATGTCGGCGGCGCGCCGGTCGTAGGGCGCGGTCCGGCTGACGGCGAGGACGGCGGCCGTGCCGGGCCCGGGGAGTTCGACCCGGACGAGCCGCAGATGGCGGCCGTCGCCCTCCCAGGCGGCGGAGGCGAGGCGGCCGCAGACGAGGTCGCCGAACAGGTCCCCGTCCAGCGGCATCCGCTCCCCGGCGAGCGGCTCGCCGCCGCGGTCCAGCAGGGACACCGTCGCATCGAGGGTGGTGGCCAGCCAGTCGACGATCCGCCGGACGCCGGACCCGGCGGGGCGCAGGTGGTCGAGCAGCTCCTGCGCCCATGAGGAGTCCGCGCCACCCGTCGTCTCGGTGTGGCGGTTCCCGTCGTCCCGGCCGGCCATGCGCGCGCTCTCCTCGTCCCACCCGGCCCGCTCGGGGCCAGGACCAGTCATTTCTCGGTCGGGGACGTTACCTCACGCCAGGACCGGCCCCCGGCTCAGAGGCCCGGGACCGGCCCTCACACGGCCGACGGACAGCGCTCACCCGGCCGGGACGATCCCACTCGGCCGCGGTCGGCCGCCACCGACGGCCGGGACGATCCCACTCGGCGGGGTCGGGCCTCGGGCGACCGGTGGGAGCGAGGCCAGTCGGGCGCGCGCGGCAGGCCTGGCTCAGGCCGGGGCCAGGAGCGGCTCTTCGGCCGGGGCGGGACGGCGTATGCCGGTGGCGGACAGGACGGCTCCGGCCACACAGAGCGGCCCGGTGACCGTGACGGCCGTGTGGACGCCTTTCATGAAGGCCTGGCCGCCGGCCTCGACGACCGCAGGTGCGCGGGCATGTCGGCGGAGACCGGCGCCACCCCCATCGCGACGGCGTCCTCGGCCTGTGCGAGGCCGCGCGCCGTGGCGGACGGAGGTCCCGAGGGCGCCGCCGATCTGGAGCGTGGTGGCCTGGAGCCCGCCCGCCACACCACCGTCACGGACGGGCGCGTTGCCGACGACGGCGTCCGAGGACGCGGCCATCACCATGCCGACACCGAGGCCGAGCGCGACGAACGGCGGCCACATGGTGCCGTACGAGGAGCCGGTGGACCAAGTGAGCATGAGCGCGGCGGCACCAATGGGCAGGTTGATGGAGAAGACGGACTGCCAGCTGACGTGCTCCACCAGCAGCCCGCCCCGTACGATGGGGCCGTGGCCCAGCTGCGTGCCGCCCAGAAGCAGATGACCCGTCGGCTGCTGCTGTCGACGGCCTTGGAGCTGTTCGGGAAGTACGGCTACACCGGCACGACGGTCGACGACATCGCGCGGGCCGCCGGCACCACGCGGGTGACCTTCTACGCGTACTTCCCCTCCCGCACGGCCCTGATGACGGCGCTCTGCGGTGAGCTGGCGGAGCTGACCGCCGAGGACACCGAGGGGCTCGTCGACGTCGTGCGCGAGGGCGGGCGGGACGGCATCGGGGCCTGGCTGGCCGCCACGGCGGAGCGCTGGCCCGGGATCCGGCCGTACGTCCTGGCCGCGGAGGAGGCGGCGGCCGTGGACGCGGAGGTGCGCGAGCTGGTCGAAGGTCTGTTCGACGGGCTGGTCGCCGACGTCCGGGCCGCGCTCGACGGGGCCGGCCGGTTCGATCCGGGCTCCCGGCACATGCGCGGCTTCCTGGCGCTCGCCCAGCTCGACGGGCTGGCCCGGCAGTGGATGCGGCACGGCTGGCGGAGCGAGCCGGAGACCGCGCTGGGCCTCCTCACCGACAGCTGGGTGCAGTTGCTCGGCCGGCCCGCGGGGTAGGGCCCACGGATAAGCTCGGCCAATGGCCAAGTACTACGACGTGCACCCCGACAACCCCCAGCCGCGCACCATCGCACAGGTCGCGCAGGCCATCCGGGAGGACGCGCTGATCGCGTACCCGACGGACTCCTGCTACGCACTGGGCTGCCGGCTGGGCAGCAAGGACGGCATCGACCGGATCCGGTCCATCCGCAAACTGGACGACCGGCACCACTTCACCCTCGTGTGCCGGGACTTCGCCCAGCTCGGCCAGTTCGTGCGGCTGGACAACGACGTGTTCCGCGCGATCAAGGCGTCGACGCCGGGCAGCTACACCTTCATCCTCCCGGCGACGAGGGAGGTGCCGCGCATGCTTCAGCACGCGAAGAAGAAGACCGTGGGCGTCCGCATCCCCGACCACGTCGTCACCCAGGCCCTGCTCGCCGAGCTGGGCGAGCCCCTGCTGTCGAGCACCCTGCTGCTGCCCGGCGAGGACGAGCCGATGACCCAGGGCTGGGAGATCAAGGACCAGCTCGACCATGTGGTGGACGGGGTGGTCGACTCCGGGGACTGCGGCACCGAGCCCACCACGGTCATCGACTTCTCCGAGGGCGAGGCGGTGGTCGTGCGGCACGGGGCCGGGGACACCTCGCGGTTCGAGTGAGCCCCGCGGCCGGCGCCTCCGAACGGCCGACGACGGCGTGTCCGGGACGGGAGTGGTTCCCGGACACGCCGTGCGGTCGTCCGCCGTGCCGGACGCCCTACCGGACGCCCTACCGGACCGTGAGGTAGGCCCGGTCGATCGTCTGGACCAGGGTGTTGCCGTCCCGGTCGGTCAGCCTGGCCCGCAGGGAGACGCTGCCCGGCTCGGCGGGGTGCTCCAGCGCCAGACGGTCGCCGTGCACGGTCCGGGCCGGCGTCCAGGTCCCGCCCTCGTCGTACGACACCTCGAACGTCAGCTTCTTCACGGTCCGCCGGTCGGCCGCGCCCTCCACCGTGAAGGGCACCTCGAACCGCTCCCCCGCCTTGGCCGTGCTGGTGGGCGACAGCGCCGGGGAGAACCGGACCACGGACAGCGGCAGCCTGCTCCAGCTGTCGTCGGCCGCCTCCGCCGAGCGGAACGTCCACTGCGCCCGCACCCGGGTGCTGACCGGGTACATCTCGGGGTCCCGGCTCGCGTCGAGGCTCAGTTCGTACCGGTGGGCCTCCGCCGGGACGGTGTACTCGGCCCGGTACAGCGGATCGCCCTTGGCGGGGATCTCCTCACCGTCGGCGCGGAGCGAGGCGTCCAGCGTGTAGCTGCTGGATCCCACGTTCCCTTCGCCGTCGCCGAACAGGGGAAGGGCCGCCTTGATCGTGTTCCCGCGCCGCGCGAGCCCGGGACGCAGGTCAGCCGGCTCGCCCTGGGACGCGGGCAGGGACGGGCCGAAGACACCGATGTTGACCCTCTTGGTGTAGCTCCGGCCCGGCTCGTACGCCCTGAACTGCCCCTGGAGCGAGGACAGCGCGTTCCACTGTTCCATGGCGTACGCCCACTTCACGCCGTTGCCGAGGACGTACTCGGTGGTCCGCTGCGGCACGTCCCGCCAGACGGGGGTGCTGAAGTCGGCCGCGATCCGCTCGTCGGGCGAGTAGGGCATCGCGAAGACCACCCCCTTGTCCTGGAGGGGCGCGCCGAACGTCATGTCGATCTTGGCGAGGTCCTCGCGCCGGACCTCGGTGCTGAAGCCGCCGAGCGAACCCGTGCGGTTCCACGCCATGCGGTAGTTCACGGCCCGTCCGTCGGCGTCCTCACGCGTCCAGAAGCCGCTGTACTGGGCGTACGCCACGTCCTTCGGCGTCTCGTCGCCGATCTGCCCGACCTTGAAGCTCTGGAAGTCGGGGAAGGCGAAGACGGAGATGGTGTCGAGGGCGGTCCCGTCCGTGTTCGTGTAGCCCGGCATCAGCTGGGCGTGGGTGCTCTTCGCCTCGGCGTCGGGCAGGGTGATCCGCGCGGACTCGGCCTCGCGGGCGTCCATGACGATCGTGGTGTCCTTGTCCAGGTCCACGGCCGGAGCCAGGAAGTACGAGTCCGCGGCGGACTCGTCGGCCCCGCCGAGCAGCCCGGTGAGGGCGTAGCTGCCCTTGGGCAGGCGGATGGTGGCCTCGCCGTCCGACTCGGCGAGGTCGCCGGCGTAGGCGCGGTCCCGGCCGTCGATCATCGTGTAGCCGTTGCCGGACGGCTTGCCCTCGTCGTCGAGCATCTTCACGGTCAGGTTGTACGACTCGGCCTCGCGCTCCACACCGAAGGCGGTGCGCACCGAGGTCGCGCCGTCGGCCGAGGCCGCGGTCACCGAGCCGCCCCAGGAGCCGGACACCTCGCCGCCGACACGGGTGTCGGCGGTGACCGCGACATTCGCCGTACCGCCCGCGGGGACGGTCACCTGCCGCGCAGAGAGGGCGAACAGGCCCTCGGGGGCGGGCTTGCCGTCCACCCCGAGCGCGTCCATGGACAGGTCCAGGACGACGGGCTCGGTGCCCAGGTTGCGGTAGGTGATCTCCTTGGTCACCGGCTGGTCGTCGGTGTGCGGCCACGCGGGGCGGCCGAAGCTGATCGGGCCGTTCTCGGCGACGACGGTCTGCCCGATCGCCCGCGCCACGTCGGTGCGGCCGGTGCCCTGCTGGTAGGCGCTGTACGCGCCGGGCTCGGTGGAGCCGGTGAGCACCGCCTTGATCCGTTCACCGGTCCAGTCCGGGTGCTCCTGCGCCAGGAGGGCGGCGGCGCCCGCGACGTGCGGGGTGGCCATCGAGGTGCCGCTCAGCGTGGCGTAGCCGGGCGTCCCGGAGGGGTAGTGGTCCTCGATCTCGCTCGTGGTGGAGGCCGCGGCCGTGATGTCGACACCCGGTGCGGTCAGGTCCGGCTTGAGCCCGCCGTCGCCCACGCGCGGGCCGCGGCTGGAGAAGTCGGCGAGCCGGTCGTCCTTGTCCACCGCGCCGACGGTCAGCGCGGACTCGGCGCTGCCGGGCGATCCGACGGTGCTCTCGCCGGCGTAGCCCGCGTTGCCCGCGGCGATGACGAACAGGGCGTCCGACTCGGCGGAGAGCCGGTTGACCGTCTCCTCCAGCGGGTCGATGCCCATCGTGTCGGTGCCGCCCAGGCTCATGCTGACGATGTCGGCGCCCTCGTCGACCGCCCACTCCATGCCCGCGATGATGTCCGAGTCCCAGCCGTAGCCCTCGTCGTCGAGGATCTTGCCGTCCAGGATGCGCGCGCCCGGCGCGACGCCCTTGAACTTGCCCTGCGACTCCGCGCCCGTACCGGCGATGGTGGAGGCCACATGGGTGCCGTGGCCGTTGCGGTCGACGGTGTCCTCGGAGGCGGGATCGGAGAAGTTCCGGTGCGCGATCACCTGACCCGCCAGGTCGGGATGGTCGCGGTCCACTCCGGTGTCCAGGACGGCGACCTTGACGCCCGTGCCGTCGAACCCGGCCTCCCAGGCGGCGGGCGCGCCGATCTGCGGCACGCTCCGGTCCAGGCTGACCTTGCGCCGTCCGTCCAGCCAGACCTTCTCGACCTTCTTCACCGCGGGTGAGCCGCCCAGGCGCGCGGTGCCCTCGCCGCGGTCGCCGCCGTCGGTGAAGGTGTCCCAGAAGGCGGCACCCCCGCGCCGGTCCGCGCGCAGCGCCACGCCGTTGACCTCGTCGAGCGTCCTGCTCACCGTGGCCCGTGCGGGGCGGAAGGCGCTCGCGGCGGGCGTCTCGCCTCCGGTGTAGGTGACGATGAGCGGCAGGTCGGACCCGTTCTTGTCGGCGTAACCGTCCGCCAGCAGCTGCGTGACGTCGAACAGCCGCCGGTCGAGGGTGCCCCGGGCGGTCGCCAGAGCCGCGTCGCCGGGCACCACGTACGTGTGTCCGTCGATCGTGCGGACCTGGAAGGACGCCTTCCCACGGCCCTCGGCCCGCTGGATCCCGGCGACGGAGCCGTCCGGGGCGACCGACACCTTGTCACCGGTGATCAAAGTGACCGTCCGTATCCTCTTCGCACCGGCCGACGCGTCGGCGGCCGCCGCGAAGGTCTGGCTCACGACCGGTGTGCCGGTCGCCGCCAGGACGACGGCCATGGCGATCACCGCCGCCACACGTAAACCTCTGCTGGGGGACCCGGACATGCTGATCACCTGTCTCATCTCGGTAAGGGCTGTGGGGAGGCCGTACATGATCACGGTCCACAAAGGTGCAGTCGCCTTGTGACCGGGCCTGGACCGCTCCATAACGGAACGGCAACGGCGGTCGGGCGGGGGGCCTCGCCGGGAGGTGGGTGGTGCGTGCAACGATGAGTCCCGCCGCACCCGTTGCACCGCGCAGAGAGGCACCCCCCATGACCTCCGTTCAGGGAACAGCCGTGGACATCCCCACCGAGGACGGCGTCGCGGACGCCTATCTCGCCCATCCCGGCGACGGGACGCCCCGGCCGGGCGTGCTGCTGTACCAGGACGCGTTCGGACTGCGCCCGCATCTGAAGGCGATGGCCGACCGGCTCGCGGCGGCGGGCTACACGGTCCTCGTGCCCAACGTGTTCTACCGGCACGGGCGCGCCCCGGTGGTGGAGATGCCGGAGTTCATCGACCCCGCCGCGCGGCCCGAGATCTTCGGCAGCCTGATGCCGATCATGCAGTCGCTGACGAACGACCTCGCGATGCGGGACGCCGACGCGTATCTGCGCCGGCTGGAGGACGACCCGCTGGTCGCGGACGGCCCGGTCGCGGTGACCGGGTACTGCATGGGCGCGCGGCTCTCCCTGCTGACCGCCGGTACGCACCCCGAGCGCGTCGCGGCGGCGGCGGGCTTCCACGGCGGGCGCCTCGCCACCGACACCCCGGAGAGCCCGCACCTGGTGGCCGGCCGGATCACCGCCGAGCTGTACTTCGGACACGCCGACAACGACCACTCCCTGCCGCCCGAGCAGATCCAGCGGCTGGAGGACGCCCTGACGGCGGCCGGCGTACGGCACACCTGCGAGGTCTACGAGGGCGCGCAGCACGGCTTCACCCAGGCGGACACCTCGTCGTACGACGAGAAGGCGGCGGAGCGGCACTGGGCGGCGCTGCTTGACCTGCTGAAGCGGACCTTCTGAAGGGGACCTTCTGAAGCGGACCTCGTGAAGCGGGCCTTCTGAACCGCGGAGGGCGCCCGGACCGTTCACGGGCGCCCTCTTTCCCGCCCCTCCGTTGACATGAGCACACCCCGGTGCGACTTTGAGAGCGCTCTCAGAACAGGTCTGGACCAACCCCACAGGTCTCCCCGCACGGAGGTGGAGAGTGCTCATCAGGACCACCACGGCACTGCTCGGGGCGGTCGCGCTCCTCGGCGCGCTGCTCACCCTCGGGCCACCGGCCGGGGCCGCCGTCCCCGACACGATCCCGCTCACGATCACCAACGACTCGGGCCGCGGCGAGGCCCTCTACGTCTACAACCTGGGCACCCTGCTGACGACCGGTCAGCAGGGCTGGGCGGACGCGAACGGCGCCTTCCACGCCTGGCCGGCCGGCGGCAACCCGCCCACCCCGGCGCCGGACGCCTCGATCCCCGGTCCGGCGGCCGGGCGGTCGACGACCGTCCGGATCCCCAAGATCTCCGGCCGGATCTACTTCTCGTACGGCCGGAAGCTCGTGTTCAGGCTGACCACCGGCGGTCTGGTGCAGCCGGCCGTGCAGAACCCGGGCGACCCCAACCGGGACATCCTGTTCAACTGGTCGGAGTACACCCTGAACGACGCCGGGCTGTGGCTGAACAGCACCCAGGTGGACATGTTCTCCGCTCCCTACGCGGTCGGTGTGCAGCGCGCCGACGGCAGCACGGTGAGCACCGGGCACCTCAGGGCGGGCGGCTACAACGGGGTCCTCGACGATCTGCGCGGTCTCCCCGGCGGCTGGGCGAACCTGATCCAGACCCGCTCCGACGGCACGGTCCTGCGGGCGCTCTCGCCGCTGTACGGGGTGGAGACCGGGGCGCTCCCGGCGACCGTCACGAACGACTACGTCAACCGCGTCTGGCAGAAGTACACGACCACGACGCTGACCGTGACGCCGTACGCCGACCGGCCCGGCACGAAGTACTACGGCCGGGTCTCGGGCGGGGTCATGAACTTCACCGACGCCTCCGGCGCGGTCGTGACCAGCTTCCAGAAGCCGGACGCGGCCAGTATCTTCGGCTGCCACAAGCTGCTGGACGCCCCGAACGACGCCGTACGCGGCCCGATCTCGCGCACGCTGTGCGCCGGCTTCAACCGGTCGACGCTCCTGATCAACCCCAGCCAGCCGGACCCGACCCCGGCGAGCTTCTACCAGGACGCGGTCACCAACCACTACGCCCGCGCGATCCACGCGCGGACGGCCGACGGGAAGGCGTACGCGTTCGCCTTCGACGACGTGGGACAGCAGGAGTCCCTCGTCCACGACGGCGCGCCGCGCCAGGCGTATCTGACGCTCGATCCGCTCTCCTGACCACGACGACGTCCCGCACGCGGGGGGAGCCTGCGTGCGGGACGTCGGTCAGGTGGTGCGGATCAGCCGGTCGTCACGGCGGTGTCGTCGATGACGAAGCTGGTCTGGAGCGAGGAGTCCTCGACGCCGGTGAACTTCAGCGCCACCGTCGAGCCCGCGTAGGAGCCGAGGCTGAAGGACTTCTGGACGTACCCGGAGGCCGCGTTGAGGTTCGAGTACGTGGCCAGGGTGGTCGAACCGGCGGTGACCGTCAGCTTGTCGTACTGGGTGCTGGTGGTGGTCTCGGCCGTGTCGATGTGGATGTAGAAGGTGAACGTGGTGTTGGTGCAGCCGCTCGGGATCGTCACCGACTGGGACAGCGTGTCGGTGTGGGTCGAGCCGTAGCCGTCGAGCCACGCCTTGTAGGAGCCGGTACGGGCCGCCTGGCTGCTCGAGTTGGTGATGACACCGCTCGACGCCGTCCAGGTGGTGTTGCCCGACTCGAAGCCGTTGTTGCCCAGCAGCTGGGTCGAGGTGCAGGAGCCGCTGCCCGAGGAGCTGACCGTCCAGGTGAAGGACGCGGTGCCGGTGGCACCGGTGGAGTCGGTCACCGTGACGGTGGTGCTGTAGGAGCCGGCCGTGGTCGGCGTGCCCGAGATCAGACCGGTCGAGCTGATCGACAGGCCGGTGGGCAGACCGCTCGCGGCGTAGGTCAGCGTGCCGCTGTTGGTGCTGCTGGCCGAGATCTGCAGGCTGACCGCGGTGCCGACGGTGGTCGACTGGCTGCCCGGGTTGGTGACCGTGACGCCGGTCGACGGGACCGTGATGTGGCTGCCGACGTTGATGCCCGCGAAGGCGTTGCCGACCCCCGCGTACTGGGTGGAGCTGGAGCCGTAGAGCGCCGTGGCGGCGTTCAGGGCGGCGGTGCGGGCGCCCGCGTAGTTGGTGCTGGACGTCATGTACGTCGTCAGCGCCTTGTACCAGATCTGGAGCGCCGCGGCCCGGCCGATACCGGCGACGGCGACGCCGTCGGAGGTCGGGCTGTTGTAGGTGACGCCGTTGATGGTCTTGCTGCCGCTGCCCTCGGACAGCAGGTAGAACATGTGGTTCGCCGGGCCCGAGGAGTAGTGGACGTCGAGGTTGCCGACGCCGGAGTACCAGCTGTCGGCGGAGCTGCCGTCCTTGTCGGGCTCGTCCATGTAGCGCAGCGGGGTGCCGTCCCCGTTGATGTCGATCTTCTCACCGATGAGGTAGTCACCGACGTCGGAGGAGTTGGCCGCGTAGAACTCGACACCGGTGCCGAAGATGTCCGAGGTGGCCTCGTTCAGACCGCCCGGCTCGCCCGAGTAGTTCAGGCCCGCGGTGTTGGAGGTGACACCGTGGCTCATCTCGTGGCCGGCCACGTCCAGCGAGGTCAGCGCGTGCGTGCTGCCGGAGCCGTCGCCGTAGGTCATGCAGAAGCAGTCGTCGTCCCAGAAGGCGTTGACGTACGCCGAGCTGTAGTGGACGCGGGAGTAGGCGGCGACGCCGTCGTTCTTGATGCCGCTGCGCCCGAAGGTGTTCTTGTAGAAGTCCCAGGTGACCTGCGCGCCGTAGTGGGCGTCGACACCGGCGGTCTGGGTGTTGGAGCCGGAGCCCGTACCCCAGGTGTCGTCGGTGTCGGTCATCAGGGTGCCGGTGCCCGACGTACCGTTGTTCAGGGTGTACGTCTTGTGGCCGCCGCGGGTGGTGTCGTACAGCTGGTACGTCGACCCGGACAGCGTGGTGCCGATGGTGACGGTCCCGCTGTACTGGCTGTTGCCGGTACCGGTCTTGATGTCCTGGAACTCGGAGAGCTTCGCTCCGGTCAGGGCGTCGGTGATGACGTGCAGCCGGCTCGGCGTGCCGTCGTCCTGGAGGCCGGTGACGACGGTCTCCCAGGCGAGCTTCGGCGTGCCCTCGCCGGCCCAGATCACCTTGCGGGCGCTCTGCGTGGCGGGGTCCGTCGCGTCGAGCGCCGCGGCCCGCTTCAGGGCCTTGGTCTCGGCGGAGGCCTTGCTGTACGTCGCCTTGGTCGACTTCACCGAGATGGCGCGGCGGTTGTTGTTGAAGGTCGTGCTCACGGTGCCGGCGGCCAGCGAGGCCGGGGCCGTGTGCACGACGAAGTCACCGCCGAGGACGGGCAGTCCGGCGTAGGTGCGCTCGTAGCGCGTGTGCACGGTGCCGTCGTTGTCCTTGACGACGTCCTTGACGATCAGCTTCGTCTGGGCGGGCAGACCCAGGGACTCCGTCGTCTGCTCCGTCTTCGCCTGGGCGCCCTTGATGAGCGCGGTGCGCTGGGCGGGCGTGACGTCGGCGGCGAGGCCGCCGCTGCGTAGGGGGGTGGGGTGGGGGGCTGCGGGCTTCGCGGCTGCCGGGACCGACTGGACGCCGAGGGCCAGGAGGGCGGCGGTGGAGAGCAGGGCCGCTCCGACCGCGGTCCGCTTGCGGGGGTTGGGTCTCACTCGTTCTCCTACTGCGGCGGCCGAGGGGTACGGCCGGTGACAGACCGGACAGACGGGTGTGCTGTCCGGG
Source organism: Streptomyces sp. NPDC005811 (assembly GCF_040630405.1). Taxonomy (NCBI): domain Bacteria; kingdom Bacillati; phylum Actinomycetota; class Actinomycetes; order Kitasatosporales; family Streptomycetaceae; genus Streptomyces; species Streptomyces sp. NPDC005811. Next base: position 152,391 of record NZ_JBEXXK010000018.1, read on the forward strand.
ACGAGCTGAGTGGTGCGGGACCGTGGAACCGAGTGGGGGGTGAGGTGCCGCTGGTGTGCGGCACGCTGGGAGGGAGAATGACAGGCTTGACGGTTACATGTCAGCCCGACCCGGGAGCTTCGAGGGTTATCCCTCGGTGCCGGGCCCGACGCGGACCGTCACCCCCCGGCATGCCTGTGCGTGGGCTGTGCACCCTCTGTCCGCCCTGCGCGACACGCCGGATGCGCTTGCCCTCACCCCACTCTTACACGTAGACAATCCTCCACGAACATGCGTGACTCTGGGGGGAGTTGGCGATGGAAGGCACGATTGACGGCTTCCGCTACGGGATCGTGACACCGGTGGCGGCCTATCTGATGGCGTGCCTGGGAGGGGCCCTCGGGCTGCGCTGCATCGTGCGGTCGCTGATGGACAAGGACTCCTTCAGGACGGGATGGCTGGTGCTGGGGGCCACCTCGATCGGCTGCGGGATCTGGACGATGCACTTCATCGCGATGATCGGCTTCCGGGTGCGGGAGACCCGGATCGGCTACGCGGTCTGGCCGACCGTGCTCAGCCTCGCGATCGCGGTCGGCGTGGTCGGCGTCGGCGTGTTCCTCGTCGGCCGCCGGGGCGCGGGCCGCGGCGCGCTGCCCCTCGCGGGCGCCGTCACGGGTCTCGGTGTCGCCGCGATGCACTATCTGGGCATGGCGGCGATGCGGCTCGACGGCACCCTCGTGTACGACCCGCTCCTGGTCGCCCTCTCGGTTCTGATCGCGGTCGGCGCGGCCACCGCCGCGCTGTGGGCGGCCGTCACCGTCCGCGGCTTCCTGACGAGCCTCGGCGCCAGCCTGGTGATGGGCCTCGCCGTCTCCGGGATGCACTACACGGCGATGGCCGCGGTCGGCGTCCATGTGCACGGCACGACCTCGTCCTGGGCCGGCGAATCCCCCACCTCGCTGCTGCTGCCGATGCTGATCGGACCGGTGGTCTTCCTGGTCCTCGCGGGGGTGGTGGTGATGTTCGACCCGCTGCTGGTGCTCGGCGACGGAGAGTGGAACCGGCCCGCTCCGGACGAGCGGGCCGGGACCCCGAAGCGGCAGGTCAGCCGGTCGTGGAGCGGTGGGTGAGCGGGGCGCGCAGGGTCCTCCGGCTGTACCCGGTGAGGTGGACGCCGCGAGGAACGCGGCCCGCTCACGGGAACCCGTAGGATCTCGAGGGCAGTTGACGCACGTCGCGACATCAGGGTCGGCCGGGACCCCGGATCGGCCCGATTGCTACGGTGCACCGCGTGTCTGACTCCTCACGTGATACCGCCGCGGGCGCCGGCTGGGGCGAGGCGGAACCCGGCGCCTACCGCGCCCTGATGCCCGGCCGGACCGAGAAGATCTCCTGGCTCGATCCACGGATGCTGTGGGCCGCCCGCAACGGGGTGCTCGCCTCCTGGTTCGGGGACCCCACGGGCCGTACCCGGGACCGCTGGGTGGCCCAGCGGCAGGCGGCCGGGGCACCCGCCGACAAGGTGATCCGGCGCTCCGACCCGGACCGCTTCTCCTTCATGGTGATCGGCGACACGGGCGAGGGCGACGACTCCCAATACGCCGTCGTGCCGGGGTTCCTGAAGGTGAGTCAGGGCACCGCCTTCACCGTCCTCGCCAGCGACGTGATCTACCCGGTCGGCAGCGCGGACGACTACGGCACCAAGTTCTTCCGCCCGTACCGGGACTACCGCGCGCCCGTCTACGCGATACCGGGGAACCACGACTGGTACGAGGACCTCGGCGGGTTCATGCGGGTCTTCTGCGACGACGCCCCGCCGCTGCCGGCCGAACCCGCGCCGCGCCCGCTCACCGGCGCCTGGCTGCGCGCCCGGCTGTGGCACCGGCCGCGTCCGCACGACGGCCACCACCTCGACGAGGCACGGAAGTTGCGGTCGGCGGCGGATCAACTGGCCGTGCAGCCGGGGCCATACTGGGCGATCGATGCCGGTCCGGTGCGGATCATCGGCATCGACACCGGTCTGCTGGGCACCCTGGACGCCGCGCAGGGCGCCTGGCTGCGCGAGGTGTCCCGGGGGCCCCGGCCGAAGATACTCGTCACCGGCTCGCCGCTGTACGTCGACGGGGAGCACCACCCGTGCCCCATCGAGGGCGGCGGGACGGTGGACGACATCGTGCGCGCGCCGGAGCACCGCTATGTGGCCGCGATCGGCGGCGACATCCACAACTACCAGCGCTATCCGGTGCCGTTGGCGGACGGCCGCACCCTCCAGTACGTCGTGTCGGGCGGCGGCGGGGCCTTCATGCACGCCACGCACACCATTCCCCGGGTCTCGATCGCCGGGGTCTCCGAGCGGGACTTCCGCTGCTACCCGCTGCGCGGCGACTCCCTCGCCTTCTACAGCGGGCTCTACGGCCGCCGGCTGCGGCTGCGCCGCCTCTTCGCCCTCAGCGAGGCCGAGGCCCAGGCGGTCGTCGCCGAACGGCTCGGCTTCCCGGCCACCCGCACCCCGGGACCGGAGGTCCGTGTCACCCGCCGGATCCGGCTGATCGCGGGCCTGCTGGGCACCGGAAGCCGCCCGGAACGCCGACGGCGCCTCCGGCTCCCCGTGCGCAAGATCTACACCCAGCTCTTCTCGCCGAGCTCCGCGACGTACAGCCCGCCGTTCTTCAAGTCCTTCCTGCGCCTGGACGTCACCCCGGAGTCGATCCGTCTGCGCTGCCACGCGGCCACCGGCAACCGCGCCCAGGAACGGAACCCCCCGGTCGAGGACGAGGTGGTCATCCCGCTCGTCTGATCACACGCCCGCAATGTTCGGCTGTCACAATCGGGACGGTACCGCCGTACGACCGCTGGAGGATCCCGTGCCGCCCATCTCACGCCCGTTGCGCAGGCTCGGGTTCCTCACCATCGGGCTGTTCGACGGGGACGACCCGCGCCAGGGGCACGAGACCACGCTGGAGATCATCGAGCTGGGCGAGCGGCTCGGCTTCGACAGCGCGTGGGTGCGCCACCGCCATCTGCAGTACGGCATCTCGTCCCCCGTCGCCGTCCTGGCGGCCGCGTCGCAGCGCACCCGCCGTATCGAGCTCGGCACCGCGGTGATCCCGCTGGGCTGGGAGAACCCGCTGCGGCTGGCCGAGGACCTGGCGACGGTCGACGTCCTGTCCGGCGGCCGGCTCAACCCGGGGGTGAGCGTCGGCCCGCCGATGCACTACGACCAGGTCAAGGACGCCCTGTACCCGGACACGGCCGACGCCGAGGACTTCGGCTACGAGCGGGTGCGGCGGCTGCTGGACCTGGTGCGGGGCAAGTCCGCGAGCGACTTCAGCGGGGTCGAGGGCTTCGAGGTGTTCTCCGACCGGGTGCAGCCGCACTCCCCCGGCCTCGGGCGGCGCCTGTGGTACGGCGGCGGCAGCGTGAGCTCGGCCGCGTGGGCCGGGGAGCACGGCATGAACTTCCTCACGAGCAGCGTCGTCAAGGCCGAAGGCCCGGACGACACACGGGACTTCGCCGAGATCCAGCTCTCCCATGTGCGTGCCTTCCGCGCCGCGCATCCCGACGGCGAGGCCGCCCGTGTCTCGCAGGGGCTCGTGGTCATCCCCACCGACTCCGCCACGCCCGAACAGCGCGCCCGGTACGAGGAGTTCGCCGCGAAGCGGCTGCCGCGCACCCGGTCCCCGCAGGGTCCGGCGCGGCTGCTGTTCGCGCCGGACCTGGTCGGCACCTCGGAGGAGATCGCCGAACGGCTGCACGCGCACGCCGCGTTCCGCGAGATCGACGAGGTGGCCTTCGCCCTGCCCTTCACCTTCACGCACGAGGACTACGTCCAGATCCTCACCGACACGGCGACGAAACTGGGCCCGGCCCTGGGGTGGCACCCGACGGCGACCGGCTGACCGCCGTGCGGGGTGCGGAGACGGACGGGTGGCGTCCCGGGCCCGGGCGCCGGCCGTTCTTCGCGCTCTGCGAGGAGACCGACGCGCCGGGCACGGGCCACGGGCTGTCGAAGGGCGCGTCCCTGTGCGGGGTTCCCCGCGAGCGGCTCACGGTGTACCGCGGCCCGTTCGACCCGACCCGGGACACGGCCTGCCCGGCGTGCCGGGCGCGGACGCTCGGAGATCCCGAGCCGACACCCGAGGATCTCCTGCGCCACCGGGTCCGGGGCGCGGTGCCGGGGCCCCTCCGGGAGGAACTGCTGGGGGTCCTGAAGCAGGGGGCGCGGGTCGGGCTCTGGGTCGACGGGCGGGCGGCGGAGCTGGTACGGCGGCACGCGCGCCCCGGGCGGATCGTCGAGGGCGGCACACTCGTCGAGGCCGTGGTGCGCGCGGACTGGCGGCTGGGCCTGGCCAGCGTGGTCCACGGCACCCGTGAGTTCCTGGTGTTCCTCCCGCAGGACGGCCGTCCGTTCGTGGCCCGTGCCGAGCCAGGGGACTGAGGCTGAGCCTCACCAGCGGCCCGGCTCCGTGCCCGTGATCGGCTCCGAGGGCTTGCCGTCCACCCCGACCGGGATGTCGCCGGTGAGCATCACGCGGTGCATGGTGCGGGGGAAGCCGAGGTGGGCGTTGTCGCCGGGGGCGAGGTGGATGGTGGCCCGGTTGTCCCAGAAGGCGACGCTGCCCGGCTCCCAGCGGAAGCGGACGGTGTACTCGGGGCGCACCGCCTGGTCCAGCAGCAGGTCGAGGAGGGCGCGGCTCTCGGCCCGGGAGACGTCGGCGATCTGCTCGACGTAGTAGCCGTTGACGTACAGGATCCGCTCCCCGGTCTCGGGGTGGACCCGGACCAGCGGGTGCAGCGCGGCGACCTGGTGGTCGAGCAGATGGCGGACGTAGGCGTCCTCGCCGGGCCGCGGCTGGTAGCCGACGCCCAGGCGGTGCTCGGCCCTGAGTCCGTCCACGAACTCCCGTACGGGCGCGGAGAGTCCCGCGTACGCGGCGGCCAGGTTGGACCAGGTGGTGTCACCGCCGTAGGGCGGGACCGTCTCGGCGCGCAGGATCGTCGCGGCCGGCGGGTCGATCCGGGCGCCGTGGTCGCAGTGCCAGCCGCGCAGCAGGGTGTGCCGCCGGCGCTGGAGCCATTCGTCGTGCTCCATGCCGAACCTGCCGCCGAGCTCCAGCCGGTCGGCGGTGGTCTCGATCTCCGGGAAGTCCGCCGGTGAGGCGCCGCCCCGTTTGCGCAGCACGACAGGGGTGCCGAAGCGCCGGGCGAAGGCCACGTGCCCGGCGTGGTCGAGGCGCTGTCCGCGGAAGAACACCACCTTCCAGCACAGCACGGCCGCCCGGATCGCGGCGACCTGGGCGTCGTCGAGACCGGCGGCCAGGTCCACGCCCTCGATCTCGGCGCCGATGTGCCCGGCGACCGGTTTCACCTCGACCCCGGCCGCGTCCGTCGCCTGGCTGTCGAAGTCCGTGGTCATGCCCGCTCCGATCGTCGTGAACACCCCTCGCCGAAGATCGTGACAGCGAATCGCCGCCGTGGCGACAGTGCCTCCGGCCCGCCCGGTTGATCGCGCCCCCTTCATCCGTGAGGCTGGAGTGACGTATCCCGCTCCAGGGGAAGGGCAGACGGTGATCGACATCCCGGTGCACACGCTCAACGACGGTACGCGGCTCCCGGCCCTCGGTCTGGGTACCTGGCCGATGGACGACGCGCAGGCGGAGGAGGCGGTGGCCGGTGCGCTCGGGCTGGGCTACCGGCTGATCGACACGGCGACGAACTACCGCAACGAGAGCGGGGTCGGACGCGGCGTGGCGCGGGGCGGGATCCCGCGCGAGGACCTCGTGGTCACCACCAAGCTCCCGGGCCGCCATCACGGGTACGAGGAGACCCTCGCCTCCTTCGAGGAGTCCCGCCGCCGTCTCGGCCTCGACCACGTCGACCTCTATCTGATCCACTGGCCGCTCCCCCGGCTCGACAGGTACGTCGACTCGTGGCGGGCGATGATCAAGCTGCGGGAGGAGGGTCTGGTCCGGTCGATCGGCGTCTCGAACTTCACCCCCGGGCACATCGAGCGCCTGGAGAAGGAGACGGGCGTCCTGCCGTCGGTGAACCAGATCGAGCTGCACCCCCTGTTCCCGCAGGACGAGCTGCGGGCCTTCCACGCGGCGAAGGGCATCGTCACGGAGAGCTGGAGCCCGCTGGGGCGGGGCTCGGCCCTGCTCCAGGACCCCGCGGTGGTCCAGGTCTCGGAGGCGCTCGGGGTCACCCCCGCGCAGGTCGTGCTGCGCTGGCACGTCCAGCTCGGCGCGGTCCCCGTCCCGAAGTCGTCCGACCCGGGGCGGCAGGGTGCCAACCTGGACGTCTTCGGCTTCGCGCTCGGTCCGGCGCAGATGAGCGTGATCGCGGACCGGGTCCGTGAGCGGCTGGGCGGCGATCCGGAGACCCACGAGGAGTTCTGAGGCTTCTCGACGACGGCTACTCGACGACGGCTACTCGACGACGGCTTCTCGACGATGGCTTCTCGACGGCGGCGCACCGCGGTCACTGCGGTTCCAGGCTCTGTTCCGCCCAGATCGTCTTGCCCCGGTCCGTCTGCCGGCTGCCCCAGCGCTGGGTGAGCTGCGCGACCAGCAGCAGACCGCGCCCGCCCTCGTCGAAGGCGTGGGCGCGGCGCAGATGCGGTGAGGTGGAACTGCCGTCGCTCACCTCGCAGATGAGGCTGCGGTCGCGGATCAGCCGGAGCCGGATGGGGGGTTCGCCGTAGCGGATGGCGTTGGTGACCAGTTCGCTGACGACGAGTTCGGTGACGAAGGCGGTCTCCTCCAGCCCCCAGGCGGCGAGTTGCTCGGTGGCGGCCTGCCGGGTGGCGGCGACCCGGGCGGGGTCGGGCTCCACGTCCCAGGTGGCGACCCGGTCGGCGCCGAGGGCGCGGGTGCGCGCCAGCAGCAGCGCCACGTCGTCGCTGGGCTCCTCCGGCAGGACGGCCTTGAGCACGGTGTCGCACAGGGCGTCGAGGGTGGCGGCCGGTGCGGTGAGGGCGCTGCACAATTCGCCGGTGGCGCGGTCGACGTCACGGTCCCGGTCCTCGATCAGGCCGTCGGTGTAGAGGGCGACGACCGCGCCCTCGGGCAGTTCCAGCTCGACCGCCTCGAAGGGCAGTCCGCCCACGCCGAGCGGGGGGCCGGGGGCCATCCGGACCAGCTCCGCGCGGCCGTCGGGCAGCAGCACGGCGGGCGCGGGATGGCCGGCGGCGGCGAGGGCGAGCCGCCGGCTGACCGGGTCGTAGACGGCGTACAGGCAGGTGGCGCCCAGCTCCGCGACCTCGTCGCCGTCGCCGCCCTCCTGGTAGCCGGCCAGGTGGGTGACGAGGTCGTCGAGGTGGGTGAGCAGTTCGTCGGGCGGCAGGTCCACGTCGGCGAGGGTGCGCACGGCCGTGCAGAGCCGGCCCATGGTGGCCGAGGAGGGGATGCCGTGCCCGACGACGTCCCCGACGACCAGCGCGACCCGGCTGCCGGAGAGCGGGATCACATCGAACCAGTCGCCGCCGATACCGGCCGTGGAACCGCTGGGCAGATAGCGGTGGGCGACCTCGACGGCGGCCTGTCCGGGCAGTCCGCGCGGCAGGAGGCTGTGCTGGAGGGCGAGCGCGGTGGTGCGTTCCCGGGCGAAGCGGCGGGCGTTGTCGATGCAGACGGCGGCCCGGCTGGCGAGCTCCTCGGCGAAGACGGCGTCGTCGGCCTCGTAGTCGTCCGGGTGGGTGATGCGGACGCCGACCAGCACCCCGAGGATGGTGCCGCGGGCCCGCAACGGCACCGAGATCACCGAGTGGACCCCGGTGCGGAAGCGGCGGCCCTCGGGAGCGCGTGTGTTGCGTTCGACGAGCCAGCGCATGAAATCGGGCTCGCCCGCCTGGATGCGGACGGCGCGCCCCTCACGCAGGGCACGCGCGGGAGGGCTGAACGGCGGATGCACGTCGGTCTCGCCGAGACGGACCGCGGCCTCGGGGGTGCCCTCGTGGGCGGAACCGTGCGCGACGCGGCGCAGCACGACCTCGCCGTCCGGGACGGGCGGCGGTTCGTCGGCCCCGAGGACCCAGTCCAGCAGGTCGACGCTGACGAAGTCGGCGAACCGCGGTACGAGGAGGTCGACCACCTCCTCGGTGGTGCGCACCATGTCGAGGGTGGTGCCGATGGAGGCCGCGGCCTCGTTCAGCAGGGCCAGCCGCTGGCGGGCCAGGTACTGCTCGGTGCTGTCGAACGCGGCCAGGGCGACCCCGACGACCTCCCCGGACGTCTCGCGCACGGGCCACATCTCGGTGGTCCACGCGTGTTCGCGGTTGAGCGAGGGGGCGCCGGTCCAGCTCTCGTAGCGGAGCGGGCGGCCCGTCTCGGCGACCTGCCGGAGGTGCCAGTTGAAGCCGCGGCTGTGCTCGGCCTCTACGACGGTGTCCGGGAAGTGGCGGCCGAGCAGGACGTCCTCGGACACGCCCATGACCTTGCAGGCGACCTCGTTCAGCCGCAGATAGTGCTGGTCGGGGTCGAAGACGGACATCGACATGGACGCCTGCTGGAAGGCGCGCCCGGCGAGGGTCGGCTCCGGGGCCGCGGCGCGTTCCGCGGTGAGGGTCCAGCCCAGGGGCTCTCCCCCCGTGCCGAGGAGGGGGCAGGCGGTGACGGCCAGGGTGACGGGGTGCCCGTCGCTGTGGCGTACGACGACCGGCCGGCTCCAGGCCCGTCCGGCGGCGTCGGGGAGCCGTCCGACGGCGTCCGGGAGCTCCTCGGCGAGGAGGTCGGCCGCCGCCCGCCCCACGGCCTCCTCGGCCGGATGCCCCGTCAGCAGTCGGGCACCCTCGCTCCAGCCCGTCACGATGCCCCGGGCATCGACGACCGCCGCAGCGACGACATGCTCCATGTCGTCCAGAATGGTCCTTTTGCCCGGGTGCATCAACCGCGCGGGGTCCGGTCGTGGAGCGAGGGGTTACCGCGTGCGGCCGCTCAGGCGCGAGGGGCGCGCAGGGCGTCCAGGGCGCGGTCGGCGTGGGTGTTCATGCGCAGTTCACTGCGGACGACCTCCAGGACGGTGCGGTCCTGGGCGATGACGAAGGTGGCCCGCTTGGTGGGCATGAGGGAGACGCCCCGCTTCACCCCGAACAGCGCCCGCACCTCTCCGTCGCTGTCGGACAGCAGGGTCATCCCGAGGGTGTGACGGCCGGCGAACTCCTGCTGGCGGTCGACGGAGTCCCCGCTGATGCCGATCGGCCGGGCGCCCACCGCGGCGAACTCGGCGGCGAGGTCGCGGAAGTGGCAGGCCTCGGCGGTGCAGCCGGGGCTGAGGGCGGCCGGGTAGAAGAAGAGGACGACGGGGCCGTCGGCGAGCAGTTCCGTGAGGCTGCGCGGCGTGCCGGTCTCGTCGGGGAGCGAGAAGTCCTCGACCTTGTCGCCGGTCTCCAGCGTCTTCGTCATGACCGTCCTTCCGTGCCGTTCGCGACGCTGCGGGCCCACAGCACGAGGGGTACCTGCAGGGGCAGCCGGCCGAACGCGGCGGCCTTGAGGGGGGTGGGACGGTCGCGCCAGTCCAGCGCCATCTTGACGTTGGCGGGGAAGACGCCGACGAAGAACGCGGCGCTGGCCAGGGCGGCCGCCTTGCGGGTCCGGGGCAGTGCCAGTCCGGCCGCCAGCGCCAGCTCGGCGACGCCGCTGCCGTACGTCCAGGCCCTGGGGGGACCCGGCAGGGCGCGCGGGATCGTCGCGTCGAAGGAGCGGGGGGCGGCGAAATGGGCCACGCCCGCGGTGGCCAGCAGGCCGGCCAGCAGCAGGGGTGAGCGTCCGGACCGGGACAAGGTTCCTCCTCTGAAGTCCTGGCGCCCGACATTACTGGACGGTAGTCGAGCGGCCGGAGGCGGGGGTACGGCCGCGCGGTCGCCCCCAACTCCCTTGTCCTCCGGTGCCGATGGCGCCCCGGTCAGGTCGCGCGGCCGTGGCGGCCCGGGGTGTGCCCGAAGGAGCGGCGGAAGACGTCGATGAAGGCGCTGGCGGAGGACCAGCCGCAGCGCAGGGCGACCGTGGTGACGGGGGTGCCGTCGGCGAGCAGCCGCAGGGCGTGGTAGAGCCGGGACTGGGTGCGCCACTGGGGGAAGGTCATGCCGAACTCGCGGCGGAAGAGCCGGCTGAGCGTGCGTTCCCCGGTGCCGGTGGCGGCGCCGAGCGCGGCGAGGGTGCGCTGGTCGGAGGGGTCGGCGTGGACGAGCGCGCAGACCGCGGCGAGCCGGGGGTCGGCGGGGGTGGGCAGTCGCATCGGCTGCTGCGGGGAGACGCGCAGCTGGTCCCGCAGGACGGCCAGCAGTCGGGCCCGTTCGGGGCCGGTGTCCTCGGGGTCGGCGGTGTAGGCGCGGATCAGCTCCCGCAGCAGGGGGCTGACGGCCAGCACGGTGGGCGTGTCCAGGCCGAGCGGGTTGTCCTCGGCGGGCAGTCCGACCAGGTGCAGGTCGAGAGGGCCGTAGGCGCGGTGGGCGTGCGCGGTGCCGGCCGGCACCCACAGGGCGCGGGTTCCGGGCGCGAACCAGGTGCCGGCGTCCGTGGTGACGGCCAGGACGCCGGAACCGGCGTAGACGATCTGGTGGTCGTCGTGGCGGTGCGCGTCGATGCGTTCCCCGGGGACCAGGACGCGGGCCCGGGTGGGGGCGGTGGCCGCGTGACGGACGGCGGCCGGGGCGGGGCCCTCGCCGTTGGCGGTGTGGCGGATGTTCGACACAGTCGGGCAGATTATCGGAAGCGCGACAGGGCCGGGAGTGGCGAGGATCGCGGTGTGCCGAAGCGACCGCCGGGGAACCGGCCCCTCACCCTGATGTCCCTGGGCCACGCGTGCGTGGACGTGTACCAGGGGGCCGTGGCCGCCCTGGTCCCCTTCTTCGTCGCCGAGCGCGCCTGGTCCTACGCGGCCGCCTCCGGCGTGGTCCTCGCGGCCTCGCTGCTGTCGTCGGTGGCGCAGCCGCTGTTCGGCCTGCTCACCGACCGCCGGGCGCTGCCCTGGCTGCTCCCGCTGAGCGCGGCGGCGGCCGGTGCGGGCGTGGCCCTGAGCGGGATCGGCGGCTCGTACGCGGTGACGCTGGTGGTGGTCGCGGTGTCCGGGGTGGGGGTGGCGGCGTACCACCCGGAGGCCGCCCGGGCCGCGCGGGCCGTGTCGGGCGGCAGCCATACGGCGATGGGCTGGTTCGCGCTCGGCGGGAACGTCGGCTTCGCGTGCGCCCCGCTGCTCGTCTCGGGTGTGGTGGCGGCCTGGGGCCTGCGGGCCACTCCCCTGCTGGCCGTGCCTGCCGTGGTGGGGGTGGCGCTGTGCGCGGCGGCGGTCCGCTCGACGGGCGCCCGGGCCACGGCGGCCGGTGCGACCGGGGCAGCGGGCCGGGACGACTGGCCGGCGTTCCTGCGGCTGTCGGGGGCCGTGCTGTGCCGCTCGGTGGTCTTCGTCGGGCTGAGCACGTTCGTCGCGCTGTACGTGCGGGAGCGTACCGGGGGCGGGGCGGCGGCCGGCACGGTCGCGCTGTGCGTGCTCTACGCGGGCGGCGCGGTGGGGACGCTGGCCGGGAGCAGGCTGGCCGAGCGGTACGGGCGGCTGCCGGTGGTGCGCGGTGCGTACGCGGTGACCCTGGTCGCCGTCGCGGGGGTGCTACTGGTGCCGGGGCCCGCGCTGTACGGGTGCGTGGCGCTCGCCTCGGCCGGGCTGTACGTGCCGTTCTCGCTGCACGTGACCCTGGGCCAGGACTGTCTGCCCCGGCACATGGGGACGGCGAGCGGTGTCACCCTGGGCCTGACGGTGAGCGTCGGCGGGCTCACCGCTCCGGCCCTCGGGGCGCTCGCGGACGCCACGAGCCTGCGCACGGGCCTGGTCCCGCTGCTGATCCCGCCGGTGGTGGCCTGGCTGCTGCTGCGCGGGCTGCGGGAGCCGGGCGGGGCCGCCGCCGCCGTGACGGCCGGCCGGGAGCGGGTCAGGCGCTGACGGCCGACTGGTCGGTGTCCTCGTCGACGGCGTAGGAGAGGAAGTCGTCGACCATGCGGTGGAAGAGCGTGGCGAGCTGGCCGAGCTCGTCGGGGGACCAGCCGGCCAGGGCGAGCTGCATGCCGCGGGCGCCGGCGTCGCGGACCCGGTCGATGGCCTCGCGGCCGGACTCGGTGAGCTGGATCCGCTGGGCCCGGCCGTCGTCGGGGTCGGGGACCCGGGTGACATAGCCGGACCTCTGGAGCTGCTGCACGGTGCGGGTCACATGGGAGGCCTCGACACCCAGGCGCTGGGCCAGCTCCCCCGGCCGCAGCGGCTCGGAGTCGGCGACCTGGCGCAGCAGCGCCACGGCGGCCCGGTCCAGGGGGACGCCGGCCAGCGCCATCAGCCGGTCGTGCTGGCGGGCACGGGTGCTCAGATACGTGATCCGGGTGAGCGCGCGCTCGATCTCGATCACTTCCGGGGTGGCCACGGCGGGCAGGGGGAGCGGTTCGGTGGACATGCGACCCACTTTACCATCTTGTTGCGTAACTCAAGTAAGTTACTGCGTGCGTTGACCCACATCTCCTGCGCGGGTACGACGCGCACGGCGCCCGGGCAAGCGTAAAGGGCCCCGGCAGGCTCGCACCGCCCGCCGGGGCCCCTCTTCTCTTCCGGTCGCCGTCCGCTGTGGCCGCTAGGCCGGGACGCCGACGCTCTCGCCCCAGGGTGCTCCCGTCGCGATCGCCTGGCGCCACAGCCGGATCGCCTTCGGCGGCATGCCGACCGCGAGGGCCCCGCTCACCCGGTCGCCCGTGCGGTACGCGGCCACGAACCGGCGTTCGGCGAGGTCGCCCTCGACGACGGCCACCTCCTCGTGGCCGCGCAGGAAGCCGTACGCCTGGATCTTCATGTCGTACTGGTCCGACCAGAAGTACGGCACCGGCGCGAACGGCTTGCGGGCCTCCGGGGCCGCGAGCAGATTGCGGGCGGCGGCCATGCCCTGCTCGGCCGCGTTGGTGCGGTGCTCGATCCGCATCGCCGTGCCGAACAGCGGGTTGTACCAGCGGGCCACGTCCCCGGCGGCGTACACGCCGCGGGCGGCCTCCAGGTACTCGTCGCACACGACGCCGTCGCCGACCGGCAGCCCGCTGCCCGCCAGCCAGTCGGTGTTGGGCAGCGAGCCGACCGCGACGAGCACCTCGTCGGCGTCGACGACCGACCCGTCCGCGAGCCGTACGCCGTCCTCGGTCACCTCGGTGACGGCCACCCCGCAGCGCAGGTCGACGCCCCGGTCGCGGTGGGCCTGCGACAGGACGCGCCCGACCTCCTCTCCGACGGCGTGGGCCAGCGGCACCGGCGCCGGTTCCAGCAGGGTGACGAGGGCGCCCAGCCGCCAGGCGACGGCCGCCGCCTCCGCGCCGAGGAAACCGGCGCCGACGACGACCAGCCGACGGCCGGGCTCCAGCCGTTCCCGCAGGGTGAGGGCGTCCTCCAGGGTGCGCAGCACATGCGCCCCCTCACCGGGCAGCCGGCGCGGCCGCACACCGGTGGCGACGATCAGTCCGTCGTACGGCAGCACGCCGCCGTCGGCGAGCCGCACCCGGCGCTCCGCCACGTCCAGGCCGTGCGCGGCGGTGCCGAGCCGCAGGTCCAGGCCGAGGGCGGCGAGGTCCTCGGGGCGGCGCAGCCCGAGTCGGTCCTCCTCCCATTCGGAGGCCAGGAGCTGCTTGGACAGCGGCGGGCGGTCGTACGGCGGATGCGGTTCGTCGCCGACGAGCGTGAGGGTGCCGTCGTACCCCTCGCGGCGGAGCGTCTCGACCGCCGCGAGTCCGGCGGCCGAGGCCCCGACGACCACGATCCGGTTCACTGCTCGACCAGTCGGATCGCGGCGGCCGGACAGACGGCGACGGCCTCGCGGACGTCGTCGAGGAGCTCGGGCGCGGGCGACTCCTCGAGGAGGATCGCGATGCCGTCGTCGTCCTGGTCGAAGACCTGCATGGCGGCGACCACGCACTGCCCCGAGGCGACGCACTTGTCGGCTTCCAGCTCCACCTTGTGGGAGGTCATGGGGTTCCCCTTTTCCTGCTTTGTTCGTCGTTCGTCGTTCGTCGTTCGGTCGGACTGCGGCTGTGCTGTGCTGTGCTGTGCGGGACGGGGAACCGTCACCAGGTCACGGGCAGGGCATGGACGCCGTAGATGAAGGCGTCGTGCTTGAAGCGGACGTCGTCGAACGCGCCGGCCAGCTTCAGGGTCGGGATGCGCCGGTAGAGGGTGCCGTACACGACCTGGAGCTCCATCCGGGCGAGCGGCTGGCCGAGGCACTGGTGGACGCCGAAGCCGAACGCGACATGGCGGCGCGCGTCCCGGGTGAGGTCGAGCCGGTCGGGGTCCGCGAAGACCTCGGGGTCGCGGTTGGCGATCTCGTTGACCATGATCAGGCCTTCGCCGGCCCTGATGACCTGCCCGCCGATCTCGATGTCCTCGGTCACCGCGCGGCGCCGGCCGAGGTGGGTGATGTGGAGGTAGCGCAGCAGTTCCTCGACGGCGGAGGCGACCAGCTTGGGGTCGTCGGTCTCGCGCAGGAGGGCCAGCTGGTCGGGGTTCCGGAACAGGGCGAGGGTGCCGAGCGCGATCATGTTCGCGGTGGTCTCGTGACCGGCGATGAGCAGCAGCAGCGCCATCTCGGTGGCCTGCTGGTGGTCGATCTCGCCGGCGGTGATCCGGGCGGCGATGCTCGACAGCAGGTCGTCGCGGGGGTCGGCGAGCCGCTTGCCGATCAGCGCGGCGAGATAGCCGGCCACCTCACGGCTCGCCAGGCCGCGCTGTTCGGGGGTGGCGTCCCGGTGGACCATCGTCTTGGTGTTGTCCTGGAAGAACGCGTGGTCGTCGTAGGGCACGCCGAGCAGTTCACAGATCACCAGCGAGGGGATCGGCAGCGCGAACTCCTCCACCAGGTCCACCGGTCGGGGGCCGGCCAGCAGCTTGTCGATCAGGTCGTCGACGATCCGCTGCACGGCGGGGCGCAGGGCCTCCACCTTCTTGATGGCGAAGGGCGCGGTCACCATCCGGCGCAGCCGGGCGTGTTCCGGGTCGTCCATCATGATGAAGCTGAGCTTGCCCTCACCGGCCTCGGGGCTGGCCTTGGTCGGGTAGCCGGGCCGGTCGGTGTCCGCGCTGACCCGGGGGTCGCCTAGCAGCGCCCGCTGGTCGGCGTACCGGGTGACGAGCCAGGGCTCGGTGCCGTCCCAGAGCCGCACCCTGGTCAGCGGCGCCCGCTCCCGGAGTTCCTGGAGGGCGGGTGGCGGGTCGAAGGGACAGCCGGCCGCCCTGGGCATCGGGAACTCGGGGACCGCGTCCGGCGCTTCGGGCACCGGACCGGTCAGGGTGTCGGCCATGGCTCTCCTCGGTGGGGGGAAGTGAAGGGGGGGTCGAGTCCTCGATGAGCACAGGCAAACAGAGGGGGCTGACGGCTTCCGGTCAGTTCCCTGACAGCAACCTGACGTGACCTGGATCACATCGCAGGCCGGCGACCCGTCACCCCTCACCCTCCGCCCTCCCGAGCCAGTAACCGAAGCCCCGGCGGGTATGGAGCAGCGGCGGCCCGTCCCGGTCCACCTTGCGCCGCAGCCGGGAGACGAGTTGCTCGATCGCGTTGTCGCCGCGGAAGTCGCCCCAGACGTACCGGCTGATCTGCTCCTTCGAGAGCACCCGGTGCGCGTTGACCATGAGATGGCGGAGCAGGCGGTACTCGGCGGGGGTGAGGTCGAGGGCGCGGGGGCCGCGCCGGGCGCGGCACAGGGTGTCGTCCAGGACGAGGTCGTCGTAGCACGGGGAGTGGCCGGGGCGGCCGGGTGCGGCGGTGCCGCGCAGCAGGACCTGCATCCGGGCCAGCACCTCCGCCACCCGGAACGGCTTGGTGACGTAGTCCTTCTCCCCCAGGCCGAGTTCGGGCAGCAGGCTGCCGAGGGAGTCGTAGGGGGTGAGGTACAGGACGGGCGGCCGGTGGGCGATCACCGGGCGGCCCGCGCGGGCGATGCCGGGCAGGTCGGGCAGGGTGGTGTCGACGAGGAGCAGATCGAAGCGGTGCGTGTCGAGCCGCGCCAGCGCGTCGGCTGCGGTGTCCGTGAGGCGGATCCGGTAGCCGGCCAACTCCAGGGTGGTGGCGAGCAGTTCAGCGGTTTCCGGGTCACGGGCGAGGATCAGCACATGCTGCCCGGCGCCCCGGGCGAGCGAGGGTTTCGCGTGCGGATCGGCGGACATGGGCGAGACCGTACGCGAGGGAGCGGGCCGGGATAACGGCCCGGGGACCTCCCCCGGACCGGAGGAGTAGAGGAGACCACGCCCCCGGCGTTCATCACGCCGGGACGACCGAGGCACACGCATCAGAAACCGAACCTTTCCGCCGAGGGAGCGGGGAGACCGACAGGCACGACGGGTCCACCGGAACGGACAGCACCATCGGGGCCGACAGGACCACCGGGACCAACGGGACCGCTGGGGCCGGCAGGACCGCGGGGATCGACAGGACCGCGGGGATCGGCAGGGCCGCTGGGACCGACGGGACCGCTGGGATCGACAGGACCGCTGGGATCAGCAGGACCGCGGGGATCGACGGGACCACTGGGGCCGACAGGACCGCGGGGATCGACAGGACCACTGGGACCGACAGGACCACTGGGACCGACAGGACCGCGGGGATCGACAGGACCGCTGGGACCGGCAGGGCCGCTGGGACCGACGGGACCGCTGGGGTCGGCAGGACCGCTCGGGCCAGCCGGGCCGACGGAGCCGACGGGCCCGGCGAGACCGCCCGGGGCGCCGGGGGCGGCAGGCCCGGGGAGGTCAAGTGGGACGGCGGAGCCGGCAGGAGCACCGGAGCCTGCGATGCCGACGGGGCCGCCCGGACCGGCAGGGCCGCAGGGGCCAGTTGGGCCGGCAGGGCCGCAGGGGCCAGTCAGGCCGGCCAGACCGGCGGAGCCGACAGGGTGGGCGAGCCAAGCCAGGCCGCCCGGATCGCCGAGGACGGCAGACCCGGCGAAGCCAACCCGGCCTGGGGAAACGACAGGGCCGCCGGGGGCGGCAGGCCTGGCGAAGCCAACCGGGCCTGGGGAAACGACAGGGCCGCCGGGGGCGGCAGGCCTGGCGAGGCCAACCGGACCGACGGACCCGACCGGGTCAACGGGCCCAGCCAAGCCGTCCGGACCACCGGAACCAGCAGAACCGCCAGGACCAGCCAGGCCCGCCAGACCGGCCGAGCCGACAGAGGCGGCGGGCCCGGTGAAACCACCCGGGCCGCCAGGGACCGCAGGCCCGGCAAGGCCAACCAGGCCGGACGAACCAACCGGGCCAACGGGCCCAGCCAAGCCGTCCGGACCACCGGAACCAGCAGAACCGCCAGGACCAGCCAGGCCCGCCAGACCGGCCGAGCCGACAGAGGCGACGGACCCCGTGAAACCACCCGGGCCGCCAGGGACCGCAGGCCCGGCAAGGCCCACCGGGCCGACCGAACCAACCGGGCCAACGGGGCCAACGGGGCCAATGGGGCCAACCAAGCCGTCCGGGCCGCCGGGACCGGCAGAACCGCCAGGACCAGCCAGGCCCGCCAGACCGGCCGAGCCGACAGAGGCGGCGGGCCCGGTGAGACCACCCGGGGCGCCGGGGGCGGCAGGCCTGGGGAGGTCAAGCGGGACGGCGGAGCCGGCGGGGGTGGGCTTCTCCGACAGGAGGACGTCTGCCATTTGGTGTACCAGCCGGGCCAGCAGGCGTAGTTCGGACGGGGACCAGGCGGCGAGGGCCAGTTGCATCCCGCGGGCGCCCGCCTCCCCGAGCCGGGCCACGGCGTCCTCGCCGAGCGCGGTGAGGCGGATCCGACGGGCGCGGGGGTCCTCCGGGTCGGGGACCCGGGTGACGTACCCGGCGTGCTGGAGCCGCTGCACCTGGCGGGTGACGTGCGAGGCCTGGACGGCGAGCACCTGGGCCAGCTCCCCCGGGCGCAGCGGGTCGTGCTCGGCGATCCGGCGCAGCATCGCGACGGCGGCCCGGTCCAGCGGTACGCCCGCCATGGCGACCAGCCGGTCGTGCTGACGTGCGCGGACGCTCAGATAGGCGACACGCGTGAGGGACCGTTCGATCTCGACCGCCGCGGGCGAGGCGGCCGGTACGGCGGGCGGCGAGGCAGACATGGATCTCACCCTACCCTTCTACTTGCCTGACTCAAGTAAATCTCCACGTTTGCTTGACTCAAGTAATCCACATGTGTTTGCCTAACTCAAGCAACCCGGACCGGAGCCGCCTTGAGCGGAGGCGGCTCCCCGGCGCCGCACCCGTGGGGACGGGGAGCGGCCCGCGCCCCGGGCCCGGCCCCCGACGCACTCCCCCCTGTCGGCCCGGGCCCGGGGACACCACCACCGGCGTGGACCCGCCCGGGATGACTGAGCGAACCCTCCCCCGGACACCCCGGAGACCCCTGGAGACCGTATGAAGACCCCCGTACGCGCCGCGCTGGCCGGGGCGCTCGCCTGCGGCGTGCTCACCACCGCGCTGGTGGCCGCCCGGCACGGCGACCCGGCGGACCCCGCACCGCCACGCGGCCCGTACGTGGCCCTGGGCGACTCCTACACCGCGGGCCCCGAGATCCCGGACCGGACCGGCACCCCCGCAGGCTGCGACCGCTCCGACCGCAACTACCCCGCCCTCGTGGCCCGGCGCCTCGGCCTGCCCGCCGGGGACTTCCGCGACATGAGCTGCACCGGGGCGACCCTGGCGGACCTGAGCGCGCCGCAGTCAACGGACCGCGGCACCAACCCCGCCCAGCTGTCCGCCCTCGACACCCGCACCGGACTGGTCACACTCGGCATGGGCGGCAACGACATCGGCTTCGCCTCACTGGTGAGGACCTGTGTGAAGGCCGGCGTGTTCACCTTCGCGCTCGACGGCCTCCGGGCCGGCACCGGCGACGCGGCGCCCTGCCGCGCCCGGTACGTCTCCGACGGCACCGACGAGATCGGGCAGCGGATCGCCGCCGCGGACGAACGGCTGGCGCACGCCCTCGCCGAGGTCCGGCGGCGCGCGCCGAAGGCCCGGGTCTACGTCGTCGGCTACCCGGCGATCCTGCCGTCCCGCACCACCGGCTGCGCCGCCGAGATGGGGCTCACGGCGGGTGACATCACCTATCTGCACGACAAGGAACAGCAGCTCAACACGATGCTGCGGAAACGGGCCGGAAAGGCGGGCGCCGGCTATGTCGACACGTACACCCCCTCGGTCGGACGCGACGCCTGCGCCGACCGGCGGGTGCGCTGGGTCGAGCCGCTCGTGCCGCTCGCCCCGGCCGCCTCCGTCCACCCCAACGCACGCGGCGAACAGGGCATGGCGGACGCCGTCCTGAAGCGCCTCGGCGTGTGACCGCCGTTGTGCACCACCGATGACCGATAACCGATAACCGATGAGCGACAAGCGACACCCGAGAGAGGTTCTCCCATGAGCACGATGAAGTCCGTCCGGACCGGCGGCGTCGACAAGATCGAGGTCGTCGACGTCGAGCGGCCCGTGCCCGGCCCCAAGGACGCCCTGGTCCGGATCCGTGCCTGCGGCATCTGCGGCACCGATGTCACGTTCCTCCACATGGGCGGTATGCCCGCCCGTGCCCATCTGGGCGGCAACCTGGTCCCGGTGGCGCTCGGCCATGAGCCGGCCGGCGAGATCGTGGAGATCGGCTCCGACGTGGAGGGCCTGAACATCGGCGACCGGGTGGTCGTCAACCCGCAGGACGCCCCCACCGGCATCATCGGCTGCGGCGGCGCGTACGGCGGTATGAGCGAGTTCCTGCTGATCGAGAACGTCGAGGTCGGCAGGAGCGTCGCCGTCTTCCCCGACACCGTGCCCTTCGCCGTGGCCTCGCTCAACGAGCCGATGGCCGTGGCGCGGCACGCCGTCAACCGTTCCGAGGCGGGCCCCGGTGACAAGGTCGTCGTGTTCGGCGCCGGCCCGATCGGGCTGGGCGCGGCGATCTGGCTGAAGCTGCGCGGCGTGGAGCACGTGGTGGTCGTCGACGTCATCCCCTCCCGGCTGGAGAAGGCACTGGCCGTGGGTGCGGACGCCGTCGTCAACTCGGCGGAGGAGGACGTGGCGGCGCGGCTGACCGCACTGCACGGCCAGAGCGCCAACGCCCTCGGCCAGCCCCGGCCGGGCACAGACGTCTTCCTCGACGCGGCCGGTGTGGCCGCGGTGTTCAACACCGTGGTGAACTCCGCCAAGTGGGGGGCGAAGCTGGTGATGGTCGCGGTCCACAAGAAGGGTTCCGAGATCGACCTGGGCGGCATGCTCCGCAGCGAGCTGACCCTGATCGCCTCCCAGGGCTACCCGACCGAGATCTTCGAGGTGACGCCCGAGCTGGTCGAGCACCAGGAGCGGTTCGCCAAGCTGATCAGCCACCGGGTCCCGTTCGCGGAGGCCGAGCGCGCCTTCGAGCTGACGCTGACGCCGGGCGCGGCGGAGAAGGTGGTCGTCACCCTGGACGACTGATCCCCCCGGCGTGGCCGAGGGGCTTCCCCCGCCCGGCGGCCACGCCCCCGTCGCCCCCGCTTCCCCGCTTCTCCCCACGACAGGAACGGCACTTCATGCGCGCGACCCTGCGACAGGCGGCGCGGGCCTCGGTCCACCTGCTGCTGACCGCCGCCATGGCCTTCGGGTCGTACCTCTTCGTCACGGTCCTGCTGATCACCGCGACCGGCGCGCTGACCGGGGTCGGGATCTGGCTGCTGCCCGAGACCGTGCTGCTGGTCCGCCGGATCGCCGGGGCGAAGCGACGGCTCACCGCCACCTGGACCGGCCGGGAGATCCCCGAGGCGTACACACCGCTCACCGGTCCGGTGCGGCAGCGCGTGCGTACGGCCGTGCGCGACCCCGGCACCCTCACCGACGCGCGCTGGATGGCCGCGCACTACGCCTATCCCTGGCTGACCGTGCTGATGCTGCCGCTGTGGCCGCTCGGGCTGGTCGTCGACGGGGTGTGGAGCGGGCTGCTGGGCCGCCGGGCGCTCGTCCTGCCGCTGATCGTCCGGCTGGCCGACATCGAGGCCGCCTGGTCGGCGGCGCTGCTGCGGCCCGCGCCCCAGGCGCTGCTGACCCGGCGCGTCGAGCACCTCACCACCACCCGGGCGGACGCGGTGGCCGCGCACGGCGCCGAGCTGCGGCGCATCGAGCGGGACCTGCACGACGGCGCCCAGGCCCGGCTGGTCGCGCTGTCGATGCGGATCGGGCTGGCCCAGCGGGCATACGGCGCCGACCCCGACGCCGCGCGCAGACTGCTCGCCGACGCGCAGGACCAGGCCGAGGAGGCGCTGACCGAGCTGCGGCATGTCGTGCGCGCCATCCATCCGCCGATCCTCACCGACCGGGGGCTGGTGGGGGCCGTACGGGCACTCGCGGCGGCGAGCGGGCTACGGGTGGACGTCCGCGCCGACGGGCTCCCGGAGGAGGTGCGGGCGCCCGCCGCGGTGGAGGCCGCCGCCTACTTCGTGATCGCGGAGGCGCTCACCAACGCCGCCAAGTACAGCGGGTCGGAGGAGGCCGAGGTGCTGCTGGCCCGCTCCCGTACCGGCCTGAGCGTGCGGGTGCGGGACGAGGGGGGCGGGGGCGCCGACGAGAGCGCCGGCTCGGGCCTGCTGGGGATGCGGCGCCGGGTGGCCGCGCTCGACGGGACGGTACGGGTCTCCAGCCCGGTCGGCGGACCGACGGTGGTGGACGTGGAGCTGCCGTGCGTGTGGTGAGCGGACCCGCGGCCGGCCGGTCGGCGTCGGCCCTGCCCGGCGGCTGGGCGGGGTGGCCGCCGACATGACCCGACCGGAGCATGCCCGTGGTCCGTCGGCCGTGCCGGGACCGCCCACCCCGGGACCGGCGCGACCGGAGAACCCGATGCTCATCAGCTGGCAGCGCTACGCGGACGGTCACGGCCGCACCGTGGACACGATGACGGCCGCCCTGCTGTTCGCCGTGTTCCTCCTCGGCAGCGAGATCACCCTGCCCCGCGCCGAACAGCCGGACGCGACGGTCCCGACGATCGTCCTCGCGGCCGTCGCCTGCGGGACGCTGCTGCTGTGGCAGCACACCAGGCCCCGCACCGCCACGGCCGTGACGGCGTGCTGTGCGGCCGGAGCCGGCGCGCTCGGCCATCTGATCACCCCGCTGCTGCTGGCGCCGACGATGCTCGCCCTGTACCGGGTGGCGTCGACCACCCGGCGCCGCACGACCCGCCGCTGCTATCTCACGGCCGTCGCGGTGATCGTCCCGGCGGCCCTGCTCCTGGATCCGGTGCCGCACCCCTGGGTGATGAAGTCGGTCAGCCCTGTGATCTGGCTGCTGTTCCCGGTGGTCACCGGCAGTCTGGTGCGTCTCCAGCGGCGCTATGTGGAGGCCGTGCAGGCGCGGGCCGAGTACGCCGAGCGCGGGCGGGAGGAGGAGGCGCGGCACCGGGTCGTGGAGGAGCGGATGCGCATCGCGCGCGAGCTGCACGACGTGGTCGCCCACCATCTGGCCCTGGCCAACGCCCAGGCGGGCACGGCCGCCCGTCTCGCCCGCACCCACCCCGACCAGGCCCAGCGGATCCTGACCGACCTCACCGGTACGACGTCCGCGGCGCTGCGCGAGCTGAGGACGACCGTGGGTCTGCTGCGCCACGCGGAGGACGGCGAGGCGCCGCTCGCCCCGAGTCCCGGCCTCGGGCAGCTCTCCGAGCTGACGGAGTCCTGCGCCTCGGCGGGGCTGGACGTGCGGGTCTTGCTGGAGGGCACGGTGCGGCCGCTCACCCCCGGGGTGGATCTGACGGCGTACCGCATCGTGCAGGAGGCCCTGACCAACGTCACCCGGCACGCGGCGGCGCGCACCGCGCAGGTGCGGCTGAGGTTCGGCCGCGACCGGCTGACGATCACGGTCACCGACGACGGCACCGCGGCGCCCTCCGCGGCCGGCGACGGCCGGGGCCACGGGCTGACCGGCATGCGTGAGCGGGCCCTCTCGGTGGGCGGCGCGCTCCAGGCCGGGCACCGCCCCGAGGGCGGTTTCCAGGTCACCACCCGGCTCCCCCTGTACCCCGACTCCCCGGCACCCCCAGAACGGACCCCATGACCATCCGCGTGCTCCTCACCGACGACCAGGCCCTGCTGCGGGCCACCTTCCGGATCCTGATCGACTCCTGCGCCGACATGGAGGTGATCGCCGAGGCCGGCGACGGCGCCGAGGCGGTCGAGCTCGCCCGCGCGCTCCGTCCGGACCTGGTCCTGATGGACATCCGGATGCCCGGCACCGACGGGCTCGCCGCGACCGCCGCCGTCTGCGCGGACCCCGCGCTGTCGGACACGCGCGTCCTCATCCTGACGACGTTCGAGATCGACGAGTACGTCGCCGGGGCGCTGCGGGCCGGGGCGAGCGGGTTCCTCGGCAAGGACGTCACCGCCGACGCGCTGCTCGACGGCATCCGCACGGTCGCCGCAGGCGAGTCCCTGCTCTCCCCGGTCGCCACCCGCTCCCTGATCTCCCGCTTCCTCGCCGCGCCCGCGCAGGGCGCCCGGCTCGCCGTCCCGGGCGATCTCGGCGCGCTCACCGCCCGCGAACGCGAGGTGATGGCCTGGGTGGCCGAGGGCCACTCCAACGAGGAGGTCGCCGGGAAGCTCTTCGTCAGCCCCCTCACCGTGCGCACCCACGTCCACCGGGCGATGGCCAAGCTCGGCGCACGCGACCGCGCCCAGCTCGTCGTCATCGCCTACCAGACGGGCCTGGTCCAGGCCCCGCCCCCGCCGGGCGCCAGGAGCTGAGGGCCCGTTGTCAGTGCCCTGCCCTACCTTGGCGAGCACGGGACGGTTCACCGAGCGCAGGGGGGCGCGATGGGCGCGAGTTGCTGGGACTACGTCACGCCGTACACGGGCGGCGTCGAGGAGTCCCTGAGGGCACTGCACGCCGCGGAGTTCGCACGGGAGTACGGCGCCGACGGCACCTACGCGAGCCTGGAGGAGCTCTGGGCGGACGCGGAGTTCATGAGCGAGGAGGGGACGCACTCGATCCTCGACATCCCGCATGCCGTCGGCACCTGCGCACCGCCGGACGCGTACGCCGTCGAGGACGCCAACACCCTGCGGCCGCTCCCCGCGGACCGGGTGAGACACCACTTCGGCAGCGGCAGACCGACGCCGGAGCGGTTCCGGGAGGTGTACGACTCCGGGCCCGCGCTGAGCGCCGAGTGCGCGGTGCGCTGGACCGGCCGGTACGTCCTGCTCTACACCGGCGACCGGCCGAGCCACCTCGGCGTGTTCGGCTGTTCGGGCGACTGAGCCGCCGTCCGGGGGAAACCGCCGCGCCACGCGAGTGCCGCGGGGCACGGGGGTCGACACCTCACCCGTGACGCTCCCTCTCATCCCGCCCATGCTCGCCACACCCGGCGGGCTGCCGCCGGTCGCCCAGGACGCGCGCTGGGCCTACGAGACCAAGCAGGACGGGCAGCGGGCCGTGGTCTACCTCCCCGGGGACGGGACGCTCCGGCTGCGGGCCCGGTCCGGCGAGGACATCACCGGGGCCTATCCGGAGCTGCTGCCGCTGGGCGCGGCGCTGGGGGCGACGGCCGCCGTGCTGGACGGGGAGGTGCTGGCCCTGGACGCGCAGGGCCGGGCCGACTTCCAGCTGCTGCAGTCCCGGATGGGGCTGGTGCAGGCCCCGGGCAGGGCGGCGCGGAGGGCGGCCGTGGTGCCGGTGCACCTCGTGCTGTTCGACGTCATGCATCTCGGCGGGGAGCCGCTGCTGCGGCTGCCGTACGCGGAGCGCCGCGCGCGGCTGGAGTCGCTCGGCCTGGAGGGGCCGTTCTGGTCGACGCCGCGCGCGCTCGTCGGGCACGGACGCGAGGCCCTGGAGGCCACCCGCGTCCACGGTCTGGAGGGGCTCGTCCGCAAGCGGCTGGACTCGGTGTACGAGCCGGGGGTGCGCTCCCGGGCCTGGATCAAGATCCGCAACCTGCGCACCGCCGATGTGCTGGTCGGCGGCTGGTCGCCGGGGAAGGGCCGGCTGACCGGGCTGCCCGGGGCGGTCCTCGTCGGGCAGCGGACCCCCGCGGGCGCCCTGCGGTACGTGGGCAGTGTGGGCACCGGCTGGAGCGAGGCCGAGCGCACCGAACTCGCCGCGCTGCTGGGGGCCGCGGCCACCGGGGTGTGCCCCTTCGACCCCGTGCCCCCGGCTCCCGGCGCCCGGTGGGTGGTGCCCCGGCTGGTCGGCGAGGTCCGCTACAGCACCCGGACCCGGGCCGGGCTGCTGCGTCAGCCCTCCTGGCTGCGGCTGCGCACCGACCTCACCCCCGAGGAGTCGGCGGCCGACCTTCCGGACAACTCCGCCTGACACGGCACCGAATGGCCAACTGTTGGGCTGTGCTTCACCACTGATACGCCTGCGACCTCTTGGCTTGGGAGGGAAAACCGTGGAAGCTGAGCTTCCTTCAACTCCCCTTTCCCCCACAGCCGTTCGGCTGCGCCCGGATTCCCCTAGGAGGACGCAGTGTCGTCATCTACGTTCAAGGCCCACAGCAGGAGGTGGCTGACCGGACTCACCGGTGCCGCCGCCCTCGTGCTCGCCGTCCCCTCGGTCGCCTTCGCGGCTCCCCCGGCGGCGCTGCCGCAGAACGCCGAGGCGGCCGAACTGACGTACCAGCCCGCGTTCGACTACGACACGGACGGCTGCTACTCCACCCCGGCCATCGGCCCGGACGGCACCATCAACGGCGGTCTGAAGCCGACCGGTTCGCTCAGCGGCGACTGCCATGACGCGTCCGACCTGGACAACACCAACAGCTACTCGCGCTACAAGTGCAACAACGGCTGGTGCGCGTACATGTACGGCCTGTACTTCGAGAAGGACCAGGCCCTCTCGGGCAGCAGCATCGGCGGGCACCGGCACGACTGGGAGCACGTCGTGGTCTGGGTGCAGAACGGCACCATCCAGTACGTGTCGACGTCCAACCACGGTTCGTTCACCGTGCACCCGGTGTCCGACGTCCGCTTCGAGGGCACGCACGCGAAGATCGTCTACCACAAGGACGGCATCAGCACGCACTGCTTCCGGCTCGGCAACTCGGGCGACGAGCCGCCGGAGAACGACAAGCACACCTGGCAGTACCCGCCGCTGGTCGGCTGGAACGGCTACCCGTCGGGCCTGCGCGACAAGCTGAGCGCGTACGACTTCGGCAGCGCCAACTTCGGCCTCAAGGACGCCAACTTCGCCGCCCATCTGACGTCGGCGAAGCCGTCGGGGATCACCTTCGACCCCAACGCGTGACGGCGGTACGGAACCGTCCGTCCTACCCCGTCCGGCCACGGTTCACACCGTGACGCGTGGCCGGAAACCGGGAAGCGGTGCGGAGTGCGGGGCGCGAGGGTCTATCGTGTCCCGCATGTCCGTTCCGGAGCTGATCCGCATCGTGTCCCGAGACTCCCCCATGGCGCTGGCCCAGGTGGAGCGTGTCCGCGCCGAGCTGGCCGTGCTGCATCCCGGGGTGCGCACCGAGGTCGTCCCCGTGAAGACGACCGGCGACAAGTGGATGGGGGATCTGTCCCAGGTCGAGGGCAAGGGCGCGTTCACCAAGGAGGTGGACGCGGCGCTGCTGGCCGGTGAGGCCGATCTGGCGGTGCACTGCGTCAAGGACGTGCCGGCCGACCGGCCGCTGCCCGCGGGCACCGTGTTCGCCGCGTTCCTCCGGCGCGACGACATCCGCGACGCCCTGATCCACCCGGGCGGGCTCACTCTCGACGAACTGCCGGACGGCACCCGCATCGGCACCTCCTCGGTGCGCCGGATCGCCCAGCTGGCCGCGACCCACCCGCAGCTGGAGTGCGTGCCGTTCCGCGGCAACGCCAACCGGCGGCTGGAGAAGCTGGCGGCGGGCGAGGCGGACGCGCTGCTGCTGGCGGTGTCCGGTCTGGAGCGCATCGGCCGTACGGACGTGATCAGCGAGGTGCTCTCGCCGGAGACGATGATGCCGCCGATCGGCGCGGGCATCCTCGCGCTCCAGTGCCGCGAGGGCGACACCGCGCTGATCGACGCCGTCAGCGGGCTCGGCGATCCGGCCACCCACCGGGAGGCCACGGCGGAGCGCATGTTCCTGCATGTCCTCCAGGGACACTGCAACAGCCCGATCGCCGGGTTCGCCCGGGTGGACCGCAGCGGGGAACTGTCCCTGCGGGCCTGTGTGTTCACGCCCGACGGCAAGGTGCGGCTCAACGCCCACGAGTGGGCGGGCCCGCTCGACCCGGCGACCCTCGGTACGTCGGTGGCGGTGGCGCTGCTGCGTCAGGGCGCCCGCGAGATCATCGACGGCATCCCGCACTGATCCCGGGGCACCCTCAGGCGGTGCCCTCCTCGGCGGCCTGGTCCCGCAGGAAGTTGCTCACCTGACCGGCCAGGCTGTCCCGGCACGTCCCGGCCGACGGCGCCCCGTCCCGCAGGCCGATACCGCCGGTCCACAGCCGGCGGTCGGCCCACTCGTCGTCGACCCGCAACTGGATCTGCACGTCCACCTGGCCGAGCGCGGCCTCGGGGCCCGCGGCGTAGAGGACGGCGGTCGCGCGGCGCAGCGGGTAGACGTCGAAGCCCTCGATGAACTGCGAGTTGCGCCAGTCGATGAACGCGCTCTCGCCGTCGGGCCCGATCCGTACGTCGATCTGGCCGTCCTCGAGGTGGATCGTGGAGTGCCCGGTGCCCCGGTTCTCCACGGTCACCCGCAGCCGGAAATAGGTCAGCCCCTCGGCCGCGTCGTCGCGGCCCCTGGGCGGCTCGGACTCCTCCAGCTGGTGGACACGGACCCGCAGACCGGCCTGCTCGTCGTACTCCTGCCAGTCCCCGACCACGTTCGGCTCGTCCACAGTCCACCTCTCGACTTCTATCGGCTGCTTCCTATCCGTGTGCTCAGCGCACTGTCAAATGAGCGGAATGCGCTGTGGCCAGGGGGTTCACCCCTTTTGATCGTCGATCAAGCCGTGCGCAGGAAGAATCCCCCGACGGCCGCCGCGGGACGGTCCGCGGGCGTGCCGCACATCACGTCGCCGACAAGATCAGCCGGCAAGATCAGCCGCCAGAATCAGCGGGCGAGCCGGCCGAGCAGTGCGGAGGCCGCCGTGATGCCGAGCGCGGCGGCCAGGACGAGCACCCCGAAGTCGAGCGCGAGATGCGCGGGGGTACCGAGGAGGAGACCGCGCAGGGCGTCCACCTCGTAGCTGAGCGGGTTGACCTTGCTGATCACCTGGAGCCAGCCCGGCATGATGGCGACGGGGTAGAGGGCGCTGGAGCCGAAGAACAGCGGCATGGTGATGGCCTGGCCGATGCCCATCAGCCGGTCGCGGCTGAGGACGATGCCCGCGATGGACATGGACAGACAGGAGAAGAACGCCGAGCCGAGCACGACGATCCCGGCGACCCCGAGCAGCTTCAGCGGGTTCCAGGTCAGGGCGACCCCGAGCAGGGCGGCGATGAGGATCACCACGATCGCCTGGACCAGCGACTTCACCCCGGCCGCGAACGCCTTGCCGGTGATCAGCGCCGAGCGCGGGGTGGGGGTGACGAGGAGTTTGTTGAGGACCCCCGCGTCCCGCTCCCAGATGATCATGATGCCGTAGAAGATGGCGATGAACATCGCGGACTGGGCGATGATGCCGGGCGCGAGGTAGTCGATGTAGGGGATGCCCCCGGTGGGGATCGCCCGGATGCGGCTGAAGGTCTGACCGAAGATCAGCAGCCAGAGGGCGGGCTGCACGGCCCGGGTGTAGAGCTCGGTGCGGTCGTGGCGCAGCTTCTGGAGCTCGACGGCGCACAGGGCGGCGACCCGGGCCGGGAGCACCCGCCAGCCGGCCCGCGGCACGGGCGGCCGCAGCAGCAGGTCGATGCCCCGTTCACGGGCCCGGTCAGCCGACACGCTGCGCGGTGCGGCGGGTGCTTCGGACATCGCGGAAGTCTCCTGACGTGTCGTCGAGGCCGCTGCCGGCGACGTCCCGGAAGACGTCCTCCAGGCTCGGCGGCGGGTCCGTGGGCGTGAGGCCGCGGCGTTCGCCGAGTCCGCGGCACAGCTCGGCGGGCGTGCCGAGGGCGCGGATGCGGCCGCGGTGCATCAGACCGACCCGGTCGCAGTACTGGTCGGCCTCGTCCATGTAGTGCGTGGTCACCAGGACGGTCATGCCGGTGGCCTCGCGTACGGCGGTGATGTGCTCCCAGACACCGGTGCGGGCGATCGGGTCGAGGCCGATGGTCGGCTCGTCGAGGATCAGCAGCCGGGGCGCGCTGACCAGGGCCTGGGCGAGTTCGAGACGGCGGACCATACCGCCGGAGTAGGTCCCGGCCAGCCGGTCGGCGGCGTCCGTGAGGTCGACGGCGGCCAGCGACTGGGCGACGCGTTCGGCGCGTTCCCGGCGGGGCACGTCGAAGACCCGGGCGAACAGGGCGACGTTCTCCCGGCCGGTGAGGTTCTGGTCGGCGGACAGCTGCTGGGGGACGTACCCGAGCAGCCGCCGTACGGCCATGCGGTCACGGGCGGCGTCCCGGCCGAAGACGGCGACCATGCCGGACGGGACGGGCAGCAGGGTGGTGATGCAGCGGATGGCGGTGGTCTTGCCCGCCCCGTTCGGGCCGAGCAGACCGAAGACCTCGCCCTCGCGGACGGTCAGGTCGAGCCCGTCGACGGCCCTGGTGTCCCCGAAGGCGTGGGCGAGCGCGGTGCAGGTGACGGCGGCGGTCATGAGTCCTCGGCCTCCTCGTGCAGACTGACGGCGAGCGAGCGCAGCGCCGGGAGCGCGGCACGCAGGGCGTCCCGGTCGGCGGCGCCGAGCCCGGTGACATGCCGGCGGACGAGCGCGGCACGGCGCGCCTTCCAGGCTCGCAGCCGGGTCTCGGCGGCCTCGGTGAGCAGCAGCCGGGCCGCGCGCCGGTCGGCGGGATCGGTCTCCCGGACCAGGTACCCGTCCCGGACGAGCTGGTTGACCAGGGTGGAGACGGAGTTTCCCGCGAGGTACAGCTCCTTGGCGGCGTCGGAGATCCCGATGCCGGGCCGGGACTCGACGAGCCGCAGCAGTTCGACCTCCGCGCCGCGCAGCCGGGGCACGGTCAGCCCGGCGCGCAGCCGGCGCCGCAGCAGCCGCTGGATGCCGACGAGCGCGTCGGCGAGCTCTTCCGGGAAGGTCTCCTCGTCCACATCGCCGAGATTACCTCTGAGTCAGAGGTAAATCCCCCCAGGGAAAGTCAAAAGAAATCGCGACAAACAGGGACCAATGGTTTCAGAACCCTCCTGTGCGGGAATCCGCAGGGATGTGCTTCGGACAGGAGGCACGTCCGTGGGACCCCCGCCGAGCGGGCCGCCCCGGACGATCGCCGAACCGTCCGCGCGTGCGCATCCCACGGTGCCCGTCCATCCCTCGGCACCCCCTCGGGAAGGCACGCACGATGCGTTCCACCGTCCGAACCCGGCAGCACCCCCACGACGACGCCCCGGACACCGGCGAGTCCTTCGCCCGGCTGGCCGCCCTGACGGACGGGCCGGAGCGCCGGGCTCTGCGCGACGAACTGGTCCGGCTGTGGCTGCCGATGGCCGAGCGGATCGCCGTCCGCTTCCGTGGCCGCGGCGAGACGCTGGAGGACCTGTACCAGGTCGCCGCCCTCGGACTCGTCAAGGCCGTCGACCGCTACGACCCCGCTCGCGGCCGGGCCTTCGAGGCCTACGCGGTGCCCACGATCACCGGCGAGATCAAGCGCCACTTCCGTGACCACCTGTGGACCCTGCACGTGCCCCGCCGGGTCCAGGACCTGCGCAACCGGGTGCGGCACGCCGCGAAGGAACTCGCCCAGACGACCCCCGGCCGGCCGCCGACCGTCGCCGAGATCGCCGCGTACGCACAGCTCACCGAGGAAGAGGTGCACACCGGCACGGAGGCGCTGGAGTGCTTCTCCGCGCTGTCGCTGGACGCCGAGCTGCCCGGCACCGACGGCTACTCCCTCACGGACGCCCTCGGCGAACCCGACCCCGGCTACGACACGGTCGTCGACCGCGTCGCCGTGGCGCCCTGCCTGCGGGCACTTCCGGAGCGCGAGCGCACCATCCTCTATCTGCGGTTCTTCCAGGGCATGACCCAGAACACGATCGCCGAGCGGCTCGGCATCTCGCAGATGCATGTCTCGCGGCTGCTCAGCAGCTGCTTCGCCCGGCTGCGCGAGGAGGTCGTGCCCGAGACGAACTGACCGCTCACTCCAACGGCGGCGCGCCCGGGATCTGTGTCGGGCCGTGCCGGTCCAGCAGCGTCTCCAGTTCCGTCCCGATCTCCTCGGGCATCTCCCCGCTGCGCCCCCAGATCAGGATCAGCTCCGAGACGTTGCGCAGCTTGATGTTGGTGTGCTGGGAGACCTCGCGGAGGATCGCCCAGCCCTCGTCCGGCGTCACCCGCCCGAGCGCCACGATCACACCGATCGCCTGGTCCACCACGGCATGCGAGGCGACCGCCTCCTTGAGCTGCTCGACCTCCTGCTGGAGCCGGAGGATCCAGGCCGTTTCGTCGCCGGGGTCGCGCGGTACTCGTGCCACCACTCCATCGTGCCACCGCGTCCTCGGCAGGCGCCGCCGCCGCGTCCGGCCGGACACTGGAGGAGAGCCGCCGGCCGTCGGCCCGGAGACAGGAACGCGAGCCCCATGAACGATCACCCGTCCTCAGCCCGCGGTGCGCGGGAGGTCCTCTCCACCGACGCCGTGTTCGGCGCGCCCTGCTGGGTAAGCCTGACCAGCCGCGATCTGGAGGCCACCCAGGAGTTCTACGGGGCAGTCCTCGGCTGGCGGTGGCGGCGCGGCACCCTGGGCGGCCACTTCCGCACGGCGCTGGTCGACGACGTCCCGGTGGCCGGGATCGCCGCCGTCGCCGCGATGTGGCAGATGGCGGTGGCGTGGACGCCGTACTTCGCGGTCCCCAGCGCCGACGAGGCCGCCTCCCGGACCCGGGAGCGCGGGGGGACCGTGGCGGTGGGCCCGATCTCGCTGCCGCCGGGCCGGGCGGCGCTGCTCGCCGACCGGGAGGGGGCGACCTTCGGGGTGTGGGAGGGCAAGCTGATCGGCAACTGGGAGGCGTGGCGGCAGGCCGCCCCCTCCTTCATCCGGCTGCACACCCGCGACGCCTTCGACTCCGCGATCTTCTACGGCGAGATCCTCGACTGGGCCACGGACCGGCCCGGGTGCTGCGAGGTGCATTACGAGGGCGGCGAGGTCGTGCTGCGCAGCGGGGGCGATGTCGTGGCGCGGATCGAGTCGGGGGCGTTGGAGGCGGCGCCCGATCCCACCATTCGGCCGCACTGGCAGGTGCATTTTGCCGTCGGCGATGTTCCGGGGGCTGTGCGGGCTGCGGAGAAGCATGGGGGGAGTGTGTTGCGGGAGGGGGAGGAGGAGGCGATTCTTCGGGATCCGGACGGGGCGCAGTTCACGGTGACGTCGCGTCGTCAACGGTGACGCTCCGTTTCCCCGCGCCCCTGAAGGATGGCGCTCCGCGCACATCCTTCATTCCGAGCGGCGTGGGGGTCTCGTCAGCACGATCAGGCTGCGGGATTCCAGGGTCAGTTCCGCGCCTGCCTTGTACTCCGTCTCGTCGCGGCCCTCGTCCGGTTCCGCCGTTTCGGCGGTGATCGTCCAGCGTTCACCGTACGACGCACCGGGCAGGCGGAAGGGGACCGGTTCCCAGTAGCTGTTGAAGAGCAGGAGGAAGGAGTCGTCCACCACCGGGCGGCCCCGGGGGTCGGGTTCGGCGATGGCGTCGCCGTTGAGGAAGACGCCGACGCTGTGGACGTCGGAGCGCTGCCAGTCGCGGTCGCGCATCTCGCGGGCGTCCGGCTGGAGCCACACCAGGTCGGGCAGGGGCTGTCCGGCGTGGGTGACGGTCTCGCCGAGGAAGAAGCGGCGCCGGCGCAGCACGGGGTGGGCGGCGCGCAGGGCGAGGAGGCGGCGGCAGAAGCCGATGAGCCGACGCTGCTCCTCGGTGAGCCGCCAGTCGATCCAGGAGACCGGGTTGTCCTGGCAGTAGGCGTTGTTGTTGCCGCGCTGGGTGCGGCCGAGTTCGTCGCCGTGGCCGATCATCGGGATGCCCTGGGAGAGCAGCAGGGTGGCGAGGAGGTTGCGCTGCTGGCGGGCGCGCAGGTCCAGCACGGCCGGGTCGTCGGTCTCGCCCTCCACCCCGCAGTTCCAGGACCGGTTGTGGCTCTCGCCGTCGCGGTCGCCCTCGCCGTTGGCCTGGTTGTGCTTGTGGTTGTACGAGACGAGGTCGCGCAGCGTGAAACCGTCGTGCGCGGTCACGAAGTTGACGCTGGCGCGCGGCCGGCGCCTGGTGTGGGCGTACAGGTCGGAGGAGCCGGTCAGCCGGGAGGCGAACTCGCCGAGGGAGTGCGGCTCGGCCCGCCAGAAGTCCCGTACGGCGTCCCGGTACTTGCCGTTCCACTCCGACCACAGCGGTGGGAAGTTGCCCACCTGGTAGCCGCCCTCGCCCACGTCCCAGGGCTCGGCGATCAGTTTGACGCGGCTGATCACCGGGTCCTGCTGGATCAGGTCGAAGAACGCCGACAGCCGGTCCACCTCGTGGAACTGCCGGGCCAGGGTGGCCGCGAGGTCGAAGCGGAAGCCGTCGACGTGCATCTCGGTCACCCAGTAGCGCAGCGAGTCCATGATGAGCTGGAGCACGTACGGGTGGCGCATGAGCAGGCTGTTGCCGGTTCCGGTGGTGTCGTAGTAGTGCGACCAGTCGCCGTCCACCAGCCGGTAGTACGAGGCGTTGTCGATGCCCCGGAAGGAGAGCGTGGGGCCCTTCTGATTGCCCTCGGCGGTGTGGTTGTAGACGACGTCGAGGATCACTTCGAGGCCGGCCGCGTGCAGCGCCCTCACCATCTCCTTGAACTCGGTGACCTGCTGCCCCCGGGTGCCGTGGGCGGCGTAGGCGTGGTGCGGCGCGAAGAAGCCGATGGTGTTGTAGCCCCAGTAGTTGGAGAGTCCGCGGTCGATGAGCACGCCGTCCTGGACATACTCGTGGACCGGCATCAGCTCGATCGCCGTCACGCCCAGCGAGGTGAGGTGCTCGGTCACCGCCGGGTGGGCGAGGCCGGCGTAGGTGCCGCGCAGGGCGCGCGGGACGTCGGGGTGGGTGCGGGTGAGTCCGCGGACATGGGCCTCGTAGATCACCGTGTCGGCGTACGAGCGCCGGGGCGGGGTGTCGTCGCCCCAGTCGAAGGCGGGGTCGGTGACCACGCCGAGCGGGGTGTGCCCGGCGCTGTCGGCGGGATCGGGGCCGTCCCCGGCGCGTTCGAAGAGGGAGGGGTGGTGGTCGGTCCGGCCGTCGACGGCGCGGGCGTAGGGGTCCAGGAGCAGCTTCGCCGGGTTGCAGCGGTGTCCGCCGGCCGGGTCCCAGGGGCCGTGCACCCGGTAGCCGTAGCGCTGTCCGGGGCCGATGCCGGGCAGGTGTCCGTGCCAGACGAAACCGTCGACCTCGGTCAGCGGGACGGTCCGGTGGCTGTCGTCGTCCTCGACGAGCACCAGGTCGACCCGCTCGGCGACCTCGCTGAACAGCGCGAAGTTGGTGCCCTTGCCGTCGAAGTCGGCGCCCAGGGGGTAGGGGTGCCCGCTCCACGCGGGCACCCCTGCCTTCCGGTACGGCGGTGAGGTCACCGAACCGCCTCCAGGACCCGGGGATCCCCGGTGGCCGGGGCGGCCAGCGCGGCCACCGGGAGGACGCGGGGCACCGGGCGCCCCTCGCGCAGGCTGGGCGACGGCGGGGTCGGCACCAGGGGGACGCGTTCGCCGGAACGGGCGCGCTGCGAGAACCAGATGACCTTGCTGCCGGTGGCGGTGGAGCAGCAGCCCCAGCCGTCGCTCATCGCGGCGATCTGCTCCAGGCAGCTCCGCAGGTCCTGGTCCGGGCGCAGCTCACGGTCGTTGCCGCCGACGGCCGTGATCAGATGCTGGCCGTTCCACCACATCTCGATCGAGAGGGACTTGTCCGTCGCGTTCTCGTCGATGGCCTTCAACAGCATCCTGGCGCCGCCGCAGACGGGGGCGACCAGGGTTTCGAGGTCCCAGTACCTCAGATGGGCGGCCAGGATCCGGCCGACCTGTGCGACGCGCTCCGGACTGACGTCCACGTCGAGGTGGTAGTAGCAGGGAACTGCGGTCTTCATCGTCGTTCGCTCCTCACCGGCGAGGCTCCCGCTCCGTGGGGCCCCGCGGGCCGAATATACGGAGGGTGAGCGCTGATCGCTTCTGAGTCACCTCCCACAGTGCGGGCGTTAGTCCATTCGTGCAACACGAGCGCACTCCGGGGTGATTGAAGATCCAACAAGACGCTGGGTGTCGGCGCGTGCACCATGAGTGAAACATTCATCGAGCCCGAAAGGTGACTGCGTCATGCTGCTACCGGCCAAGACCGAGGTCGCCAGGCAGTTGCGGCGGTACCGGGCGTGGGAGCGCGTGATGCTCGCCTCCCCGGCCGACCGCGCGGTGCGGGCCACCTTCGAGGACTCGGGTTACACCCTGTGTGTGCTCATGGGAAAGCGCTGCGCGCGCGAGGCCGCGGACGCGGCGGAGCGGTATCTGCGCACCACGCTCGCCGTCTACCTGCAGGAGCAGGACGGCCGGTCGCGGCCGGCCGGCGCCGCGCGGCGCGGTGGCCGGGCGGTGGCCCGGCTCGCTCCGGCGACGCCGTGACGGCGGACCCGTTCCGGCGGCGGAGCGGGAGCCGGGCGGCGGGCCCGGCGGACCACATGACGACAGATCCGGCTGCGGGCCGGACGGACGACCCGGCGCAGAACCGCCCGGCCGATCCGGCCGTTAGCCCGGCCATGAGCCCAACGAAGGTGAGACGAATGAGCCCGACCCCTGTCATCGGCCGGATCCCGGTCCGCGACGTGCGGCCCGCGGTGGAGGGCGGCAGACGCCCGGCCAAGGCGGTCCCGGGGGAGAGCTTCCAGGTGACGGCGACCGTGTTCCGGGAGGGCCACGACGCGGTGGCCGCCAATGTCGTCCTGCGCGGGCCCAAGGGCCGGCGCGGTCCGTGGACGCCGATGCGGGAACTGGCCCCGGGCAGCGACCGCTGGGGCGCCGAGGTCACCCCGGACGCGCCGGGCCGCTGGACGTACGCCGTCGAGGCCTGGAGCGACCCGGTCACCACCTGGCGCCGGACGGCGCGGATCAAGGTCCCGGCCGGCCTCGACGTGGGGCTGGTGCTGGAGGAGGGCGCCGAGCTGCACGAGCGTGCGGCGGCCGGAGTGCCGAGGGGCAGGGCCCGTACGACGGTCCTCAGGGCGGCGCGGACCCTGGGTGACGACTCCCTGCCGGTCGCGGAGCGGTTGGCGGCGGCGTTGACGCCGGAGGTGGACGCGGTCCTGGCCCGCCACCCGCTGCGGGACCTGCTCACCGCCTCCGACCCGCTGCCCCTGCTCGTG
>NZ_JBEXXK010000019.1:0-185273 GCF_040630405.1 Streptomyces sp. NPDC005811
CGGGACGGCCGGCGCTTCCGGGGGCGCCTGGCTGGCGGAGCCCTCGGCCGCAGTGCGCGAGCGGCGGGCCGTCGACAGAGGCGGGGCCGACGTCCCGGACGGCGCGCCGGTCTCCGGGACGGCCGGCGCCTCCGGGGGCGCCTGGCTGGCAGAGCCCTCGGCCGCGGTGCGGGTGCGGCGGGGTGGGCGTTCGCCCGGGGCCGGGCGGGCCGGGCGGTCGCCTGCGGTGCGGCCGGCCGCTGCCCGGGCCGGGCGGGACGGGGCGGGCGGGAGCTGGCCCTTGAGGGGGCCCCATTCGTTCGGGTCGGGGACGCCGGGGGGCAGCATCTGGCGGCGCTTGGGGCCGCCGTGCTCGGATTCGCCCGGTTCCTTGGCGCCGGGCCAGGCCTTGGCGACCCGGGCCGCGAGGACGAAGTCCTTGCGGAGGGGGTGGCCCTCGAAGTTCTCGGGGAGGAGGAGGTGGTGCGGGAAGGGGTGGCCCTCGAAGGCGACGCCGAACATTTCGCGGGTCTCGCGCTCGTGCCAGCCGGCGCCCGCGTAGACGTCGACGGCGGAGGCGAGGACCGGGGCCTCGTGCGGGACGGTCGTGCGCAGGAGCAGGCGGCGGACCGGGGCGAGGGCGACGACATGGGCTGCGACGCGGAAGCCGGTGCCCGGTTCGTCGACGGCGCTCAGCCAGTCGAAGTAGGTGCAGGAGAGCTCGTCGCGGGCGGTGCGCAGGGCGTCGGTCCAGGAGGCGGGCGGGACGTCGACGGTCAGGACGTCGTAGGACTCCTCGGCCGTGGCGTCCGGGCCGAAGAGGTCCTCGACGGGGGCGGGCAGCCAGCCGATGGTGGTCATCCCGCGTTCCCCTCTGCGGTGGGCGGCTTCACGAGGCCGCTCTGGAGGGCGGCGGCCGAGGGACGGGAGGTGCCGTAGCGCTCGTGCAGGGACTCCCGGGCGATCTTCTCCTGGAGCTTGAGGATGCCTTGGAGGAGCGCCTCGGGGCGGGGCGGGCAGCCGGGGACGTAGACGTCGACGGGGATGATCTGGTCGACGCCCTTCGTCACGGAGTACGAGTCCCAGTAGGGGCCGCCGCAGTTGCTGCACGCGCCGAAGGAGATGACGTACTTCGGCTCGGGCATCTGCTCGTAGAGGCGCTTCACCGCGGGGGCCATCTTGTCGGTGACCGTGCCGGAGACGACCATCAGGTCGGCCTGGCGGGGGCCCGGGGCGAAGGGGATGACGCCGAGGCGGATGAAGTCGTGGCGGGCCATCGACGCGGCGATGAACTCGATGGCGCAGCAGGCGAGGCCGAAGTTGAAGACCCAGAGCGAGTAGCGGCGGCCCCAGTTGAGGACGACCTTCATCGGCTCGGGGGCGAGGCGCGCGAGGGCGCCCAGGCGCTTCGGCTCCGGAAGGAAAACGGGTGCGGAGGCCGTCGCTTCGGCGGAAGCGGTCGCCTCGGGGGTCACGTCCATGTCAGGACGCCCTTCTTGTATGCGTACAGCAGGCCTACGGCGAGGAAGCCGAGGAAGATGAACATCTCCACGAGGGTCGTGGCGCCGTAGCCGGGGGCGGCGAAGACCGTCGCCCAGGGGAACAGGAAGATCGAGTCGACGGCGAAGATGACGTAGAGGAAGGCGTAGACGTAGTAGCGGACCTGGGTGTGGGCCCAGCCCTCGCCGACGGGGTCGACGCCGCACTCGTACGTCAGGAGCTTCTCGGGGGTCGGGACCACCGGGCGCAGCAGGCGCCCGGCGCCGAAGGCGACGGCCACGAACAGCACGCCGACCAGGGCGAGCAGTCCGACGACCGAATAGGACCGGAAGTAGTCCGCCGCGATCTCGACGGTCGGTTCCCGCACGTCCGTCCCCTCGCTCCCTGACCTCAGCCTCTTCGGCTTCTTCGGCCACTCGGGCCACTTCGACGATCTGTACGCACGGAGTCTAGGCCCTGATAAAGGGACGGTAAGCAGCCCGTCACGCCTTGGACCGTGGGGCGGGGGTTTTCCCCAGGAGACCCGGGCGGGGAACCTCATGGCGCCGAAGCGTGCGGCGCGGCACGCTAACGCATATGACCACTTCCCACCAGCCCGACGGCCTCCGACCCGACGACGAGCTGCCGCCGGTGAAGCCCGCGCTCGACCTGCAGACGTGGAAGGAGATCGCGCATCTTCTGGCGAACCTGCCGATGTCGTTGGTCGGGTTCGTCTATGTGATGACGGTGTTGTTCACGGGCGCCTCGCTGACCCTCACCGTGGTCGGGTTGCCGCTGCTGGCGCTCGGGCTGGCGGGGGCGCGGCTGATGGGCCGGTTCGAGCGGGGTCGGGCGCGGCTGCTGCTGGGGCTGCGGGTCGACGAGCCGAGCCCGCTGCCGTTGCGCCGGGCGGGCGGGCCGCTCGCGCGGATGTGGCTGGCGCTGAAGGATCCGGTGGCCTGGCGCACGGTGCTCTACGACTTCGTCCGGCTGCCCTGGGGCATCCTCACCTTCACCGTCGTCCTGCCCGCCCTGTTCGTGCTGTGGCCGATCCTCCCCTACCTCGCGCGGGGGCTGACCAATGTGGACCGGGCGATGGTGCGGGCGCTGCTGTCGCCGTCGGACGAGCTGGAGCGGCGGATCGCGGAGCTGGAGTCGGACCGGGGGGTCGTGGTGGACACGGCGGCGGCCGATCTGCGGCGGATCGAGCGGGATCTGCACGACGGGGCGCAGGCGCGGCTGGTCAATCTGGCGATGGGGCTGGGGCTGGCGAAGGAGAAGCTCCAGGAGGGGCGGGCCGACGACGTGGTGGCGGCGATGGTCGAGGAGGCGCACGGCGAGGTGAAGCTCGCGCTGCAGGAGCTGCGGGATCTGGCGCGGGGCATCCATCCGGCCGTGCTGACGGACCGGGGGCTGGACGCGGCGCTGTCGGCGGTGGCCTCGCGGTGCACGGTGCCGGTGAAGGTGAGCGTCGATCTGGCGTCCAGACCGGCGCAGGCCATCGAGGGGATCGCCTACTTCACCGTCTCGGAGCTGCTCCAGAACATCAGCAAGCACAGCGGGGCGCGGTCGGCGTCGGTGGAGGTGTGGCGGACGGACGAGCGGCTGCTCATCCAGGTCGGCGACGACGGCCGGGGTGGTGCGCGGCTCGACGCGGGGACGGGGATGCGGGGGCTCGCGGAACGGCTGGACGCGGTGGACGGGGTGTTCGTGGTGGAGTCGCCGGCCGGCGGCCCGACGACGGTGACGGCGGAGCTGCCGTGGCGGGAGCGGCGGCCGGAGGGTGAGCCGACGGGGTAGGGAAAACCCCCCGTTCCATAGGCCGACGGCCTCCATGGCCCGCAGGAGCTGCGCCGGGGAGGGTGGAGGTAGGGCAGGAGACGAGCAGAACGGACGGCGCCGATGGCCACGCAGTACGGGCAGTCAGGGCAGTACGGACGGTACGAGCCGTACGACGGTGAGCACGAGGAGTCGTACGGGGCTCACGGGGTGCGGCGTCGGCTGCCGGCCGTGCTGCTGGAGCCGGTCAGCGGGCGGCACTGGCGGGAGCTGGCCTATGTGCTGCTCGGTTTCCCGCTGAGCGTGACGCTGTTCGTCTTCACCGTGACCATGCTGTCGGTCGGGGCGGGGCTGCTGGTGACGTTCCTCGGCATCCCGGTGCTGGCGGCGGGGCTGGCGGCGTGCCGGGGCTTCGGGGCGCTGGAGCGGGCGCGGGCGCGGGGGCTGCTGGGGCTGGAGGTGCGGGATCCGGAGCCGTTGCGGGTGCGGGGGCGGGACGGGCAGGCCGGGCCGATGGCGTGGATGGGGGCGGTGCTGAAGAACGGGAGCTCGTGGCGGCACGCGTTGTTCGTTCTGGTGCAGTTCCCGTGGGCGGTGTTCTCGTTCTGTGTGACGGTCACCGTGTGGGCGTTCGGCTGGACGATGCTGACGTATCCGCTGTGGTTCTGGCTGTTCCCGATGTACGGCGGGCAGGGCGGGCTCCAGCTGTACGGCGACGACCACCACCGGGTGTATCTGGACAACCCCTTCGAGATCACCGTCACGGCGTCGGTGGGGCTGCTGGTGACGCTGGCGACGCCGTGGATCGTGCGGGCGCTGACGACGGTGGACCGGGTGCTGGTGCACGGGCTGCTCGGGCCGTCGCGGCTGGCGTCGCGGGTGGTGGAGCTGGAGTCGGACCGGGGGGTCGTGGTGGACACGGCGGCGGCGGATCTGCGGCGGATCGAGCGGGATCTGCACGACGGGGCGCAGGCGCGGCTGGTGGCGCTGGCGATGGATCTGGGGCTGGCGAAGGAGAAGCTGCGGGAGGATCCGCGGGCGGCGGCACGGATGGTGGACGAGGCGCACGGTGAGGTGAAGACGGCGCTGCAGGAGCTGCGGGATCTGGCGCGGGGGATTCATCCGGCGGTGCTGACCGACCGGGGGCTGGACGCGGCGCTGTCGGCGGTGGCCTCACGGTGCACGGTGCCGGTCCGGGTGGAGGTGGATCTGGGGGCGGCCCGGCCGGTGGCGGCGATCGAGGGGATCGCGTACTTCACGGTCTCGGAGCTGCTCCAGAACATCAGCAAGCACAGCGGGGCCCGGTCCGCGTCGGTGGAGGTGTGGCGGGTGGAGGACCGGTTGATGGTGCAGGTGGTGGACGACGGGGTGGGCGGTGCGGAGCTGTCCGGGGGGTCGGGGCTGGCGGGGCTCGCGGAGCGCTTGGACGCGGTGGACGGCGTCCTGGTGGTGGATTCGCCGGCCGGGGGGCCGACCCGGGTGGTGGCGGAGCTGCCCTGGCGGGCCTCCTGAGGGCCTCCTGAGCGGTCTCGTGCGTGCTTCTTTCCCCCCGGCCTGTGTCTCTTTCTCGCCGTCCTCCCCCGCCGTAGGCCCATTGGCAGGTGCGGGACGCCTCTTTGCTGGAATGCTGGAGGTGTTCGACTTGACGGGTGGACGGCTGGGGGGCCGGGAGCGTGGAGGACAGGGTGCGGGTGGTCATCGCCGAGGATTCGGTGCTGTTGCGGGAGGGGCTGACCCGGTTGCTCACCGACCGGGGGCATGAGGTCGTGGCCGGGGTCGGGGATGCCGAGGCGCTGCTGAAGACGGTCACCGAGCTGCACGACGAGGGGGCGCTGCCCGATGTCGTCGTCGCCGATGTGCGGATGCCGCCCACGCACACCGACGAGGGGGTGCGGGCCGCCGTACAGCTGCGCAAGGAGCATCCGGGGCTCGGGGTGCTGGTGCTGTCACAGTATGTGGAGGAGAGGTACGCCACCGAACTGCTGGCCGGTTCCAGCCGTGGCGTGGGGTATCTGCTCAAGGACCGGGTCGCCGAGGTGCGGGAGTTCGTGGACGCCGTGGTGCGGGTGGCGTCCGGCGGGACCGCGCTCGATCCGGAGGTCGTCGCGCAGTTGCTGGGGCGCAGCCGTCAGCAGGATGTGCTGGCGGGTCTCACTCCGCGTGAGCGGGAGGTGCTGGGGCTGATGGCGGAGGGGCGGACCAACTCCGCCATCGCGCGTCAGCTGGTCGTCAGCGACGGGGCCGTGGAGAAGCACGTCAGCAATATTTTCCTGAAGCTCGGGCTGTCGCCCAGTGACGGGGATCACCGTCGGGTTCTAGCAGTTCTCACCTACCTCAATTCGTGACGGAGTGGCACTGTGGCCCGACGATGACTCGACCGTGATCAGAGCCGTGCTCGACGTCGTTCCTCGCGTGAACCGGGGAACTCGGACGGTGCGTCTACCGGGGCGACACCGTGGGGCGGGAAATCATGACAAGTCGGGGTGCCGGGCCGTCTCAGGGCAGTGACCGTCATACGAACGGCCGAGGGAAGGCGACCCTTACAGACGTAGGGTTGATCCAGGGAGGGCCTTCGCGAAGACCCCTCCGGGACAGCCACCTCGAGGGAGGTCCAGTTCAGTGACCAGTCGGGTCAGCAGCGCAACGGGACAGACCGGGCAGGCCGAGCAGGCCGACGGGACCGTCGTGGGAGAACAGCGCAGACCGGACGCGACGGCGAAGGACGTACGCCGTCTCGACCGGGTGATCATCAGGTTCGCGGGGGACTCGGGTGACGGTATGCAGCTCACCGGTGACCGCTTCACCTCCGAGACGGCCTCGTTCGGCAACGATCTGTCCACCCTGCCGAACTTCCCGGCCGAGATCCGCGCGCCCGCCGGCACGCTCCCCGGCGTCTCCTCGTTCCAGCTGCACTTCGCCGACCACGACATCCTCACACCGGGCGACGCACCGAACGTGCTGGTCGCGATGAATCCGGCGGCCCTGAAGGCCAACATCGGGGACGTTCCGCGCGGGGCGGAGATCATCGTCAACACCGACGAGTTCACCAAACGCGCCATGCAGAAAGTGGGGTACGCGGCCTCGCCGCTGGAGGACGGCTCCCTCGACGGCTACCAGCTCCATCCGGTCCCGCTGACCACGCTGACCGTCGAGGCCCTCAAGGAATTCGACCTCACCCGCAAGGAGGCCGAGCGCAGCAAGAACATGTTCGCGCTCGGCCTCTTGTCGTGGATGTACCACCGCCCCACCGAGGGCACGGAGAAGTTCCTCAAGTCGAAGTTCGCCAGGAAACCGGACATCGCGGCCGCCAACATCGCCGCCTTCCGGGCCGGCTGGAACTTCGGCGAGACGACCGAGGACTTCGCCGTCTCCTACGAGGTCGCCCCGGCGGCGAAGGCCTTCCCCGTCGGGACCTACCGGAACATCTCCGGGAACCTGGCCCTCGCCTACGGGCTGGTCACGGCCTCCCGGCAGGCCGATCTTCCGCTGTTCCTGGGGTCGTACCCGATCACCCCGGCCTCGGACATCCTGCACGAGCTGAGCCGGCACAAGAACTTCGGTGTGCGCACCTTCCAGGCCGAGGACGAGATCGCCGGGATCGGTGCCGCGCTGGGGGCGGCCTTCGGGGGGTCCCTCGCCGTCACGACGACGAGCGGCCCCGGTGTGGCGCTGAAGTCGGAGACCATCGGGCTCGCGGTCTCGCTGGAGCTGCCGCTGCTGGTCGTCGACATCCAGCGCGGCGGGCCCTCGACCGGGCTGCCGACCAAGACCGAGCAGGCCGACCTGCTCCAGGCGATGTACGGGCGCAACGGCGAGGCCCCGGTGCCGATCGTCGCCCCCTGCACGCCCGCCGACTGCTTCGACGCCGCCCTGGAGGCCGCGCGGATCGCGCTGACGTACCGCACCCCCGTCTTCCTCCTCTCCGACGGCTACCTCGCCAACGGCTCCGAGCCCTGGCGCATCCCCGAGGTGGACGAGCTGCCCGATCTGCGGGTGCAGTTCGCGTCGGGGCCGAACCACACCCTGGACGACGGCACCGAGGTCTTCTGGCCGTACAAGCGGGATCCGCAGACCCTCGCCCGGCCGTGGGCGATCCCGGGCACCCCGGGCCTCGAGCACCGCATCGGCGGCATCGAGAAGCAGGACGGCACCGGGAACATCTCCTACGACCCGGCCAACCACGACCTGATGGTCCGCACCCGCCAGGCCAAGATCGACGGCATCGAGGTGCCCGACCTGCGGGTCGACGACCCGGACGGGGCGAGGACCCTGGTGCTGGGCTGGGGGTCGACGTACGGGCCGATCACCGCCGCCGTACGACGGCTGCGGGCGGCCGGGGAGGCGGTCGCGCAGGCCCATCTGCGGCATCTGAACCCCTTCCCCCGCAACCTGGGCGAGGTGCTCGGGGCGTACGACAGGGTCGTCGTCCCCGAGATGAACCTCGGCCAGCTCGCCACCCTCGTGCGGGCGAGGTATCTGGTCGACGCCCGCTCCTACAACCAGGTGAACGGCATGCCGTTCAAGGCGGAGCAGCTCGCC
Organism: Streptomyces sp. NPDC005811; assembly: GCF_040630405.1. Classification (NCBI taxonomy): domain Bacteria; kingdom Bacillati; phylum Actinomycetota; class Actinomycetes; order Kitasatosporales; family Streptomycetaceae; genus Streptomyces; species Streptomyces sp. NPDC005811. The sequence goes on from NZ_JBEXXK010000019.1 coordinate 7,777, forward strand.
GCGGCGCTCAAGGAGGCCATCCATGACCACTGAGCCACTCCACCTCGTGCCCAAGGCCGAAGGCCGGCAGTCCATGAAGGACTTCAAGTCGGACCAGGAGGTGCGCTGGTGCCCGGGCTGCGGCGACTACGCGATCCTCGCAGCGGTCCAGGGGTTCATGCCGGAACTGGGGCTGGCGAGGGAGAACATCGTCTTCGTCTCCGGCATCGGCTGCTCCTCGCGCTTCCCGTACTACATGAACACCTACGGGATGCACTCCATCCACGGCCGGGCCCCGGCGATCGCGACCGGGCTCGCCGCCAGCCGCCGCGATCTGAGCGTCTGGGTGGTGACGGGTGACGGGGACGCGCTGTCCATCGGCGGCAACCACCTCATCCACGCCCTGCGCCGCAACGTCAACCTCAAGATCCTCCTCTTCAACAACAGGATCTACGGCCTCACGAAGGGCCAGTACTCCCCCACCTCCGAGGTCGGCAAGATCACCAAGTCGACGCCGATGGGATCGCTGGACGCCCCCTTCAACCCGGTCTCCCTGGCCCTCGGCGCCGAGGCCTCCTTCGTCGCCCGGACCATCGACTCCGACCGCAGGCATCTGACGGAGGTGCTCCGGCAGGCCGCCGCGCACCCGGGCACGGCGCTGATCGAGATCTACCAGAACTGCAACATCTTCAACGACGGCGCCTTCGACGCCGTCAAGGACAAGCAGCAGGCCGAGGAGGCCGTGATCCGGCTGGAGCACGGGCAGCCGATCCGGTTCGGGGCCGAGGGCGGCAAGGGCGTCGTGCGGGACGCGGCCACCGGCGACCTGCGGGTCGTCGCCGTGACCCCGGAGAACGAGGGGGACATCCTGGTCCACGACGCGCAGGCGGCGTCCCCGACCACCGCCTTCGCGCTCTCCCGGCTCGCCGACCCCGACACCCTGCACAACACCCCGATCGGTGTGCTGCGCTCCGTGGAGCGGCCGGTCTACGACACCCAGATGGCCGACCAGCTCGACACGGCCGTCGAGCAGCACGGCAAGGGCGATCTGGCCGCGCTGCTGGCGGGCGGGGACACCTGGACGGTCGTCGGCTGAGGCACTTACTTCTGGGTATGTACCTTACTTTGAAGTGGGTACTTTCACTTAGTTAGCGCTCCTCCTAGGGTGGGTGGCAGACCCGCTACCCCCCTAGGAGTTCTGAGCCATGAGCATCGTCGTCACCGGAGCCACCGGAAAGCTCGGCCGCCACGTCGTGGAGCAGTTGCTGGAGAAGGTTCCGGCGGAGCAGATCACGGCCGTCGTGCGCGACGAGGCCAAGGCCGCCGACTTCGCCGCACGCGGCGTGAAGCTCGCGGTCGCCGACTACAACACCCCCGAGACCTTCGACGGCCTGTTCGCGGCCGGCGACAAGGTGCTGCTGATCTCGGGCAACGAGTTCGACAAGGGCCGTCCCGGGCAGCACCAGGTCGTCATCGACCGGGCGAAGGCCGCCGGGGTCGCGCTGCTGGCGTACACCAGCGCGCCGGGCTCGCTGAGCGCCGCCCTGGCCGACGACCACCGTGCCACCGAGGCCGCGCTGACCTCCTCGGGCGTGCCGTACGCGCTGCTGCGCAACGGCTGGTACCACGAGAACTACACCGAGCAGCTCGCCCCGGTCCTGGAGCACAACGCGGTCGTCGCGGCCGCCGGTGAGGGCCGGGTGTCCTCCGCCTCCCGCGCGGACTACGCGGCCGCCGCCGTCGCCGTGCTGACCGGCGAGGGCCACGAGAACAAGACGTACGAGCTGGGCGGCGACGAGGCGTGGGGCTTCGCCGAGTACGCGGCCGAGCTGAGCCGGCAGACCGGCAAGGAGATCGTCTACAGCGCGGTGCCCGGCGAGGCGCTCGTCGGCATCCTGACCGGCGCGGGGCTGCCCGAGCCGTTCGCCGCGATCCTGGCCGGCGTGGACGCGTCGATCGAGAAGGGCGAGCTGGTGGTCGACAGCGGCGACCTCTCGCGCCTGGCGGGCCGCCCGACCACCCCGCTCGCCGAGGCGATCACGGCCGCGCTCAAGGGCTGACCCGCCCCGCACGGCCTTCTCACCCCCGCCTGTCATGACCGTATGGCGATACGGGCATGACGGACGGGGGTCTTCGGCGTTACCTTCGTGCACGCGTGCGTGAGGGCGCGCGAGGACGTGAGAAGGAGGGGCGCCCGTGGCCGGGTCGTCGAAGGGTGAGGGCCGGATAGGTCTGCTGAACGGCTTCGCGGCGTACGGGATGTGGGGGCTGGTCCCCCTGTTCTGGCCCCTGCTGAAGCCCGCCGGGGCGGTGGAGATCCTCGCCCACCGCATGGTGTGGTCCCTGGCCTTCGTCGCCGCGGCCCTGCTGGTCGTACGGCGCTGGGCGTGGGCCGGGGAACTGCTGCGGCAACCGCGCCGGCTCGGTCTGGTGGTGATCGCCGCGGCCGTCATCACGGTCAACTGGGGCGTCTACATCTGGGCCGTGAACTCCGGGCACGTGGTGGAGGCCTCCCTCGGGTACTTCATCAATCCGCTGGTCACCATCGCGATGGGCGTGCTGCTCCTGAAGGAGCGGCTGCGGCCCGTGCAGTGGGTGGCGGTCGGCGTCGGGGCGACCGCGGTGGTCGTGCTGACCGTGGGGTACGGCCGTCCGCCGTGGATCTCCCTGTGCCTGGCGTTCTCCTTCGCCACGTACGGCCTCGTGAAGAAGAAGGTCAACCTCGGCGGCGTGGAGTCGCTGGCCGCGGAGACCGCGATCCAGTTCCTGCCCGCGCTGGGCTATCTGCTGTGGCTGTCGGCGCACGGCGGCGCCACCTTCACCTCCGAGGGCGCCGGTCACGCGGCCCTGCTGGCCTCGACCGGTGTGGTCACCGCGCTGCCCCTGGTGTGCTTCGGGGCCGCCGCCATCCGGGTGCCGCTGTCCACGCTCGGGCTGCTCCAGTACATGGCGCCGGTGTTCCAGTTCCTGCTCGGGGTCGTCTACTTCGGCGAGGAGATGCCGGCCGAGCGCTGGGCCGGGTTCGGGCTGGTGTGGCTGGCGCTGGTGCTGCTGACCGCCGAGGCGTGGCGCTCCGCGCGCAGGCCGCGGGTGTCCGTGGAGGTGCCGCCGGTTTCCCAGGTGCCGTCCGCCGCGGTGGACGTGTGAGCGGGCCGACGGGCTGATTGAGTGGTCCGCATGACCGAGACACCCGCACCCGTCCACTGGAAGCTCGTCGTCGACGCCGCCGATCCGCACACCCAGGCCGACTTCTGGGCCGGGGCGCTGCACTACGCGGTGGAGGACAACAGCGCGCTCGTCGAGCGGCTTCTGGCGGCCGGCGCGCTGCCGGGGGCGGCGACCGTGGAGTTCCACGGCCGTCCGGCCTTCCGGGACCTGATCGCCGTACGGCATCCGGAGGACCCGTTCGACGCGGACAGCGGGACCGGGCTGGGGCGGCGGCTGCTGTTCCAGCGGGTGCCGGAGGCGAAGACGGTGAAGAACCGGCTGCACCTCGACCTGCACCCCGGCGCGGGGCGGCGGGCCGACGAGGTGGAACGGCTGCGGGCGCTCGGGGCGAGTGTGCTGCGGGAGGTGGCGGAGCCGTCCGGGGCGTGGGTGGTGATGGCGGATCCCGAGGGCAACGAATTCTGCGTGCACTAGGCGCGCCGGGGCGACGATTTCCGCGGGGGCGTCCGGAATGTGAACCTCCTGTCCTGATAGCGCTCTTGACGCGCCGTTGGTGGAGCGTTCACCATCCTGGAACCCCATTCACTGTGGAATCCCTGTGATTCCCGCGGAATTCGGAGCCCCCCACATGAAGCTCTCGGTTCCCGGGCGTACGGCGGCCGCCTGCGCCTGCTCGATTGTCATGCTCCTGACTGGCGGAGCGATAGCCGGCGCGGCTCCCGCACCCCTGGCCGCCGCCCCCGACATCCCCGTGGCGAACGTCAAGGCCCACCTCGCGCAGCTCCAGTCCATCGCCACCGCCAACGGCGGCAACCGCGCCCATGGCCGGGCCGGCTACAAGGCCTCGCTGGACTATGTGAAGGCCAAGCTGGACGCCGCCGGGTACACCACCGTCATCCAGCAGTTCACCTCCTCCGGCCGCACCGGCTACAACCTGGTCGCCGACTGGCCCGGCGGCAACACCGACCAGGTCGTCATGGCCGGCTCCCACCTCGACAGCGTCAGCGCCGGGGCGGGCATCAACGACAACGGCTCCGGTTCGGCGGCCGTCCTGGAGACCGCCCTCGCCGTGTCCCGGGCCGGCTACCAGCCCACCAGGCATCTGCGGTTCGCCTGGTGGGGCGCCGAGGAACTGGGCATGGTCGGCTCGCGGTACTACGTCAACAACCTCTCCTCCGCGAACCGCGCCCGGATCAGCGGCTACCTCAACTTCGACATGGTCGGCTCGCCGAACCCCGGCTACTTCGTCTACGACGACGACCCGGCCATCGAGAAGACCTTCAAGGACTACTTCGCCGGCCTCGGCGTGGCGACGGAGATCGAGACCGAGGGCGACGGGCGTTCCGACCACGCGCCCTTCAAGAACGCGGGCGTCCCGGTCGGCGGGCTGTTCAGCGGCGCCGACTACATCAAGACGGCGGCGCAGGCGGCCAAGTGGGGCGGTACGGCCGGGCAGGCCTTCGACCGCTGCTACCACTCCTCCTGCGACACCACCGCGAACATCAACGACACCGCCCTGAACCGCAACGCGGACGCGCTCGCGTACGCGGTGTGGACCTTGTCGTCCTGACCCGGCCGGCCTGCCTACCCACCTACCTACCGGCCCGGCCCTCCGGCCCTGCGGGCGCGTTCCGCCAGCCGGAGCATCCGGGCACGGGCGGACTCCAGTTCCTCGGCGTCGTCGGCGGCCGGGCCCTCCTCGGTCGTCAGCTCCGTCCACAGGCCGAGGAGTTCGCTGCCCAGGTTCAGGCCCTGCAAGGGGTCGCGCACGGCGCGCCAGGCAGCAGCCGCACTCTGGACATTGCCGTACGCGGCCTCGCCGTCCCGGGCCCGGCGGCGGATCCGGGCCAGGTCCAGGGAGACGTGGAAGGCCCGCAGCGGGTCGCCCGCCAGGTAGGCGATGTACGCGCTGAGTTCACGCAGCCGGAGCACCTCGGGGTGCTCCGGTCCCAGCGTTCCCGAGGCCTCCAGCACGGTCCGCTCGGCGAGCCCGGCGGCCGTGTCGATACGGCCGGCCCGCACGGCCTCGTTGATCTGCGCCATCGGCTCCCCGAGCAGCGCGGGGGCACCGTCGGTGCCGGGGAGGGTGCGGGGGTCGTCACCGAGGACCGCCTCCGCCACGGCGTCGAAGCCACGGGCGGGGGTCGGCTTGGGGTCGGGGTCGAGCGCGGCGGCCGACTCGGGGTCGGGAGTGGCAGCGGGGGTGAAGGCCAGAAGGGGCTTCAGCTCCGGCTCGGGGGCGGGGAGGGCGGCTTCCGGGAAGCGGTGCGGGGCGTGCTCCGAGGCGCGGTCCCGGTACCGGTCCTCGTCCGGGGCGGCGAGCGCCCCGGGCTCCGGGAAAGGGGACGGCGCGTGCTCCTGCGAGGCAGGCATCGCGCCGTCCGGCCGGAGGTCCATGGCCGGGGGTGGGCCGAAGACCCCCGTGGGGGCCACGACCGTGCCGAGGGTCTGCGCCGGGGGCGCCGGGGGCAGCGGCGGGACGCCGCCCTGGGGCTCTTCCGGTGCCTGTACCTGCCGCAGGACGTGCGTGGGCTTGTCCCGGCGGGGTTCTTCGGGAGCGGGCGACGGGGCTTCCGGGGCCGGGGACACCTGGGTTTCCGGGGCCGGGGGTGCCGAAGCAGTCGGAGCCGCCGGAGCGGTCGGAGTCGCCGGAGCAGCAGGAGCGGTCGGAGTCGCCGGACCGCTCAGGACCGGGAGGACCACCGTGGGCGCGGCCGGCGCGATCGGCGCGATCGGGGCGCCCGGGGCCGCCGAGGCCAGCTGTGCCGCGGACACCGCCGGTGCCCGCAGCGGCTCCGCCGTGAAGTGGCTGGAGCCGTCCGTGTCGATGCGGAGGGGGACGACGTAACCGATGCGCTCGTCGTGGACCGTGGCGAGGACGGGGTGCCCGGTGGCGAGGGCGATGCGGTGGAGCTGGCCCAGGACGGCGTGCTGGATCTCCTCGCCGTCGGCCGCCGCGACCGGCACTCCCCCTATCGTCGCCGGGCCGCCCGCGCGGACGTGGACGTCGAGCGGCGCGACCACGGCGGCGGACCATCCGGCGCGGTTCTGTTCCCGCTTCTTCTCACGACTCAGTCGAGACATCGGTTCCTCACTCGGATGCGTCGTCACGCTCCGGGTCGTCCAGGTGCGCGTACGCGTGCACGTACTGTTGAGTCTCTCTGTTCGCTCCCGGCCGGTGCGTCACCACGACGTCACAGCCTCGTTCCAAGGACCCACACCGGGCTTGCCGGGAGCGCCCACCAGAAGGAGGGGGTACGGCCATGGGGACGACCGGGACGACTCAGGCACCGGCGGGGCGGCCGGGGCCGGAGATCTGGCTGCGCGGTCCGGTTGCCGTACCGGAGCCGCTACCGGGACCGTACCGCTCGGCCGCCGCTCCCCGCCGCTTCTCCTGGCTGGCCACGCACGGCGGGGCCGGCACCTCCACGCTCGCCGCGGTCTACGGCGGCCACGACTGCGGACGGGACTGGCCCACCCCTGGTGATCCCCCGTCCGTCCTGCTCGTGGCGCGGACGCACGCGACCGGGCTGGAGTCCGCCCTGCGCGCCCTGGAGGTCTTCCGGCGCGAAGCGGCCCCGCAGGGGTTCGACCTGGACGCGGTGGTGCTGGTCGCGGACGCGCCGGGGCGGCTGCCGCGGCCGCTGGCGCAGCGGATCCGGGTCATCGAGTCGGCCGTCGACGTCCACCGGGTGCCGTGGGTGACCGAGTGGCGCCTCGGCTACCTGGGGGGCGGGCCGCCCCGGGAGACGGAGGCGCTGGCCCGGCTCACGGGAGTCAGGCGCTGAGCGGGGGTACCCCCCGGGTGCCGTCGGCGGTCGCGATCGCCTCGGCCGTGCGCGAAGGGCGGCTGCGGGCCGTGGACGCGGTCATGGAGGCGCTGGCGCGGATCGCCCGGCTGGACCCCTCGCTGAGTTCCTTCGCCGAGGTGTGGGAGGAGGCGGCCGTCGAGCGGGCGCGCGCGGTGGACGCGCGGGTGGCGGCGGGTGAGCCGCTGCCGCTGGCCGGGGTGCCGATCGGGGTGAAGGGGCGGCACGGGCTGCGGGCGGCGGGGCCGTTGCTCGCCGCGGGCTGTGTGCCGGTCGGGTCGACGTCGGTGCCCGGTCCCGGTACGCCGTGGCAGACCTGGGGCGTCGGCGCGTACGGCCGTACCGTCAACCCCTGGCGGGCGGACCGTACGCCGGGCGGGTCCTCGGCCGGGTCGGCGGCGGCGGTGGCGGCGGGTCTGGTGCCGCTGGCGACGGGCAGCGACGGGGCGGGCTCGGTGCGGATCCCGGCGGCCTGGTGCGGGGTGATCGGCCTGAAGACGACGAACGGCCGGCTGCCGTCCCCGGACCGTACGGGGCTCGCGGCCCCGGGCGTGCTAGTGCGGCACGCGGCGGACGCGGCGGCTTACTGGCGGGCGATGACGGGGGCGGTGCCAGGGGCGCCATCCGGAGAGGTGATACCCGGAGAGGTAGTACCCGGAGAGGTAATACCCGAAGGAGTGACGCGCGAAAGGGCGATACGCGAGGAGGCGACGCCCGAAGAGGCCATGTCCGAAGCGGCGATGTCCTCGCCGGTCACCGCCGTCTTCTCCGCCGATCTCGGGTTCGCCTCCGCCTCCCCCGACCCCGAGCCGCTGGCCCTCGCCCGGGCCGCCGTCGGGCGTCTCGCCGCCTCCGGTGTCGTACGCCTGCTGCCCGGTGAGGCGGCCGTACGGCTGGAGGATCCCGCTCCCGCCTGGCTCGCCTTGCGCGGGTCGGGGGCCGGCGGCTTGGGTGAGGCCGGGCGCGTCCGGGAGGTCAACGACCGGCGGCTGGCCGCTCTCTTCGCGCGGGCCGATCTGCTGCTGACCCCGGCCACGCCGAACGCGGCGCATGGTCACGATGGGCCGGGTGAGCGCTACTCCACCGCGCTGACCTGGGCGTTCAATCTGAGTGGGCATCCGGCGGTCAGTCTTCCGGCGGGGGTCGGGGCCGACGGCTGTCCGGTGGGGGTGCAGCTCGTCGCCGCGCGGGGGCGGGAGGAGACGCTGCTGGCGGTGGTCCGGGCGGCGGAGCGTGCCGGGGCCCTTCCACTGGATACTTGCATGCGCATATGATGCAGGCGCGGATTATTATCGTACGCCGATCACCTGGGGGAACCATGGACCGCCGCTTTCTCTTCGTCCTGGGCAGCAGTCGTACGGACGGCAACACGGAGGCGCTGGCCCGCCGGGCCGCCGAGCAGCTCGACCCCTCCGTCGAGCAGACCTGGTTCAGCCTCGCCGAGCGTCCGCTGCCCGACTTCGAGGATCTGCGCCACGACAGCGACCATGTCCGGCCCACCGAGGGGAATCTCGCGGCGCTGCTCGACGCGACCCTGGCCGCGACGGACGTCGTGATCGCCTCGCCGCTGTACTGGTACTCGGTGTCCACCCAGGTCAAGCGCTATCTGGACCACTGGTCGGGCTGGCTGCGCACCCCCGGCGTCGACTTCGCCGCGACCATGGCCGGGCGCACGCTCTGGGGAGTGACCGTGCTCGCCGACCCGGAGGCCTCGGTCGCCGATCCCCTGGTCGGCACGCTCAACAACTCGGCCGCGTATCTGGGGATGCGGTTCGGCGGGGTGCTGCTCGGCAACGGCAGCAAGCCCGGTGACGTGCTCGGCGACACCGAGGCGCTGGCACGCGCGAAGTCGTTCTTCGGGGGCGGGGCCCCGCTCGCGCGCTTCCCTCACGAGACGCGCTGAGGGCTGTGCCGCGAGCGCTGTGTGGTGGCGCTGCGCCCGCGGCCCTATGCCGTGACGTCCTTCGTGGTGAACCGCGCCCAGGCCGCCGAGCCGAACACCGCCACGTACAGGCCCTGGAGGCCGAGGTTCTTCACCAGGTCGTCCCAGTAGACGGGGTCGCGGACCAGATCGGCGAAGGACAGCCAGTAGTGGGAGAAGAGATACGGCTGGATCGCGTGGAGCTGGGGGATCTGGTCGAGGATCTGGATCGTGATCAGCAGGCCGACGGTGGTCGCCATCGCGGCGATACCGCTGCCGGTCAGCGTGGAGACGAACAGACCGAGCGCGGCCACGCCGGTCAGTGAGGCGGCCACGACCAGGGCGATCAGCAGGGCCCGGCCCAGTCCGTCGGCGAAGCCGATCGTCGTACCGGAGATCGTGGTGACGTCTCCCAGGGGGAACAGCAGCGCGCCCACCGTCAACGCCGACAGCGCGACCACGAGGGTGGCCACCAGACAGAAGGCCAGCACCGTCGCGTACTTGGTGAGCAGCAGGCGGGTGCGGCCGGCGGGGGCGACGAGGAGGTAGCGCAGGGTACCGGCGTTGGACTCGCCGGCGATGGCGTCGCCCGCGATGACGCCGATGGCCATCGGCAGGAAGAACGGGAGCGTCGCGGCCAGCGCGGTGAAGACGAGGAACAGGCCGTTGTTGGTGACCTGGGCGATGAAGGCCGGGCCGCCGCCCCCGCCGCCGGGTCCCCCCGGTCCGCCGGAGGTGCTGTCACCGGTCTCGATCTTCACGGCGATCCCGATCAGCACCGGTACGGCCGCCAGGACGCCGAGCAGCGCGAGGGTGCGCCAGCGGCGGAAGGTGATCAGCAGCTCGCTGCGGAGCAGACCGAGCGACCACCAGGGGCTCGGACGGCGGACGACTCCGGCGGTCGGCGCCTCAGCCCGCGACATCGAAACCCTCCCCCGTGAGTGCCACGAACGCGTCCTCCAGGGAGGCGCGTTCGACGCTGAAGCCCCGCACCCGGACGCCGGCCGTCACCAGCGCGGCGTTGACCTCGGCGAGATCGCGGTCCGGGGGCTCGGCGGCGACCCGGTCCTCCGCGGAGGTGACGTCCACCGCACCCTGCTCCTTCAGCACCCGTGCCGCCTCGGCGGTGTCCGGTGTGATCACCACCAGCCGGCCGCGCGCGCCCGCCGCCAGCTCGGCCACCGGGCCCTGGGTGATCAGCCGGCCCTGGGCCATCACCGCCACATGGGTGCACACCTGCTCGATCTCGTCGAGGAGGTGGGAGGAGAGGAAGACGGTCGTGCCGTCCGAGGCCAGCTCCCGCACCAGGGAACGGATCTCCCGCATGCCCTGCGGGTCGAGGCCGTTGGTCGGCTCGTCGAGGACGAGCAGCCGGCGCGGCTGGAGCAGGGCGGCGGCCAGGCCCAGCCGCTGTTTCATGCCGAGCGAGTACGCCTTCGCCTTCTTCCCGGCCGCCGCCGTCAGCCCGACCCGCTCCAGCGCCGCGGCGACGCGGGTCCGCCGGGTGCGGGGGTCGGCGGTCGGGTCCGCGGCGTCGTAGCGCAGGAGGTTGTCGCGGCCGGAGAGGAAGCCGTACAGCGCGGGGCCCTCGATCAGTGCGCCGACCTGGGGCAGCACGGTGCGCGCGGCCCGGGGCACGGGCTGCCCCAGGACGCGCGCGGCGCCGGACGTGGGCTCGATCAGGCCCATCAGCATGCGGATCGTGGTGGTCTTGCCGGAGCCGTTGGGACCGAGGAAGCCGAAGACGCTGCCCGCCGGGACGGTGAGGTCGAGGCGGTCCACGGCGAGCTGGCCGCCGTGGTAGCGCTTGGTGAGGGCGTGGGTGTGGATGACGGGTTCGTCATCCATGGGCTCCCCCTTCGTTCGCTTCCCCGGGCGCTTGCGGGCGCCGGGGTCCTTGCTTCGCGCCTTCCTTCGTGTCTTCCTTCGCGTTACTTCGCGGAGTCCGCCGCCTTCACCAGGGCGTCCTTGGTGACGGCGCCGACGTAGATCTTGCCGTCGTCCGTGACCAGGGCGTTGACCAGCCGGGTGGAGAACACGGTGCCGGAGCCGAACTTGCCGCTGGCCTTGTCGCCGAAGGAGCCGAGGAAGCCGCTGAGGGCGCCACCGGCGTCGGAGCCGAGTTCGGAGTTGAGCTCGGAGTCGGAGGGGACGCCCTTGCCGCCGGTCTCGATGACGGCGACGGAGGTCCAGCCCTTGCCGAGGACGTCGAAGCCCTCGGGCTCCTCGCCGGCGCCGGTGAGGCCGTCCGCCCCGCCGAGACCTTCGAGGCCCTTGGGGAGGTCCCCGGGCAGGTCCTCACCGGACGCGCCCGCCTTGCCGGAGTCCTTCGCCGCCTCGTCGGCCTCGGTGACCTTGGCGCCCTTGGGCGGGGTGAAGTCGAAGGTGGAGGCGGCGGGCTTGGCGAAGGTGACCTGGGTGAAACCGGCGTCCACGACGGCGGCGCCGCCGCTCGACGGGGTCAGCGTGAACTTCAGCGGCAGCCCGGTCTTGGCGTCCACCGCCACGCTGATCGCGCCGACCGTGGAGCCGGACTGCTTCGGCTTGATCAGCAGCTTGTAGGCGTCGCGGCCCGCGACATGGACCGTGCCGTCGACGGTGACCGAGGTGGTGTCGTCGACCGCCTTGAGGGCGTCCTCGGTGAGGTCCTTGGGGGTGGCCGGCGGCTCCGCCTCCCCGGCGTCCTTGCCCGCGCTCTCGTCGGTGGTCGCGTGGTAGACCTCGTTGGTGGCGCTGTCGTAGCCCCACACGTCCTTGCCGTTGTGGATGACGCTGTACTCGGCGGCGTCCTCGACCAGGGAGAGCTTCTGCCGGTCGGGGCCGTCGGAGGCCACACGCAGGGTGTGGGTGCCGGCGGCGAGTTCCGTGAGCTTGGCCGAGGGGTCGGCCGACGATCCGTCACCGCCGTTGCCCGTGACGCCGGAGAGCAGACCGCTCTCCAGGCCGCCGAGGTCCGGCAGGCCGAGGTCGGTGGTGATCTTCACGGTGCCGGACAGCTGCTGCACGTCCGAGGCGGCGATCTTGTCGAGGAGCTGCTGGGCGGTGATCTTCGGCAGGTCGGGGTCGCCGGAGTCGGCGAGCGCCGGGACGAGGCCGATCGTCGCCGCGGCGACGCCGATCACGGTGACCGGGACGACGTACCGCACGGCCTTGCGCCGCCCGACGCGCAGGTCGTCCGTCTCCCCGGCGGTCGTGCTGTCGTCGGTTGCGTTCGGTGCCATGTGTGCCTTACCTCCGTCGTCGGCGGCGGCTGGTCATCTCACGGAGAGCGTCCCCACCCCGTGCCGCCATTCTCACCCGAATCGGTGAGGAGTGGTGTTCTCCGTGGTTCCCATCTGACCAAATCCCACGTGAGGAGGCGTCACCCCACGGACTCAACTCCGCGTACACCTGGGGTATGACACGAGGGACGCCGGGGTCCTTCGCCCCCTAGGGGTAGGGGACGACGAACGCACCGGGCTCCGGAAGGTGTCGGGAGGCGTCAGCCGGCGCGGTGGACCACCGCGTCGCAGAGCCCCATGAGGGCCGCCTTCGCGTCGCACTCCGTGAGGGGGGCCAGCGCGGCGCGGGCCTCCTCCGCGTAGCGCACGGTGTCGCGGCGGGCCTGCTCCAGCGCCGGGTGGGCGCGCAGCGCCGCGACCGCCTCGGCGAGCCTCGCGTCGTCGCTCAGGTCGGAGTCGAGGAGCTCGCACAGCGCGATGTCCTCGGGCAGGGCCTGCTGGGCCGCCCGCTCGCGCAGCCTCAGCACCGGCAGGGTGGGGACGCCCTCGCGCAGGTCGGTGCCGGGCGTCTTGCCCGACTCGTGGGAGTCGGAGGCGATGTCCAGGACGTCGTCGGCGAGCTGGAAGGCGACCCCGAGCCGCTCGCCGTACTGGGTGAGCACGTCCACGACCGTCTCGTCGGCGCCCGACATCATCGCGCCGAAGCGGCAGGACACCGCCACCAGGGAGCCGGTCTTGCCGCCGAGGACGTCGAGGTAGTGGTCGACCGGGTCGCGGCCGTCGACCGGGCCCGCGGTCTCCAGGATCTGGCCGGTGACCAGCCGCTCGAACGCCTCCGCCTGCACCCGCACCGCCTCCGGGCCGAGGTCGGCCAGGATGTGCGAGGCGCGCGCGAAGAGGAAGTCACCGGTGAGGACGGCGAGCGAGTTGCCCCAGCGGGCGTTCGCGCTGGGCACCCCGCGCCGCACCGCGGCCTCGTCCATCACGTCGTCGTGGTACAGGGTCGCCAGATGGGTGAGCTCGACGACGACCGCGGAGGGGACGACCCCCGGCGCGTACGGGTCGCCGAAGCGCGCCGCGAGCATCACGAGCAGCGGCCGGAACCGCTTCCCGCCGGCCCGCAGCAGATGCTGGGCCGCCTCCGTGATGAACGGGACCTCGCTCTTGGTGGCCTCGAGCAAGCCTTCCTCGACAGCCGTCAATCCGGCCTGGACATCGGCTTCCAGAGCCTGGTCCCGCACGCTCAGCCCAAACGGCTCGACGACGGTCACGAGGAGTCTCCTGTCTGCTGGTGTCTATCGGCGGCTACGCGGTTTGTCGATAGGTCTCTGCGCTCACTCAAGTCAGCGTATCCGGTCAGGTTTCGATCACCGCGAGCCCCCACGGTTACAGCCCGGACAGGCCCTATGAGAAGGGGCACCCCTTAAGCCGCCATCTGGGTTTATTGCCCGATTCACCCCTCTTGTGGACTCCGGTGAGTTGCCTCACTCGCCCAGCCGAACCGCCCCCCTTCCGGTTCCCCTCCACCACACCCCGACACCTCGCTCCACACAGGCGAGTTGAGGCTTTGCAACCACAAAGGATCAAGTACCCCATAGACCGCGGATCAAGGTCAATAGGGGTTAACCATGAATTCGCTACTTGTTCCGGACATGTGCTCTCGCATACGTTCCCGGCCTGTCGGGCGGACGCCTAATCCTGCCGCCGCCCCGACACCCACCGAGAACACCACGGCAGGAGCGGGGGAACCAGGTAAGTCGCCGCACCGGTCGACCGGGCCGTGCCTTTGGGCATGCTCCGGACAGACCGGTACGGCTTGGGGTGTAGCCGTGTCCGTGAGGGCACGGCCGGGCAGCTCCCGCCCGAACCCGACAGCTCACCTCGCAGGCGACGGAGAGGAACTTCGCCATGCCTGCTCAGCCCCGCCGCGCCCGCCGCCTCGCCCGCACGCTCGCCGTCGCCGCCACCGGCGTCACCGTGCTCGCCCTGCCGATCCTCGGCGCGACCACCGCCTCCGCGGCCACGCCGACCGTGGCCACCGCCACCAGCCTCGGCTACGCCAACAACCTCGACGGCTGGATCCGCGCCTCGCTCCAGGTCATGGCGCAGCACGGGATCCCCGGCACCTACAACGGCATCTACCGCAACGTGATCCGGGAGTCCTCGGGCAACCCGTCCGCCGTGAACCTCTGGGACTCCAACGCGGCCGCCGGCACCCCCTCCAAGGGGCTGCTGCAGATCATCGACCCGACCTTCAACGCGTACCACGTCTCCGGCACCTCCTGGGACCCGTACGACCCGGTCGCGAACATCACCGCGTCCTGCAACTACGCGGCCGCGCGGTACGGCTCGATCGACAACGTGTTCGGCGCGTACTGAGCCGGACCACGGCCAGCCGGTCAGCCGACTGTCGGCTAACCGGCTGTCGGCTAACCGGCTACCGGTAGAGACGTTCGAGGACGACGGCCACGCCGTCGTCCTCGTTCGACGTCGTCACCTCGTCGGCCACCGCCTTCAGCTCCGGATGGGCGTTGGCCATCGCGACCCCCCGGGCGGCCCAGTCGAACATCGGGATGTCGTTGGGCATGTCCCCGAAGGCGATGGTGTCCTCGGGCCTGAGCCCCAGATGCTCGGCGGCCAGGGCCAGCCCCGTCGCCTTGGTGATCCCGCACGGCTGGAGCTCCACCGTGCCCGGCCCGGACATGGTGACGGTGGCGAGCGAGCCGACCACCGCGCGGGCCGTGGAGGCCAGTTCGTCGTCGGAGAGCGTCGGATGGCGCAGCAGCACCTTGCTGATCGGCTCGCACCACAGGTCGTCGCGGCGCTCCACGCGCAGCGCGGGCAGGGTCGGGTGCGGCATCAGATAGCCGGGCTCGATCAGCGTGAGCCCGTCGACGCCGTCCTGGTCGACGGCCGCGTACACCTGCCCGACCTCGGCCTCGATCTTGCCGAGCGCGGTCTCCGCCAGTTCCCGGTCCAGGGTGACCGACCACAGCAGACGGTCCCCGCCGGCGTCGTACAGCTGCGCGCCCTGTCCGCACACCGCGAGTCCTCTGCTGTGCAGGAGGTCCAGGAGCGGTCGTACGCGGGGCGCGGGACGGCCGGTCACCACCAGATGGCGAGCACCGGCCGCCGCCACCCGCGCGAGCGCGTCCAGCGACCGGTCGGAGAACGTGTCGTCGCCGCGCAGCAGCGTTCCGTCCAGGTCGGTGGCGACGAGGGAGTACGTGGTGCGCTCGGCATATGCGGTGGGTGCGGCCATGATCAGAGAATACGGATCCCGCACCCCCCGGACTCGACGTGCACCGGACCAGGACGGAGTCCGGCTGCCTTCTGTCAACTCCCCTTCTTTTGTTGACCGATCACTCACCGATCGCGGGTGACACGGGTGAACACGGGTCCATGGGACGCCTTTCCGACCCCTCGCCGCGCAACACGACCCGTGCCGCCCGCCCGAGGGCGGACGTAACGTGTGGCCCGCCGCCCGCGCCCGCGGAGCGGACGCGAGCACGACCACGGTGAGCACGACACGGTGAGCACGAAAGTGAGGCACTACCCGATGCCCCCCTTCGACATCCCCGAGGGCGACCCCTTCGGCCCGCACAACCTTCCGTACGGCGTCTTCTCGCTCGCCGCCCCGGCGCAGCGGACCGTCGGCGTCCGGCTCGGCGACCAGGTCCTGGACGCGGGCGCCGCGGCCCGTGCGCTCGGCTCGCCGCACGCCGGTCTGCTCGCCCGGCCGACCCTCAACCCCCTGCTGGCGGCGGGCCGCACCACCTGGTCGGAGGTCCGGCGCACCCTCACGGAGGCCGTCACCGACCCCGCGCACCGCGCCGCCCTCGCACCGCACCTGCACCCCCTGTCCGCGGTGACCCTGCATCTTCCCTTCGAGGTCGCGGACTACGTCGACTTCTACGCCTCCGAGAACCACGCCCGCAACGTCGGCCGGATCTTCCGCCCCGACGCACCCGACTCCCTCACCCCGAACTGGAAGCATCTGCCGATCGGCTACCACGGCCGCTCCGGCACGGTGATCGTCTCCGGCACGGACGTCGTCCGCCCCTCGGGCCAGCGCAAGGGCCCGGCCGATCCCGCCCCGGTGTTCGGCCCGTCCGTCCGCCTCGACATCGAGGCCGAGGTCGGCTTCGTGGTGGGCGTGCCGTCGGCGAGGGGGAAGCCGGTGGCCGCGGGCTCCTTCCGGGACCATGTGTTCGGCCTCTGCCTGCTCAACGACTGGTCCGCCCGGGACGTCCAGGCCTGGGAGTACGTCCCCCTCGGCCCGTTCCTCGGCAAGTCCTTCGCCACCTCGGTGTCGGCCTGGATCACCCCGCTGGAGGCGCTGGAGGAGGCCCGGGTGGCGCCGCCCGGGCGCACCCACCCGCTGCTGCCCTATCTGGACGACACCGACGCCGAACCCGCCGGCTACGACCTGCGCATCTCGATCGCGATCAACGGCCATGTCGTGTCCGAGCCCCCCTTCGCCTCGATGTACTGGACCGCCGCCCAGCAGCTCGCGCACCTGACCGTGAACGGCGCCTCCCTGCGCACCGGCGACCTCTACGGCTCGGGCACGGTCAGCGGCCCGGCCCCGGAGCAGCGCGGCTCCCTGCTTGAGCTGACCTGGAACGGCCGCGACGCCCTGGAGCTCCCCGACGGCAAGCGCACCTTCCTGGAGGACGGCGACGAGGTGACCCTGTCGGCGTGGGCCCCGGGTCCCGGCGGCCTGCGGGTGGCGCTCGGGGAGGTGAGCGGGCGGATCGTGGCGGGATGACGGCCTGCTTCCAGCAGGCTGACGCGGACGGTCGGCGCCGTCATACTGGCGACGGGCGCGGTGCTCGTGCCGCTCCCGGAGCACGGCCCCGCCGCACCCTGTGCGTCCTCCGTCCGTCCTCTCCGAACCAGGATCCGGAGCCCCTGGCATGACCGATGGCATGACCGTCTGCCTGCTCCTGCTGAGCGGCGTCGCGGTGACGGCCGCCGTGCCGGTGCCGCGTGCGCTGACGCGGGCGAAGTGGCCGGAGCGGGAGCCGGTGGTGGCGCTGTGGGTGTGGCAGTGCCTGGTCGCCACGGTCCTGCTGTGCTGCCTGACGGCGCTGGTGCTCGGTGCCGCCGCCGTCTTCCACACCGTCCGCGCGCAGGTGTTCGCGCCCGCGCCGCCCGCGGTCACCGAGGCGTACGACCTCTCCGCCGCCCCGCCCTGGGCCGCCGCGCTCACCCTGCTGCTGGCCTGCGGGGCCGCCTGGACCACCGCGATGCTGGCCCGGGAGCTCGTCGAGGCGCGCCGTCGCCGTGGCCAGGCCCGCGCCCATCTGCGGGAACGCGCCCCCGAGCTGCCCGCGGGCCTGCCGTCCGCCCGGGGCCCGCTGCTCGTGCTGGAGGACGAGTACCCCGACGCCTGGTGGATGCCCGGCAACCCGCCCCAGCTGATCGTCACCACCGGGGCCCTGCACCGCCTCACCTCCCACCAGCTGGACGCCGTCCTGGCCCATGAGCGCGGCCACGCCCGCGCCCACCACGACTGGCTGCTGCACCTCTCGACCGCCCTGGCCACCGGCTTCCCCCGTGTTCCGCTCTTCTCCCATTTCTGCGACCAGACCCACCGCCTGGTCGAACTCGCCGCCGACGACACCGCCTCGCGTCGCTGCGGTCACCTGACCACCGCCCTGGCGCTGATCGAGCTGAACCAGCACCGGGGCGTCCTGTCCTGCGCCTCCAGCCACCGGCTCCTCGGCGAGCGCGTCGACCGCCTCCTGGAGCCGCCGCCCCGGCTGGGCCGCAGACACCGGGCGCTGACGACGGCGGTGGCCGGACTGGTACCGCTGCTCCCGCTGCTGATCGCCTTCGCACCGGGCCTCAACGCCCTGGCGTGACCTCGGCACGGCAGGGCGGCTGGGCGACGCCGGGCCGGTCGGGCGGGTGAGTGGGTGGCTATATCCAGTCGTCCGGCTCGGGCTCCATGTCCATCTCGGGCCAGTCGTCATCGGACCGGGACTCCGCCACGGCCCCGGCGACGGACCCGGCAACGACACCGCCCGTCCCGCCGTCACCGGAAGCGGCACCGGCACCGGCACCGGCACCGGCACCCGGAGCCTGGCCATCGGCCAACTCCGCCAGCGCCGCGATCACGCCTTCCCCGTACGTCGCGAGCTTCTTCTCGCCCACGCCGCTGATGCCGCTCAGCTCGCGCACCGAGGTCGGCCACAGGGTGACGATCTCCCGGAGGGTGGCGTCGTGGAAGATGACGTACGCCGGGACGCCCTGCTCGCGGGCCTGTTCGGCGCGCCAGGCACGCAGTGCCTCGAAGGCGGGTTGCAGCTGCTCGGGCAGCTCGGCCACGGCCGCCCTGGCCTTGCCCTTCCCCCCGGACGACGAGCCCGACGCCTTGGCCTTGAGTGTCTCCGGCTTCTTGGGCTCCTTGCGCAGCGGCACCTCCCGCTCGCGCCGCAGGACCTCACCGCTGGACCCGGTGAGCGCCAGGGTGCCGTACTCCCCCTCGACCGAGAGGAGACCCTGCGCCAGCAACTGCCGGATGACGCCTCTCCATTCGCCCTCGGCGAGCTCCTCGCCGATGCCGAACACGGACAGCTGGTCGTGGTCGAACTGGATGACCTTGGCGGTGCGCTTGCCCAGCAGGATGTCGACGATCTGCACCGCGCCGAACTTCTGCCCGCGCTCCCGCTGGAGTCGCACCACCGTCGACAGCACCTTCTGGGCGGCGATCGTGCCGTCCCAGGTCTCCGGTGGGGCGACGCAGGTGTCGCAGTTGCCGCAGCCCGCGGGGGCGGGCTCCTGCCCGAAGTAGGCGAGGAGCTGGCCCCGACGGCACCGGGCGGTCTCGCACAGCGCCAGCATGGAGTCCAGATGGGCGGTGGCCCGCCGGCGGAACGCCTCGTCGCCCTCGCCGGACTGGATCAGCTTGCGCTGCTGGATGACGTCGTTGAGGCCGTAGGCCATCCAGGCCGTCGAGGGGAGCCCGTCCCGGCCCGCGCGGCCGGTCTCCTGGTAGTAGCCCTCGATCGACTTGGGCAGGTCGAGGTGGGCGACGAAACGGACGTCCGGCTTGTCGATGCCCATGCCGAAGGCGATGGTCGCGCACACGACCAGGCCCTCCTCGCGCAGGAACCGCGCCTGGTGCGCCGCGCGGGTGCCGGCGTCCAGACCCGCGTGGTACGGGACCGCCTCGACGCCGTTCTTCGAGAGGAACTCGGCGGTCTTCTCCACGGAGTTGCGCGAGAGGCAGTACACGATGCCGGCGTCGCCCGCGTGCTCCTCGCGCAGGAAGCCCAGGAGCTGCTTCTTGGGGTCGGCCTTGGGCACGATCCGGTACTGGATGTTCGGGCGGTCGAAGCTCGCCACGAAGTGCCGGGCGGCCGGCATGTTCAGCCGCTGGGTGATCTCCTGGTGCGTCGCGTGGGTGGCCGTCGCGGTGAGCGCGATGCGCGGGACGTCCGGCCAGCGCTCGCCGAGCAGGGAGAGGGACAGGTAGTCGGGGCGGAAGTCGTGGCCCCACTGGGACACACAGTGCGCCTCGTCGATCGCGAAGACCGAGATCTTGCCGCGCGAGAGCAGATCCAGCGAGGAGTCCAGTCGCAGCCGCTCCGGCGCCAGGTACAGCAGGTCCAGTTCGCCCGCGAGGAACTCGGCCTCGACCACGCGCCGCTCGTCGAAGTCCTGCGTGGAGTTGACGAACCCGGCGCGCACCCCGAGCGCGCGCAGTGCGTCCACCTGGTCCTGCATGAGGGCGATCAGCGGTGAGACCACCACACCCGTGCCCGGTCTGACCAGCGCCGGAATCTGGTAGCAGAGCGACTTTCCGCCGCCCGTCGGCATGAGGACGACCGCGTCCCCGCCGGCCACCACATGCTCGATGACCTCTTCCTGCTCGCCGCGGAAGGCCTCGTATCCGAAGACCCGGTGCAGCGTGGCCAGGGCCTCGCTGTCGGTCCGCCCCGGTGTCCCGGTGATCCCTGTCATCTCGCCGATCCCGCCCGTCCCGCCCATCGTCTCGTCCCCCGTACGTCGTCCTTCGACCACTGCCTCCACGATAGGGGTCCCGACTGACACCGCCGGAGTTATCCACAGGCTCGATCGCGTCACCCTGTGTACATCGCGTCTCGCTCGAACACGCGGACGGGCCCTGTTCTCCCGGAGTCCGGGGGGACAGGGCCCGTCGCGGGCGCGTCGCGCGGGTCAGCGCACGAACACCCCGGCCTGGTTCGCCAGGTCCAGGAAGTACTGCGGCGCGACGCCGAGCACCAGCGTGACCGCGACACCGACGCCGATGGCCGTCATCGTCAGCGGCGACGGGACCGCGACGGTCGGGCCCTCGGGCTTCGGCTCGCTGAAGAACATCAGCACGATCACCCGGATGTAGAAGAACGCGGCGATCGCCGACGAGATCACACCGACCACGACCAGCGGCCCGGCACCGCCCTCGGCCGCCGCCTTGAACACGGCGAACTTCCCGGCGAACCCGGAGGTCAGCGGGATACCGGCGAAGGCCAGCAGGAACACCGCGAACACGGCCGCGACCAGCGGCGACCGCCGGCCGAGCCCGGCCCACTGGGACAGGTGCGTGGCCTCGCCGCCCGCGTCGCGCACCAGCGTCACCACGGCGAACGCGCCGATCGTCACGAAGGAGTACGCGGCCAGGTAGAACAGCACGGACGAGACACCGTCGGGGGTGGTCGCGATGACACCCGCGAGGATGAATCCGGCGTGCGCGATGGACGAGTACGCCAGCAGCCGCTTGATGTCGGTCTGGGTGATCGCGACGATCGCGCCGCCCAGCATGGTGACGACCGCGACGCCCCACATGACCGGCCGCCAGTCCCAGCGCAGGCCGGGCAGCACGACGTACAGGATCCGCAGCAGCGCGCCGAACGCGGCCACCTTGGTCGCGGCGGCCATGAAGCCGGTGACCGGGGTGGGGGCGCCCTGGTAGACGTCCGGCGTCCACATGTGGAACGGCACGGCGCCGACCTTGAACAGCAGGCCCATGACGATCAGCGCGGTGCCGACGAGCAGCAGCGCGTCGTTGCCCATGGTGTCGGCGAGGGCCGGGTTCACGTTCTTGACGGTGCCGTCGACGACCTGGGCGATCGTGCCGTACGACACCGAGCCGGCGTAGCCGTAGAGCAGGGCGATGCCGAAGAGGGTGAACGCGGAGGCGAACGCGCCGAGCAGGAAGTACTTGACCGCGGCCTCCTGCGACATGAGCCGCTTGCGGCGGGCCAGGGCGCACAGGAGGTAGAGCGGGAGCGAGAAGACTTCCAGGGCGATGAAGAGGGTCAGCAGGTCGTTGGCCGACGGGAAGACCAGCATGCCGGCGACCGCGAAGAGCAGCAGCGGGAAGACCTCTGTGGCGGTGAAACCGGCCTTGACCGCGGCTTTCTCGCTGTCGCTGCCGGGCACGGAGGCCGCCTGGGCGGCGAAGGAGTCGACCCGGTTGCCGTGTGTCTCGGGGTCGAGGCGGCGTTCGGCGAAGGTGAACAGGCCGACCAGGGCGGCCAGCAGGATCGTGCCCTGGAGGAAGAGGGCCGGTCCGTCGACCGCGATCGCGCCCATGGCGGCGATGCGGGCCTTCGTCGTGCCGTATCCGTCGGCCGCGAGGGCGACGACCGCGGCGAACGCGGCGGCCAGCGCCACGACGGACACGAACAGTTGTGCGTAGTAGCGGTGCTTGCGCGGCACGAACGCCTCGACGAGCACCCCGACGATCGCCGCGCCCACGACGATCAGGGTGGGCGACAATTGCCCGTATTCGATCTTCGGCGCGTCGATCTTGGCGATCGGCTCGGCCGCCGTTGTCCACAGGCTGTGGACGGCTGATGCGCTCACTTGGCCGCCTCCACCTCGGGCCGGGGGTCCTTCTGATGTACGTCGGAGAGGGTGTGCTGGACCGCCGGGTTGACGATGTCCGTGAGGGGCTTCGGATAGACGCCCAGGAAGATCAGCAGCACGATCAGCGGGGCGACGACCGCGAGCTCACGCGCGCGGAGGTCGGGCATCGCGGAGACCTCGGCCTTCACCGGGCCCGTCATCGTCCGCTGGTAGAGCACGAGGGTGTACAGCGCGGCGAGCACGATGCCGAAGGTGGCGATGATGCCGATCGCCGGGTACCGCGAGAACGTGCCGACGAGGACCAGGAACTCGCTCACGAACGGTGCGAGCCCGGGCAGCGACAGCGTCGCCAGACCGCCGATCAGGAAGGTGCCGGCGAGCACCGGGGCGACCTTCTGCACCCCGCCGTAGTCCGCGATGAGCCGCGAGCCGCGCCGGGAGATCAGGAAGCCGGCGACCAGCATCAGGGCGGCCGTCGAGATCCCGTGGTTGACCATGTACAGCGTGGCGCCGGACTGGCCCTGGCTGGTCATCGCGAAGATGCCCATGATGATGAAGCCGAAGTGCGAGATCGACGCGTACGCCACCAGCCGCTTGATGTCGCGCTGGCCGACGGCGAGCAGCGCGCCGTAGACGATGCTGATCAGCGCGAGGACGAGGATGGCGGGTGTCGCCCACTTGCTGGCCTCCGGGAAGAGCTGGAGGCAGAAGCGGAGCATCGCGAAGGTGCCCACCTTGTCGACGACCGCGGTGATGAGGACGGCGACCGGGGCGGTGGACTCCTGCATGGCGTTGGGCAGCCAGGTGTGCAGCGGCCACAGGGGCGCCTTCACCGCGAAGGCGAAGAAGAAGCCGAGGAACAGCCAGCGTTCGGTGCTGGTCGCCATGTGCAGCGAGCCGCTCGCGCGGGCCTCGGCGATCTCGGTGAGCGAGAAGCTCCCGGCGACCACGTAGAGCCCGATCACCGCGGCCAGCATGATCAGACCGCCGACCAGGTTGTAGAGCAGGAACTTCACGGCCGCGTACGAGCGTTGCGTGGACGCCGCCTGCTCGCCGTGCTCGTGGGCGCGGTCGCCGAAGCCGCCGATGAGGAAGTACATCGGGATGAGCATGGCTTCGAAGAAGATGTAGAAGAGGAAGACGTCGGTGGCCTCGAAGGAGAGGATCACCATCGCCTCGACGGCCAGCATCAGGGCGAAGAAGCCCTGGGTGGGCCGCCAGCGCGTGCTGCCGGTCTCCAGCGGGTCGGCGTCGTGCCAGCCCGCCAGGATGATGAACGGGATCAGCAGGGCGGTGAGCGCGATGAGCGCGACCGCGATGCCGTCCACGCCCAGTTCGTAGCGGACCCCGAAGTCCGCGATCCAGGCGTGGGACTCGGTGAGCTGGTAGCGGCTGCCGTCCGGGTCGAAGCGCACCAGGATGGCGATCGCCAGGGCGAGGGTCCCGAGGGAGACGAGCAGGGCCAGCGATTTGGCGGCGTTGCGCCGGGCGGCCGGGACGGCGGCCGTGGCCACCGCCCCGATCGCCGGGAGCGCGGCCGTCGCTGTCAGCAGAGGAAAGGACATCGGTATCAGACCGCCCTCATCAGCAGGGTCGCGGCGACGAGGAGCGCCGCACCGCCGAACATCGAGACCGCGTACGACCGCGCGAAGCCGTTCTGCAGTCGGCGCAGCCGTCCGGAGAGGCCGCCGACCGAGGCCGCCGCGCCGTTGACGACTCCGTCGACCAGGGTGTGGTCGACGTAGACCAGGGAGCGGGTGAGGTGCTCGCCGCCGCGGACCAGGACGACGTGGTTGAAGTCGTCCTGCAGCAGGTCGCGGCGGGCGGCCCGGGTGAGCAGCGATCCGCGCGGGGCGACGGCCGGGACCGGGCGGCGGCCGTACTGGGCCCAGGCGAGGGCGACGCCGATGACCAGGCAGACCATGGTCGCTCCGGTGACCGTCGCCGCGCTGAGCGGGGAGTCGCCCTCGCTGTGCCCGGTGACGGGTTCGAGCCAGTGCAGGAAGCGGTCGCCGATGCTGAAGAACCCGCCGGCGAAGACCGATCCGACGGCCAGCACGACCATCGGGATCGTCATGATCCTGGGCGACTCGTGGGGGTGCGGCTCGTGGCCCTCGGCATCGGGCTGCCAGCGCTTCTCGCCGAAGAACGTCATCAGCATCACGCGCGTCATGTAGAACGCGGTGAGGGCCGCGCCGAGCAGGGCGCAGCCGCCGAGGATCCAGCCCTCGGTGCCGCCCTTGGCGAACGCCGCCTCGATGATCTTGTCCTTGGAGAAGAAGCCGGACAGGCCCGGGAAGCCGATGATGGCGAGGTAGCCGAGGCCGAAGGTGATGAAGGTGACCGGCATGTACTTCCGCAGGCCGCCGTACCTGCGCATGTCGACCTCGTCGTTCATGCCGTGCATCACGGAGCCGGCGCCGAGGAACAGCCCGGCCTTGAAGAAGCCGTGCGTCACCAGGTGCATGATCGCGAAGACGTAGCCGATCGGGCCGAGTCCGGCGGCGAGGACCATGTAGCCGATCTGCGACATGGTGGAGCCGGCCAGGGCCTTCTTGATGTCGTCCTTCGCGCAACCGACGATCGCACCGAACAGGAGTGTGACCGCTCCGACGACGGTGACGACGAGCTGGGCGTCGGGCGCGCCGTTGAAAACGGCCGCCGAGCGGACGATCAGGTAGACGCCCGCGGTCACCATCGTCGCCGCGTGGATGAGGGCGGAGACCGGGGTCGGGCCCTCCATGGCGTCCCCGAGCCAGGACTGCAGGGGCACCTGGGCGGACTTGCCGCAGGCCGCGAGGAGCAGCATCAGGGCGATGGCGGTCAGCCTGCCCTCGCTCGCGTCGCCCGCGATGCCCGGCTCCCCCTCGCTGCCGAGCAGCGGGCCGAAGGCGAAGGTGCCGAAGGTGGTGAACATCAGCATGATGGCGATCGACAGGCCCATGTCGCCGACGCGGTTGACCAGGAAGGCCTTCTTCGCCGCGGTGGCCGCGCTGGGCTTGTGCTGCCAGAAGCCGATGAGCAGGTAGGAGGCGAGACCGACGCCCTCCCAGCCGACGTACAGCAGCAGGTAGTTGTCGGCGAGGACGAGCAGCAGCATCGCCGCGAGGAACAGGTTGAGGTAGCCGAAGAAGCGGCGGCGCCGCTCGTCGTGCTCCATGTACCCGACCGAGTACACGTGGATCAGCGAGCCGACGCCCGTGATCAGCAGCACGAACGTCATCGACAGCTGGTCGAGGCGGAAGGCGACGTCCGCCTGGAAGCCCTCGACCGGGATCCAGGTGAACAGGTGCTGGGTGAGCGTCCGGTCGTCGGCGCCCCTGCTGAGCAGGTCGCCGAAGAGGACGACGCCGAACACGAAGGAGACGGACGCGAGGAGCGTGCCGATCCAGTGGCCGACGGCGTCGAGCCGACGGCCGCCGACCAGGAGGACGGCCGCTCCGAGCAGGGGCGCCGCGATCAGCAGCGCGATCAGGTTCTCCACGATTCTTCCGACCCCTTACAGCTTCATCAGGCTGGCGTCGTCGACCGAGGCCGTGTGGCGGGACCGGAACAGCGACACGATGATCGCCAGCCCCACCACGACCTCCGCTGCGGCGACGACCATCGTGAAGAAGGCGATGATCTGGCCGTCGAGGTTGCCGTGCATACGGGAGAAGGTGACGAACGCGAGGTTGCAGGCGTTGAGCATCAGCTCGATGCACATGAACACGACGATCGCGTTGCGCCTGATCAGCACGCCGGTCGCGCCGATCGTGAACAACAGGGCGGCGAGGTAGAGGTAGTTGACGGGGTTCACTTCGACGCCTCCTCGGTCCGCCGGGAGTTGTGCTCCCGGTGCGGCGGCTCGCTCCCGCCGCGCTCCAGACGGTCCTCGGCGCGCTGCTCCAGCGCCTTGAGGTCGCTGAGCGCCTGGGTGGACACATCGCGGATCTGGCCGCGCTCGCGCAGGGTGCTGCTGACCGTGAGCTCCGACGGGGTGCCGTCGGGCAGCAGGCCCGCGATGTCCACGGCGTTGTGCCGGGCGTACACGCCGGGCGCGGGCAGCGGCGGCACGTGCTTGCCTTCGCGGACGCGCTGTTCGGCCAGCTCGCGCTGGGTCTTCGCGCGCTCGGTGCGCTCGCGGTGGGTGAGCACCATGGCGCCGACGGCGGCCGTGATCAGCAGGGCGCCGGTGATCTCGAAGGCGAAGACGTACTTGGTGAAGATGAGCGCGGCGAGGCCCTCCACGTTGCCGTTCGCATTCGCCTGGGAGAGGCCGGTGAACTCCGTCAGGGAGGCGTTGCCGATGCCGGCGACCAGCAGGACGCCGAAGCCGAGGCCGCACACCAGGGCCAGCCAGCGCTGCCCCTTGATGGTCTCCTTCAGGGAGTCCGCCGCGGTGACCCCGACGAGCATCACCACGAACAGGAACAGCATCATGATCGCGCCGGTGTAGACGACGATCTGCACGACGCCCAGGAAGTAGGCGCCGTTGGCGAGATAGAAGATCGCCAGGATGATCATGGTGCCGGCGAGGCAGAGCGCGCTGTGGACGGCCCTCCTCATGAAGACGGTGCACAGGGCGCCGATCACCGCGACGGTGCCGAGGACCCAGAACTGGAAGGCCTCTCCGGTGGAGGTGGAGTAGGCGGCGAGCTGGCTCATGCCTCCACCTCCTCCGTGGAGGGCTGCTCGCCCTGGGAGACGGCCACCTGGCGCTCCGTGCCGGGCGCGGCCTCGGTCACCAGGCCCCGGTAGTAGTCCTGCTCGTCGGTCCCCGGGTAGATCGCGTGCGGGGAGTCGACCATGCCGTCCTCCAGACCGGCCAGCAGCTGCTCCTTGGTGTAGATCAGGTTGGCACGGCTGGAGTCGGCGAGCTCGAACTCGTTCGTCATCGTGAGCGCGCGGGTGGGGCAGGCCTCGATGCACAGACCGCACAGGATGCAGCGGGCGTAGTTGATCTGGTACACGCGCCCGTACCGCTCGCCCGGCGAGTAGCGCTCCTCGTCGGTGTTGTCCGCGCCCTCGACGTAGATCGCGTCGGCCGGGCAGGCCCAGGCGCACAGCTCGCAGCCGACGCACTTCTCCAGGCCGTCCGGATGGCGGTTGAGCTGGTGCCGTCCGTGGAACCGCGGGGCGGTGGTCTTCTTCTGCTCCGGGTACTGCTCGGTCAGCCGCTTCTTGAACATGGCCTTGAAGGTCACGCCGAAGCCGGCCACGGGGTTCTGGAAGCCGGGATTCGTCTGCCCGGTCTCCTTCGGCTCCTCAGCCATCGGACGCCTCCTTTCCATCCAGCGATCCGTCACTGACAGTGTCCGATCCGCCACTGACAATCAGCTCCCGCTCCCGGCGCGGACGGCGCCTGGGCACCGCGGGAAGCTCCTGTCCGGGCAGTGGCGGTACGGGGAATCCGCCCGCCATCGGGTCGAAGCCCGCGGGCTCGGCGGGAGCCTGGGCCGCCTTCGCGCCGCCGCGGAACATGTCCACGACGAAGGAGAGCAGCAGCAGGGTGAGCACACCGCCGCCGACGTAGAGGGCGATCTCGGCGAAGTCGTAGTTCTCGTTGCGCAGGGTCCGTACGGTCGCGACGAGCATCAGCCACGTCACCGACACCGGGATGAGGACCTTCCAGCCGAGCTTCATCAGCTGGTCGTAGCGCACGCGCGGGAGCGTGCCGCGCAGCCAGATGAAGAAGAACAGCAGCAGCTGGACCTTGACGACGAACCAGAGCATCGGCCACCAGCCGTGGTTCGCGCCCTCCCAGAAGCCGCTGATCGGCCAGGGGGCCCGCCAGCCGCCCAGGAAGAGCGTGGTGGCCACGGCCGAGACGGTCACCATGTTGACGTACTCGGCGAGCATGAACATCGCGAACTTGATCGACGAGTACTCGGTGTTGAAGCCGCCGACCAGGTCGCCCTCGGACTCCGGCATGTCGAACGGGGCACGGTTCGTCTCGCCGACCATGGTGACGATGTAGAGGATGAACGAGACCGGCAGCAGGATGATGTACCAGCGATCCGTCTGCTGCTCGACGATCGTCGACGTCGACATCGACCCGGAGTAGAGGAACACCGAGGCGAACGCCGCGCCCATGGCGATCTCGTACGAGATCATCTGCGCGCACGAGCGCAGGCCGCCCAGGAGCGGATAGGTGGATCCGGAGCTCCAGCCCGCCAGGACGATGCCGTAGATGCCGACCGAGGCGACCGCGAGGATGTACAGCATCGCGATCGGCAGGTCGGTGAGCTGCATCGTGGTGCGCTGGCCGAAGATCGAGATCTCGTTGTCGGCGGGGCCGAAGGGGATCACCGCGATCGCCATGAAGGCCGGGATGGCCGCCACGATCGGCGCGAGGACGTAGACCACCTTGTCGGCGCGCTTGACGATGAGGTCTTCCTTCAGCATCAGCTTGATGCCGTCGGCCAGCGACTGGAGCATGCCCCAGGGGCCGTGCCGGTTGGGTCCGATGCGCAGCTGCATCCAGGCGACGACCTTGCGCTCCCAGACGATGGAGAACAGCACCGTCACCATCAGGAAGGCGAAGCAGAACACCGCCTTGATGACGACCAGCCACCAGGGGTCGCGGCCGAACATCGAGAGGTCTTCAGCGGCGAAGTACGGGCTCATGCCTCCACCTCCTGGGGGGCCTCGGCGGCGGGCGTCGCCGGACCGATGCGGACGAGGGAGCCGGGCCGGGCCCCGGTGTCGGAGGCGACGCCGCCGCCGGTGGAGTTCAGCGGGAGCCACACCACCCGGTCGGGCATCTCGGTGACCTGGAGCGGCAGTTCGACGACGCCCTGGGGGCCGGTCACGGCGAGGACGTCGCCGTCCTTCACCCCGGCCTCGGCGGCCGTCGCGGCCGACACGCGTGCGCGTGCCGCGTGCCGCGTCCCGGCGAGCGCCTCGTCGCCGTCCTGCAGCCGGCCCTGGTCCAGCAACAGCCGGTGTCCGGCCAGCACGGCCTCGCCCGTGGCGGGCCTCGGCAGTACGCCGGAGGTCTCCAGGGGTTCGGTGGCGCGCGCCCCGTCCCAGGCGCCGAGCCGGTCCAGCTCCGCGCGCGTGGTGCGCAGGTCCGGCAGGCCCAGGTGGACGTCCATGGCGTCGGCGAGCATCTGGAGCACGCGCGCGTCGGACGGCGCCGGCCTGCGGGTCATCTGGTCGGGCTTGAGCGCCGCCTCGAAGAAACGGACCCGGCCCTCCCAGTTGAGGAACGCGCCCGGCTTCTCGGCGACCGCGGCCACCGGCAGCACCACGTCCGCGAGCCGCGTGACCTCGCTGGGCCGCAGCTCCAGCGACACCACGAACCCGGCCTCGGCGAGCGCCTCACGCGCGCGTGCCGGATCCGGCAGGTCGGCGACCTCCACCCCCGCGACGAGCAGGGCCTGCAGCTCGCCGGACACGGCGTCCTCGACGATCTGGCCGGTGTCCCTGCCGTGCCGGTGCGGGAGGTCGGCGAGACCCCAGGCGGCCGCGACCTCCTCCCGCGCGCGCGGGTCGGTCGCCGGACGACCGCCCGGCAGCAGCGAGGGCAGCGCACCCGCCTCGATCGCGCCCCGCTCCCCCGCCCGGCGCGGGATCCACACCAGGGAGGCCCCGGTGGCGTTGGCGGCCCGTACGGCGGCCGTCAGACCGCCGGCCACACTCGCCAGCCGCTCCCCCACGACGATCACCGCGCCCTCGCCGCGGAGCGCCTCGGCGGCCTTGCCGCCGTCCTCCTCCAGGCCGACCCCGCCGGCCAGGGCGTCCAGCCACTCGGTCTCGGTGCCCGGAGCGGCCGGCAGCAGGGTGCCGCCCGCCTTCTCCAGGCCGCGGGTGGCGTGCGTGGCCAGCGAGAACACCTGCTGACCATGCTTGCGCCAGGCCTTGCGCAGCCGCAGGAAGACGCCGGGGGCCTCCTCCTCCGACTCGAAGCCGACCAGCAGGACGGCGGGCGCCTTCTCCAGCGAGTCGTACGTGACGCCCGTACCGTCGAGGTCACGGCCGCGGCCGGCGACCCGGGCCGCGAGGAAGTCGGCCTCCTCGACGCTGTGCACGCGCGCGCGGAAGTCGATGTCGTTGGTGTCGAGCGCCACGCGCGCGAACTTGCTGTACGCGTACGCGTCCTCGACGGTGAGCCGGCCTCCGGTCAGGACACCGGTCCTGCCGCGCGAGGCGAGCAGCCCCTGCGCGGCGATCTGGAGCGCCTCCGGCCAGGACGCCGGTTCCAGGTCGCCCTCGGCGTTGCGCACCAGGGGCGTCTCCAGGCGGTCGCGCCCCTGCGCGTACCGGAACCCGAAGCGCCCCTTGTCGCAGATCCACTCCTCGTTGACCTCGGGGTCCGGGGCCGCGAGACGCCGCATGACCTTGCCGCGCCGGTGGTCGGTGCGGGTGGCGCAGCCGCCGGAGCAGTGCTCGCACACCGAGTGCGAGGAGACCAGGTCGAAGGGGCGGGAGCGGAATCGGTACGCCGCCGAGGTCAGCGCGCCGACCGGGCAGATCTGGATGGTGTTGCCGGAGAAGTACGACTCGAACGGGTCGCCCTCGCCGGTGCCGACCTGCTGGAGCGCGCCGCGCTCGATCAGCTCGATCATCGGGTCGCCCGCGACCTGGTTGGAGAACCGGGTGCAGCGGGCGCACAGCACGCACCGCTCGCGGTCGAGCAGCACCTGGGTGGAGATCGGGACCGGCTTCTCGTACGTCCGCTTGCGGCCCTCGAACCGGGAATCGGCCTGGCCGTGGGACATCGCCTGGTTCTGCAGGGGGCACTCGCCGCCCTTGTCGCAGACCGGGCAGTCCAGCGGGTGGTTGATGAGGAGCAGCTCCATCACGCCGTGCTGCGCCTTCTCCGCCACGGGCGAGGTGAGGTGGGTCTTCACCACCATCCCGTCCGTGCAGGTGATGGTGCAGGACGCCATCGGCTTGCGCTGGCCCTCGACCTCGACGATGCACTGGCGGCAGGCGCCGGCCGGGTCGAGGAGGGGGTGGTCGCAGAAGCGGGGGATCTCGATGCCGAGCTGCTCGGCGGCCCGGATGACCAGGGTGCCCTTGGGCACGCTGATCTCCGCTCCGTCGATCGTCAGCGTGACGAGATCCTCCGGCGGGACCGCCGCCTCTCCCCCTCCCGTGGGAGCGCTGGTGGTCACGGTCATGCGTTCACCTCCGGGCGGTCGGCCCAGGCCGTCGACTTCGCCGGGTCGAAGGGGCAGCCCCGGCCGGTGATGTGCTGCTCGTACTCCTCGCGGAAGTACTTGAGCGAGGAGAAGATCGGCGAGGCGGCGCCGTCGCCGAGGGCGCAGAACGACTTGCCGTTGATGTTGTCGGCGATGTCGTTCAGCTTGTCGAGGTCGGAGAGCGCGCCCTTGCCGGCCTCGATGTCACGGAGCAACTGCACGAGCCAGTAGGTGCCTTCACGGCACGGGGTGCACTTGCCGCAGGACTCGTGGGCGTAGAACTCGGTCCAGCGGGTGACGGCGCGCACCACGCACGTCGTCTCGTCGAAGCACTGGAGTGCTTTGGTGCCGAGCATGGAACCCGCGGCACCCACTCCTTCGTAGTCCAGAGGGACGTCGAGGTGCTCGTCGGTGAACATCGGGGTCGAGGAGCCGCCCGGTGTCCAGAACTTCAGGCGGTGGCCCGGTCGCATGCCGCCGCTCATCTCCAGGAGCTGACGGAGGGTGATGCCGAGCGGGGCCTCGTACTGGCCGGGGCGGGCGACATGGCCGCTGAGCGAGTAGAGCGTGAAGCCCGGGGACTTCTCGCTTCCCATCGCCCTGAACCATTCTTTCCCTTTTTGCAGGATCGCGGGAACTGACGCGATCGACTCGACGTTATTCACCACAGTCGGGCACGCATAGAGGCCCGCGACGGCAGGGAAAGGGGGACGGAGCCGCGGTTGACCACGGCGGCCTTCGAGCGAGTCGAGCAGTGCGGTCTCCTCACCGCAGATGTACGCGCCGGCGCCGGCGTGCACGGTGATGTCGAGGTCGAGTCCGCTGCCCAGGATGTTCTCGCCGAGGTAGCCCGCCGCGTAGGCCTCGCGCACGGCCTCGTGCAACCGCCGCAGAACGGGGACGACCTCACCACGCAGATAGATGAAGGCATGCGACGACCTAATGGCGTAACACGCGATCACCATGCCCTCGATGAGGCTATGCGGGTTCGCGAAGAGGAGCGGGATGTCCTTGCAGGTGCCCGGCTCCGATTCGTCGGCGTTGACAACTAGATAGTGCGGCTTTCCATCACCCTGGGGAATGAACTGCCATTTCATCCCCGTCGGGAATCCCGCGCCGCCGCGGCCGCGCAGACCGGATTCCTTCACGTACGCGATCACTTCGTCGGGGGACATGGCGAGCGCCTTGCGGAGCCCCTCGTACCCCTCGTGCCTTCGGTAGACGTCGAGCGACCAGGACCTCTCCTCGTCCCAGAAGGCCGACAGCACGGGTGCGAGCAGCTTCTCGGGGCTGCTGCCTTTCAGCTCGGGTGCCAAGGTCATCCCTCCCCCTCCTCGGTGACCGTGTCCGTGGGGCGCGCGTCCTCGGGTTCGTCGCGCGGATGGACCACGCGCGCGGGTGCGGCCTCTCCCCTTGCCAGGCGAAGGCCCACCAGCGACGCCGGTCCCGCACTGCCGCTCGCCTCGACGGCCCCTGGCCGCTCGTCGGGGAAGCCGGCCAGGATCCGCGCGGTGTCCTTGAAGGTGCACAGCGGCGCCCCGCGCGTGGGCGACACGGTGGCTCCGCCCCGCAGGTCGTCCACCAGGCGCTTGGCGCTCTGCACGGTCTGGTTGTCGAAGAACTCCCAGTTGACCATCACGACCGGCGCGAAGTCGCAGGCCGCGTTGCACTCGATGTGCTCCAGGGTGATCTTTCCGTCGCCGGTGGTCTCACCGTTGCCGACGCCGAGGTACTCCTGGAGCGCCTCGAAGATCGCGTCGCCGCCCATCACCGCGCAGAGGGTGTTGGTGCAGACGCCCACCTGGTAGTCGCCGCTCTCGTGGCGGCGGTACATGGTGTAGAAGGTGGCGACCGCGGTGACCTCGGCCGTGGTCAGGCCGAGGACGTCCGCGCAGAACCGCATCCCGGTGCGCGTGACGTGTCCCTCCTCCGACTGCACGAGATGCAGCAACGGCAGGAGCGCGGACCGGGAGTCGGGGTAGCGGGCGACGATCTCGCGCGCGTCCGCCTCCAGCCGGGCCCGGACGTCGTCCGGGTAGGCGGGCGCGGGCAGTTCGGGCATGCCCAGGCTGACGCCCCGCTCGGAAGAAGAGGTGGTCACCGGTCGACGCCTCCCATCACGGGGTCGATGGACGCGACGGCGACGATGACGTCGGCGACCTGGCCGCCCTCGCACATCGCCGCCATGGCCTGAAGGTTGGTGAAGGACGGGTCTCGGAAGTGGACCCGGTAGGGGCGGGTGCCTCCGTCGGAGACGACGTGCACCCCGAGTTCGCCCTTGGGCGACTCGACCGCCGCGTACACCTGTCCGGGCGGGACGCGGAAGCCCTCGGTGACCAGCTTGAAGTGGTGGATCAGGGCCTCCATGGAGGTGCCCATGATCTTCTTGATGTGGTCGAGGGAGTTGCCGAGGCCGTCCGGTCCCAGGGCGAGCTGGGCGGGCCAGGCGATCTTCTTGTCGCCGACCATGACGGGGCCGGGCTGGAGCCGGTCCAGGCACTGCTCAACGATCCTCAGCGACTGGCGCATCTCCTCCAGGCGAATGAGGAAGCGGCCGTAGGAGTCGCAGGAGTCTGCGGTCGGGACGTCGAAGTCGTACGTCTCGTAGTCGCAGTACGGCTGGGTCTTGCGCAGGTCGTGGGGCAGGCCGGTGGAGCGCAGGATCGGGCCGGTGGCGCCGAGGGCCATGCAGCCGGCCAGGTCGAGGTAGCCGACGTCCTGCATACGGGCCTTGAAGATGGGGTTCCCGGTGGCGAGCTTGTCGTACTCGGGGAGGTTCTTCTTCATCTTCTTCACGAACTCGCGGATGTGGTCCACCGCGCCGGGCGGCAGATCCTGGGCGAGTCCGCCGGGGCGGATGTACGCGTGGTTCATCCTGAGGCCCGTGATGAGCTCGTAGATGTCGAGGATCATCTCCCGGTCGCGGAACCCGTAGATCATGATCGTGGTGGCGCCGAGCTCCATGCCGCCGGTGGCGATGCACACCAGGTGGGAGGACATCCGGTTCAGCTCCATCAGGAGCACCCGGATGATCTTGGCGCGTTCGGTGATCTGGTCCTCGATGCCGAGGAGCTTCTCGACGCCGAGACAGTAGGCGGTCTCGTTGAAGAAGGACGTCAGGTAGTCCATCCGCGTCACGAACGTGGTGCCCTGCGTCCACGTGCGGTACTCGAGGTTCTTCTCGATGCCGGTGTGGAGGTAGCCGATGCCGCAGCGGGCCTCGGTGACCGTCTCGCCCTCGATCTCCAGGATCAGACGGAGCACTCCGTGGGTGGAGGGGTGCTGGGGGCCCATGTTGACGACGATGCGCTCGTCGTCGGCGCGGGCCGCGGACTGGACGACCTCGTCCCAGTCGCCACCGGTGACCGTGTAGACGGTGCCCTCGGTGGTCTCGCGGGGAGAAGCGTGTGACGTGCTCACGAGTACGACCTCCGCTGGTCCGGAGCCGGGATCTGGGCGCCCTTGTACTCGACGGGGATGCCGCCGAGGGGGTAGTCCTTGCGCTGCGGATGGCCCTGCCAGTCGTCCGGCATCATGATCCGCGTCAGGGCCGGGTGACCGTCGAAGACGATCCCGAAGAAGTCGTAGGTCTCGCGCTCGTGCCAGTCGTTGGTCGGATAGACCGGGACCAGGGACGGGATGCGCGGCTCGGCGTCGGGAGCGCTGACCTCCAGGCGGATCAGCCGGTTGTGGGTGATCGAGCGCAGGTGGTAGACGGCGTGCAGCTCGCGGCCCTTGTCGTTCGGGTAGTGGACACCGCTCACTCCGGTGCAGAGCTCGAAGCGCAGGGCCGGGTCGTCGCGCAGGGTGCGGGCGACGCGCAGCAGGTGCTCGCGCTCGATGTGGAAGGTGAGCTCGCCGCGGTCGACGACCGTCTTCTCGATCGCGTTCTCGGGGACCAGCCCCTGTTCCTCCAGGGCGCCCTCCAGTTCGTCGGCGACCTCGTCGAACCAGCCGCCGTAGGGCCGGGCGGCGGCGCCCGGGAGGCGGACGGAGCGGACCAGGCCGCCGTAGCCGGAGGTGTCGCCGCCGTTGTTGGCGCCGAACATGCCGTGCTGGACGCGGACCTCCTCGCCGCCCTGACCGCGCTGGCCGGGGAGGTTGGAGGCGGAGAGGTCCTTCTCGGGGTTCACGCCGTCCGGCGCACCGCCGGTGCCGTTCGCGTCGCTCACCGCAGCAGCCCCTTCATCTCGATCGTGGGCAGGGCCTTGAGCGCCGCCTCCTCCGCCTCGCGGGCCGCTTCCTCCGCGTTCACGCCCAGCTTGGAGTTCTGGATCTTGTGATGGAGCTTGAGGATCGCGTCCATCAGCATCTCGGGGCGTGGCGGGCAGCCGGGGAGATAGATGTCGACGGGGACGATGTGGTCGACGCCCTGGACGATCGCGTAGTTGTTGAACATGCCGCCCGAGGACGCGCACACGCCCATGGAGATGACCCACTTCGGGTTCGGCATCTGGTCGTAGACCTGCCGCAGCACCGGCGCCATCTTCTGGCTCACCCGGCCGGCGACGATCATGAGGTCCGCCTGGCGGGGTGAGCCGCGGAAGACCTCCATGCCGAAGCGGGCCAGGTCGTAACGGCCCGCGCCCGTGGTCATCATCTCGATGGCACAGCAGGCGAGGCCGAAGGTGGCGGGGAAGACGGATGCCTTGCGCACCCAGCCCGCGGCCTGTTCGACGGTGGTCAGCAGAAAACCGCTCGGCAGCTTTTCTTCGAGTCCCATGACTAAAGGCCCCTCAGTCCCATTCCAGGCCGCCGCGCCGCCAGACGTACGCGTAGGCGACGAAGACGGTGAGCACGAAGAGCAGCATCTCCACGAGCCCGAAGACACCCAGGGCGTCGAAGGTGACGGCCCAGGGGTAGAGGAAGACGATCTCGATGTCGAAGACGATGAAGAGCATCGCCGTCAGGTAGTACTTGATGGGGAAGCGCCCGCCGCCGGCCGGCGTGGGGGTCGGCTCGATTCCGCACTCGTAGGCCTCGAGCTTGGCGCGGTTGTACCGCTTCGGCCCGATCAGCGTGGCCATGACCACGGAGAAGATCGCAAAGCCTGCCCCGAGGGCTCCCAGTACGAGGATGGGCGCATAGGCGTTCACCGCTCCTCGCTCCTCTCAGTCGGCACTGACTGCTGGCGATGGCACTGGGCTCACATCCGCCCCACGCATCCCGCGAACCCCGTGTGTCCCAACGAAGATCGCGAACATGTGAAGCAGGTCACAAGCCCAACTGCCTCGCATCCTATGCCCGCCGCTCTGTGATCTGCGACACGGGGTATTGCACAAGCTTTGTGATCTCCACCACCTGACGAAGGATCATGAAGTCATATCGGCGGCGATCTTCGTACGGGAAGCGCCAGAGTGATCACAAGAAGTGACATTTGCGCTCGTCGCCGCAGGCCGCGAGGGGCGTCTCTATATCAAGAGGCTTCCCTTGCATGCAAATTGGCGATGGACATCCCGGCTTGATAGAGGGACGCGTTCACACCTCGGAGGGAAGCCCGGGGCGGGGTGTGGACGCGTGCACGCGTTCACGAGCGGGACGAAGGTGATCTACGCGCGGGACGCGGTCATTCCGGTGACCGTTCCGTGACCTGCGCCACATCGATGAGAGGCTCATGAGAACCGGGCTTGGCCAACGATCGCCACCGATGG
Source organism: Streptomyces sp. NPDC005811 (assembly GCF_040630405.1). Lineage (NCBI taxonomy): Bacteria > Bacillati > Actinomycetota > Actinomycetes > Kitasatosporales > Streptomycetaceae > Streptomyces > Streptomyces sp. NPDC005811. The sequence goes on from NZ_JBEXXK010000019.1 coordinate 44,500, forward strand.
TAGGTCGAGGGCAATTCGGACGTAACAGCGAAAGGCCATGATCACAGCCCTGAATACCCTTGTCCACAATGTCCGTTACGGCGTCAATAAAGAGTGGCGCGCAGGGTATTTGGGGCTCGCGTTGAACAAATGTGGCGCAGCACACGTTTCTTGAAGGTATGGAGGAGCCCCTGATACCGGTTGGACTCATGTCCCACACCGCTCACATACGCAGCCACCGGAAGCCCCGCCGCAGCGCGTCGAACATCGCGATGCGGGCCGGAGTCGCCAGTGGTGTCCTCGGCACACTGGCGGTCGCCACGGCGGCCGGATCGGCCAGCGCTGCCGAGCCGGTGACCCAGACGCTCGAACTGCCCGTGTTCACGGGCGACCTGGCAGCCCAGGTGGCGCAGTCCGCCCAGGCGACGCAGCAGGCCGCCGCGAACTACCAGCTCGAGGCCGAGCGCGACGCGGCCGCCGCCGCGGCGGCCAAGCAGGCCGCGAAGGACCTCGCGTCCGCCAAGAAGGCGGAGGCGAAGAAGAAGGCCGAGGAGGCCCGGGTGGCCGCCGCGGAGGCCGCCTCCCGCAACGCGGAGCGGACCACGCTCGCCACGTCGGCGGGCAGCAGCTCCACCAGCACGTCGACCGCGACCGGTTCGGCCGCGGCCGTCATCGCCTTCGTGAAGGCCCAGGTCGGCGACGCCTACGTCTCCGGCGGCACCGGCCCCAACTCCTGGGACTGCTCGGGCCTCGTGCAGGCCGCCTTCCGCCAGGTCGGCGTCGACCTGCCGCGCGTCTCGCAGGACCAGTCGATGCAGGGCACCCAGGTCTCGCTGGACAACCTCCAGCCGGGCGACATCCTGTACTGGGGTGGCAGGGGCAGCGCGTACCACGTGGCGGTCTACGTCGGCGGCGGCATGTTCGTCGGCGCGCAGAACCCGTCCACGGGCGTCGTCGAGCGGCCGCTGTCGTACGACCCGCCGACCGGCGCCGTGCGGGTGCTCTGACCGCACCCCGCACCTCTCGCACGTAAGGGCCGCAGCCGCTCGGGGGCAGCGGCCCTTCGCGTCGTCCCGGAACCCGGTCCCCGAACGCCGTCAGGCCTTCGGGGCCACCTTGCTCAGACCGTTGATGATGCGGTCCATCGCGTCGCCGCCCGTGGGGTCGGTCAGGTTGGCGAGCATCTTCAGCGTGAACTTCATCAGCATCGGGTGGGTCAGCCCGCGCTGCGTGGCGATCTTCATGACCTTCGGGTTGCCGATGAGCTTCACGAAGGCGCGGCCGAGCGTGTAGTAGCCGCCGTAGGTGTCGGCGAGGATCTGCGGGTACCGCCGCAGGGCCAGTTCGCGCTGGGCCGGGGTGGCGCGGGCGTGGGCCTGGACGATGACCTCGGCGGCGATCTGCCCGGACTCCATGGCGTACGCGATGCCCTCCCCGTTGAAGGGGTTCACCAGGCCGCCGGCGTCGCCGACGAGCAACAGGCCCTTGGTGTAGTGGGGCTTGCGGTTGAAGGCCATGGGCAGGGCGGCGCCGCGGATCGGGCCGGTCATGTTTTCGGGGGTGTAGCCCCAGTCCTCCGGCATCGACGCGCACCAGGCCTTGAGAACCTCGCGCCAGTCGAGTTCCTTGAAGGAGTCGGAGGTGTTGAGGACCCCCAGGCCCACGTTGCTCGTGCCGTCGCCCATGCCGAAGATCCAGCCGTAGCCGGGCAGGAGGCGGTCCTCGCCGGGGCCGCGGCGGTCCCACAACTCCAGCCAGGACTCCAGGTAGTCGTCGTCGTGGCGCGGGGAGGTGAAGTAGGTCCGGACCGCGACGCCCATCGGGCGGTCCTCGCGGCGGTGCAGGCCCATCGCCAGCGACAGCCGGGTGGAGTTGCCGTCGGCGGCGACCACCAGCGGGGCACGGAAGGTGACTTCGCGCTTCTCCTCACCCAGCTTGGCGTGGACGCCGGTGATCCGGCCGGTGCGGTCGTCGACGATCGGGGCGCCGACGTTGCAGCGCTCGTACAGCCGGGCCCCGGCCTTCTGGGCCTGGCGGGCGAGCTGCTCGTCGAAGTCGTCGCGCTTGCGGACGAGTCCGTAGTCGGGGAAGGAGGCGAGATCCGGCCAGTCGAGCTGGAGCCGCACCCCGCCGCCGATGATCCGCAGGCCCTTGTTGCGCAGCCAGCCGGCCTCCTCGGAGATGTCGATGCCCATCGACACGAGCTGCTTGGTGGCGCGCGGGGTGAGACCGTCGCCGCAGACCTTCTCGCGCGGGAACTCGGTCTTCTCCAGCAGGAGTACGTCGAGTCCGGCCTTGGCGAGGTAGTACGCGGTCGTGGAGCCGGCCGGCCCCGCGCCGACGACGATGACGTCGGCGGTGTTGGCGGAGAGCGACTCGGAGGCGGACGCGGAGTGGGGCTCGGTCTCGGCGGTCACGGCGGGATCTCCCCAAGTTCGTAATCTGCGTGCCGACGGGCACTGGACATGGGCAGTCTATTCAGCAGAATTGATCACCTGGCTGAAGGGCTGCCCCGTGAACCGAGCTCTCCCCGTAGTACGGCTGCGTGTCCCCACGGACGAGGACGCGGTCGCGTGGCACCGGATCTTCGATCACCCGGACGTCATGGAGTTCCAGGGCCACCGGTCCGCCGAGCTCTCCGTCTACGAGGAACTCACCGCCCGCCAGCGCCGGCACGACGCCGAGCACGGCTTCTGTCTGTGGACGATGCTGGACCGCGAGGACCGGGTCATCGGCTTCACGGGGGCGCAGCCGTGGCCGGCGGACTGGGGCCCCCGGGGCGAGATCGAGATCGGGTGGCGGCTCGGGCGGGAGCACTGGGGGCAGGGGTACGTCACGGCGGCCGCGCAGATGACGCTGGAGCGGGTGCGGGCGGCCGGTGTGCCGACGGTGGTGGCCATGGTCGACGCGCAGAACGCCCGCTCGATCGCGGTCACCCAGCGCCTCGGGATGCGGCTCGCGGAGGTCTTCACCTCGCCGGAGGGCAAGCGGAAGGGACACTGCTACCGGCTGGACCTCCAGCCCCGCTGACGCCCGTCGGCCCCGCTACCCCCTACCACCCCGGCGCCCCGGCGCCCCGGCGCCCCGGTGACGCTGAGTGGCGAAACGTCACGGATGGACACGCAGCGCTTCCGGACGGCACACCTGTGCGGTTACCCTTCCAGTATCGCTGGGGGTGACATCTGTGCTCATACCACCCAAGACACCCGAAGTGCGTGTGCCACGGTTCGTCGGTCTGATGGCCGTGGACGCGCGCGAGAAGGCCACGGCACAGGGCGTGCTGCTGGCCGCACCGGACCGGCCCGACTTCCACCGGGCCGTCGTGGACTACGTCGTACGGCAGTACCCGCCGCCCGGGGTGGAGGTGCCGCGCGGGGCCGTCGTCACCGTGTGGTTCGACTTCGCCGAGGGCGAGGGCGGTGGCGGCGCGGGCGTACGGGAGCCGCGCGTGCCGAGACCGGGCGGAGGCGGCCTGGAGCGCGAACTGGACCGCCCCAAGGACCCCTTCGAGCCCGTCGCGCTCTGAGAAGGCCCTCTGTGGCTCTCCAAGAGGCTGTGGCTCCCCGAGGGCTCAGGCCTGCTTGAAGCCCCGGTGGAGGGTCACCACGCCGCCGGTGAGGTTGCGCCAGGCCACCCGGGACCAGCCGGCCTTGCGCAGCAGCTCGGCGAGCGCGGGCTGGTCGGGCCAGGCGCGGATGGACTCGGCGAGGTAGACGTAGGCGTCCGGGTTCGAGGAGACCGCGCGGGCCACCGGGGGCAGGGCGCGCATCAGGTACTCGGTGTAGACGGTCCGGAAGGGCGCCCAGGCCGGGTGCGAGAACTCGCAGATCACGACCCGTCCGCCGGGCCGGGTCACCCGGTACATCTCCCGCAGGGCCGCGTCGGTGTCCTGCACGTTGCGCAGGCCGAAGGAGATGGTGACGGCGTCGAAGGTGTCGTCCTTGAACGGCAGCCGGGTGGCGTCGCCGGCCGTGAACGGCAGCCAGGTGTGCTTCCTCTTGCCGACCTGGAGCATGCCGAGGGAGAAGTCGCAGGGGACGACGTACGCCCCCGTCGCCGCGAACGGCAGGGAGGAGGTGGCCGTGCCCGCGGCGAGGTCCAGGACCTTCTGCGCCGGGCGGGCGTCGACCGCCTTCGCGACCTCCTTGCGCCATCTGCGGTCCTGGCCGAGCGACAGCACGTCGTTGGTCAGGTCGTACCGTTCCGCCACGCGGTCGAACATCGAGGCGACTTCGTGGGGCTGCTTGTTCAGGGAAGCGCGGGTCACCTCGCCATTCTTGCAGCACGGCTCCGGCGGGCCGCAGGACACCCTCAGGGCAGCAGCCTCGGCTTCTTCTTCGCCGCCACGTCCTCCACCCACCCGGCCAGCAGGACGAAGAGGGCGATCAGCACCCAGCCGATGCCGAACATGAACCACTGGCTCTCCAGCGGCAGGTACTTCTCGAACGCCGGGACGTTCCAGAACTGGTCGATCAGCGGGACGGCGAGGATCAGGGCGATCTCGTGCCAGAGGTAGATCGTGACCGCGCGCGCGTTGAAGACGGTGACGAGCCGGTTCGTACGGCGGAAGCGGGTCAGCCACGCGAAGTCGATGCCGAAGTACGACTTCGCCCACATCAGCAGCATCACACAGCCCGCCGACCAGAAGGCCTGCGCGAGGGGGTTCTCGTCCAGGTCGTAGGTGCCGAAGTCGGCCTGGTGCGCGAAGGCGTACCAGCCGCCGAACCCGACCGCGGCGAGCGAGAGCACGACCACGAGGGCCGGCTTCAGCCTCTGGAGCACGCCGTCGCGGTGCGCGAAGCCGAGCATCCAGCAGAAGAGGTACGTCGACAGGTCCCACAGGGCGCTGCCGAAGCGGTTGTCCGGGCCCGCCCAGACGAAGCTCAGGACCAGGATCGGCGCGAGCGAGAGCGCGAGGACCGGGAGGGGCGCCAGACGGAAGGCCCGTAGCAGCAGCGGGGACAGCAGGACGAACCAGAGGTAGGTGCGCAGGTACCAGAGGATCTCCCAGGCCTGCTCGCCCCAGGCGTTGCCCGGCGGGTCGCCCAGCGGGACGATCCAGTAGACGATCTCCCAGTTCGGCATCCAGTCGTGGACCAGCATCGCCAGGACGACGAAGACGCCCCAGAACCAGAAGGGGGGCAGCAGCCGGCGGAGCCGGCTCTTGATCACCTTCGGGGCCGGGCGCTCCAGCGACTTGGCCATGAGGGTGCCGGCCAGGCCGAACATGATCCCCATCGAGGGGAAGACCATGCCGGCCCAGGCCCAGCCGAAGGTGTGATAGGTGACGACCCTGATCAGGGCCAGGGCTCTGAGGGTGTCGAAGTAGCGGTCTCGCTGCGGTGCCGCGGGCCTGGTCTCCGCGGCGTCCGGTGCGTCGGCCCCCGGCACTGCCGACTCCGACTCCGGCTCGGGCTCGGGCGCTGGCCGCGGCTCCGGCTCCACCACCGGGAGAGGAGCCGTGGCCTCCGCCGCAGCCGGCACGTACTCGGCGTACTGCGGCTGGGGCTGCGGCTGCCCGTACTCCTCATAGGCGTACGGGTACTGCGGCGGCGGCTGTTGTTGCTGCTGCCCGTGCTCGTAGCCGTAACCGTAGCCCTGGCCGTACGGCTGCTGCCCGTACGGCTGCTGCCCGTACCGCTGCTGGTCGTACCGCTGCTGGTCGTACCCGTACGCCTGCTGCTGTTCCCAGCTCATCCGCTCACCCCCGCCGGGGTGCCGACCTCGCCGGTCCGCTTCAGCTTCTGCCAGCGCAGGCGGCCGCCGGTGAGGGCGGTGATGCTGGAGTGGATGAGGACGAGGTACATCATCTGGCGGTAGGCCAGCTGCTGGAGCGGCATCATCAGCAGGTAGCGGTACTTCTCCCGGTCGAGACGGAAGGCGTACGCCGCGCAGCCGAGCTGGATGCCGAGGACCGCGAACCAGGCCAACAGGGCCGCCTGGAAGTCGACGAAGATCATCGAGTAGACGGTGAACACGTCGATCAGCGGGGCGAACACCGGCGTGACGATCTGGAAGAGGACGACCAGCGGCATGCCGACGCGGCCGAAGCGGCCCGAGGGACCCTTGTCGGTCAGCGACTTGCGGTGCTTCCACAGCGCCTGCATGGTGCCGTAGGACCAGCGGTAGCGCTGCGACCAGAGCTGCTTGAGCGAGCCGGGCGCCTCGGTCCAGGCCTTGGCGTGCTCCTGGTAGACGACCTGCCAGCCCGCGCGGTGCATGGCGATGGTGATGTCGGTGTCCTCGGCGAGGGTGTCCTCGCTCATGCCGCCGACCTCCAGCACGGCGTCACGGCGGAACGCGCCGATCGCGCCGGGGATGGTCGGCATGCAGCGCAGCAGGTCGTACATCCGGCGGTCGAGGTTGAAGCCCATCACGTACTCGATGTGCTGCCAGGCGCCGATGACGGTGTTGCGGTTGCCGACCTTGGCGTTGCCGGCGACCGCGCCGACCTTCGGGTCCGCGAACGGCTGCACCAGCTGGTGCACGGCGTCCGGCTCGAAGACCGTGTCGCCGTCCATCATGATGACGATGTCGTAACTGGCGTTGCGGACACCGTTGTTGAGGGCGGCGGGCTTGCCCGCGTTCTCCTGCCGGACGACCCGGACGTTCCGCATGCCGAGCGAGGCGGCCGCGTCCCGCGCGATCTCGGACGTCCCGTCCGTGGAGCCGTCGTCGACCACGATGATCTCGATCGGATGGGTGCTCTGCGCCAGCGACTGGAGGGTGTTGGCGATGCACTCCTTCTCGTTGTACGCCGGGACGATCACGCTGACCGGCCGCGTGATCGTCGGCCCCCAGCTGAACCGGCGCTTGTTGCGCAGCCGGTAGTGGCGGCGGGCCAGGATGAGCATCATCCCGAACCGGCCCATGACGGCCACGCCCACCACCATCAGCCCCACCGACAGCGCCGGGACCGTCCACTCGGCGAGCGCGACCGCCCCGATGAGGGCCTTGCCCTCGTAGAGGGTGAGCCCGGTGGCCTCGCGATGGGCGGCCTGGAGGGGATTGCGGACCTCCGCCGCACCGCTACCGGTACCCGTACCGTTTCCGGTGCCGTTGCCGGTACCCGTGCCGGTGCCGGTGCCGTAGCCGTTGCCCTCGCCGTTCGGCGCGCCAGCGGGCTGCTCGCCGCCCGCGCTCTGCTGACCGCCCGGCTGCTGGCCTGCCTGCTGCCCGCTCGTGCCGGTACCGCCGTTCTGGTCCTCCAGCACACCGCTGATGGTGGTGAAGGTGTAGCCCTTCGCCTTCATCTTCTTGATGTACGTCGGCAGCGCCTTGATGGTCTGCGACCGCTCGCCGCCCGCGTCGTGGAAGAGGACCGAGGCGCCCTCGTCGTCGTCCGGTGTGGCCCACTTGATGATCTTCGAGACGCCCGGCTTCTTCCAGTCGTCGCTGTCGGTGTCGACGAAGACGCTGGTGTAGCCGTCCGCGCCGAGCTCCTTGTAGACGGGCCAGCTGTAGTTGTCGATGGCGTCCGTCTCGGAGGAGTACGGGGCGCGGAAGAGCGTGGTGGTGATGCCGGCCGCGCCCGCGAGCGCGAGCTGGGTCTGCTGCATCTCCCGGTTGACGCGGGCGTCGCTCTGGTAGGAGAGGTCGACGTGGGTGAAGGTGTGGATGCCCACCTCGTTGCCCTGCTCGACCATCGTCTTCACGATGCTCGGGTAGCGGGAGACCATCGAGCCCACGACGAAGAACGTGCCGGGGACGTCGTACTCCTGGAGGATCTCCAGGACCTTCGGCGTCCAGGTCGGGTTGGGGCCGTCGTCGAAGGTGAGCGCGATCGTCTTGTCCGGGACGGACACCGTCGTCGCCCGGCCGCCCCGGAAGGTGAGGATCGGGCCGCCGTCGAGGACCTTGTCCGGGACCTTGCTGGCGCTGGCGCCGGTGCGCACCCGCTGGTCGCCGCCGACCTCGGCGCGCAGATAGCCGTCGAGCAGCATCACGCTGGTCAGTGCGAGCAGGAGCAGCAGGGCGAGGATGACGCGCGGTTTCTGGAGCGCCGAGGCCTTGCCCGCCGCCCGTTTCATGCGGGTGGGGGCGCGGCGGCGCCCGCGGGAGGGTGTCGTCGTCGTGGTCATGGCAGTGGTGGCGGTCCCGTCAGTTGGCGGAGGCGGAGGCGGACGGGGAGGCGGTGCCGGTGGGCAGCGAGGAGCGGCCGGTGCCGCCCGGACCGCCCACCTCGTAGCCCACGCCCCCGTTGGGGCGGATGCCGCCGGAGGGGCCCTGCCGGTTCTGGCCGTTGCCGCCGAACGGCAGCAGCGAGGACGGGGTCAGGGAGGTGCCCCAGCCCATGAAGGCCGCGCCGAGGACGGTCGCGTAGGCGAGGCAGCCGACACCCAGGAGGATGCCGACGCGTCGCAGCAGCTTGGACCTGCGTCCGGAGTTGTCCACGAACACGGGGCCGTCGGCGGCGTTGCCACCGCGTTTGCGACGGCGACCGCGAACGGCGTCATGACTATCGACGGCAGGCTCGGAAGACTCGGAATGCATTCCCCGGATATTAGGGAGTCTTTATGTGCCGGGAACCCGGAAATGCATGTGAGAGACCCATGAGAAACCCCTTAACCTGTCTCTTTCCTGAGAGTCTCACAGAAATCCTGCGCGAGGGGCCGTCCATGGGGGAGGGTTGAATGCCCCTCTTCCAGGGGTGATTGTCCGTTTTTGCCGTGCCGTGTCCGTGAGGCCCCTGTACGTTCACTGTCTTAAATTTGTGCGGCCTCATGTGAGACATTTTCCTTTGGAATACGTACTCCTATTTTCCCCTGAGACGCAAATCACGAGAGCGGGTGCATGTCACATGAGGAGTTTCCTGAAGCCGATGGCGGGGCTCGGTTGCCTGTTTGCCCTGGCCACGGCGGGGTGCTCCGCAGGGTCCGACGGCACGTCGGACGCGGCACCCGAGCCGCCCGATCGCAGCTCGTCGTCCCCGTCCGCGAGCGCCTCGGAGGAGGCTTCGTCCGGTACGTCCTACGCGCCGTACGTCAGTGCGTCGGACGCCTCCGACAACGACTCCGCGGGCTCGCCGGGGACGTACAACCTGGCCTTCGTCATCTCCGACGGCAGCAGCTGTACGGCGAAGTGGAACGGTACGGAGGCCATCGACGACTCGGCGGTCAGCTCCCGTGTCTCGGCGCTGACCGATTCCGGCGCCACGGTCCGTGTCTCCTTCGGCGGGGCCTCGGGCGAGGAGCTGGCGTCGACCTGTGACAGCGCGTCGGCGCTGGCCGCGGCGTACGGCGAGGCCCTCGACGCGGCCGGCTCCTCCCAGGCGGACTTCGACATCGAGGGCGACGAGCTGACCGACTCCGCCTCGGTCGCGCTGCGTTCGAAGGCGATCGCGCTGCTCCAGGCGGACCGGTCCGACCTGGAGGTCTCCTTCACCCTCCCGGTGATGCCGTCCGGTCTGGACGACGACGGGATCGCGCTGCTGGAGTCCGCGAACAAGTACGACGTACAGGTCTCCACGGTCAATCTGATGACGATGAACTACGGCGAGTCGTACACCGGGGACATGGGCGCGTACGCGATCACCTCGGCGAAGGCGGCGCAGGAGCAGCTGCGGGACGTCTTCGGGACGTCGGACGAGACCGCGTGGAAGGGGATGGCGCTCACGTCGATGATCGGCACGAACGACGTGGACAACGAGACGTTCACGCTGTCCGACGCGGCCCAGGTGCGGGAGTTCGCGGAGGAGAAGGGGATCGCGTGGGTGTCGATGTGGGCGACGTTCCGGGACCAGCAGTGCGAGGACGGGACGGACACGGATGACGCGCTGACCAATTGCAGTGGGGTGTCGCAGAGTTCGGGGGCGTTCGCGGAGGCGTTCTCGGGGTAGCGATCGGGGGGTTCTGTCGTACGCCGGGTGCGGGTGCGTGGTGGCTGGTCGCGCAGTTCCCCGCGCCCCCACACAAGAAAAAAACCTCCTACCTCGACCGGTACAGCAGCCTCCCCTCGATCACCGTCGCCACGCAGCTGGACGCGCCCTTCGCCGTCAGGGCCGCCTCGTCCTCCGCGTCGAAGACCGCCAGATCGGCGCGGGCGCCCACTTCCAGGGGGCCGTGGACCGTGCCCGCCAGGTCGTAGCCCTCGGCGAAGGGGTCGAGGTCGGGGTGGTCGCCCAGGAGCAGGCCGGGGGCGCCGGTGACCGGGACGACCCGCAGACCGGAGCGGGCCACCGCCTGGGCCACCAGGGGGTCGGTGAAGCGGGCGCCCGGGGCGGCCAGGGCCGTCGTGCCGTGGCCCAGCATCCGCTGGAGGCCGCGGCGGACGCTGCCCGACCAGCGGGTCTCGGTCAGCTCCAGGGCGTCCAGCCGCTCGCCCCACAGCGGGAGTTCGCCGAGTACGTCGTACTCGCGCGGGTCGGGGTGGTAGCAGCGGCGCAGCAGCCACGGGGCGTGCCACTGGCGCAGTCCGGGGGTGAGGACGCCGGGCCAGCGGCGGACACGGGCGCCGGGGGCCGCGGCGACGACCTCGTCGTACGGCCCGAGGGCCGCGATCCGGGCGCCGTCGACGGCGACGGCGCCGTCCGGGACGGGTGCCGCGCCGACCGGCAGGAGCAGGGGCGCGGCGTGGATCGTCAGCATGCGGGCTCGGGTGCGGCGGCTAGTTGGAAGCGAGCAGCTTCAACTCGGGGTGGGCCGTGCCGCCTTCGATGGCCGTCGAGGAGATGTGGGACATCACGCGCTCGTCGACCGGGTCGTTCGCCGGGTCGTCGTGGACGACGAGGTGCTCGTAGGTGGTCGCGCGCTGGGCGGGGACCCGGCCGGCCTTGCGGATCAGGTCGATGATCTCCAGCCGGTTGGAGCGGTGCTTGGCGCCCGCCGAGGAGACGACGTTCTCCTCCAGCATGATCGAGCCGAGGTCGTCGGCGCCGTAGTGCAGGGAGAGCTGGCCGACCTCCTTGCCGGTGGTGAGCCAGGAGCCCTGGATGTGCTGGATGTTGTCCATGAAGAGGCGGGCGATGGCGATCATCCGCAAATACTCGAAGAGCGTCGCCTGGGTGCGGCCCTTCAGGTGGTTGTTCTCGGGCTGGTAGGTGTACGGGATGAAGGCGCGGAAGCCGCCCGTCCGGTCCTGTACGTCACGGATCATCCGCAGGTGCTCGATGCGCTCGGCGTTGGTCTCGCCGGTGCCCATCAGCATCGTCGACGTGGACTCGACGCCCAGCTTGTGCGCCGTCTCCATGATCTCCAGCCAGCGCTCGCCGGACTCCTTCAGGGGCGCGATGGCCTTGCGGGGGCGCTCGGGGAGCAGCTCCGCGCCCGCACCGGCGAAGGAGTCGAGACCGGCCGCGTGGATGCGGGTGATGGCCTCCTCGACGCTCACCTTGGAGATCCGGGCCATGTGCTCGACCTCGGAGGCGCCCAGCGAGTGGATCACCAGCTGGGGGTAGGCCTCCTTGATGGCGGAGAAGTGCTTCTCGTAGTACTCGACGCCGTAGTCGGGGTGGTGGCCGCCCTGGAACATGATCTGGGTGCCGCCGAGTTCGACGGTCTCGGCGCAGCGGCGCAGGATGTCGTCGAGGTCGCGGGTCCAGCCCTTGGCCTGGTCCTTGGGGGCCGCGTAGAAGGCGCAGAACTTGCACGCCGTGACGCACACGTTGGTGTAGTTGATGTTCCGCTCGATGATGTACGTCGCGATGTGCTCGGTTCCGGCGTACTTGCGGCGGCGTACGGCGTCGGCGGCGGCGCCCAGGGCGTGCAGGGGCGCGTCGCGGTAGAGGACGAGCGCCTCCTCCGGGGTGATCCGCCCGCCCTCGGCGGCACGGTCGAGCACAGACTGGAGGTCGGCCTTCTCGGTCACCGGAAGCGTCCCTTTCGTCAAGGGGTGAGGACGGACCGAACCAGCCTACGCCAGCGTTTTCCCACAGCTCTCCTCAGGCCGCGTACGCGCCGATCAGCACCCCCGCGAAGGCTCCCGTGAGCATGAAGGGCCCGAAGGGGACGGTGGTACGGCGGGTGGCGCGGCCGGCGACGGCGAGCGCGAGGCCGTAGAGGGCGCCGAGGACGAAGGCGGCGAGGGTGCCGAGCATGAGGGTCGGCCAGCCGTACCAGCCGAGGACGGCACCGGTCGCGAGGGCCAGTTTCACATCGCCGAAGGCCAGGCCGGCCGGGTTGATCAGGTGCAGCAGCAGATGGCCGGCGGCGAGGGCGAGGGAGCCGAGGAGGGCCGTCGTCCAGCGTCCGGCGTGTTCGGGGAGCAGGGCGGTCACTCCGAGGAGGGCCAGGGCGGCGGCCGCGAGGGGGAGGGTGAGGGGGTCGGGGAGGCGCTGGACCCGTACGTCGACGACCGCCAGGAGCACCCCGGCCGGGGCCAGCAGCAGCCAGACGGCGAGTTCGGGGCGGGTGCCGGTGGCCGCGGCGAGGGCCGCGCAGAGCACGGCGGTGACCGTGGGCAGGAGGAGCGCGCCGGGGGCGTACGACGTCCCGGGGGGCGTGCACCCTCCGCAGCCGCCGCGCCCGAGCCACCCGCGCACGGGGTGTCCCGCGGGGCAGGTGTCGTACCACCCCTGATCGGCCTGCTCGACCGGTACCGAGAGGCGGTACGCCGGGCGCGGCAGGAACGCTCCCGCCAGCGCGCCCCACAGGGCGGCGACGGCGACCAGGGTGAGGGTGTCGGGAGGCGTGTTCATCGGCGGCCCCCTACTCCACCTTGGACAGCCGGGCCGTCGGATTGCCCTCCGCGCTGCTGTCCGAGGTGTAGGTGAGGTCGTCGCCGGTCGGGGTGAAGCGGATCGTGTGGGGCTCGGGGTTGCAGCCGGAGTGGTTGGACTTCGCGCCCACCGAGTCGGCGACGACCTCCTTCGCCGTCACCTTCTTCAGCGTCAGCTCGTCCACGCAGACTCCGCCGAGGACGTCGGTCTGCCGCAGCTCGCCCAGCTTCGCGCCCACCGCGGCCTGGCGCAGGGTCACCCGGAAGGTGCCCATGGGGAGGGTGCCGCCGAGTCCGGTGCCCTCGCCCTCCCAGGTGCCGGCGTACCCGGCCGGCAGCGCGCCGGACGCCTCGCCGTCCGCCGCGCTCGACGCGGCCGTGGGCGCGGGCGCGGGGCTCGACGCGTCCGTGGGTGCCGCGCTCGTCGCGGCCGTGGGCGCCGACGAGTACGCGCCGCTGCCCGCGTCGGCGTTCGTGTCGTCGCCGCCGCCCGGCAGCAGGTCGAACACGACCACCGAGCCGACCGTCACCGCCGCCAGCGCGCCCGCGACCGCCAGGGCGACGGTGCAGCTCAGCCGCCGTCCGCGCCCGCCCTCCCCCGGCGCCGCCGCGGCCGACACGGTGACGGACATCTTCCCCGGCCGCCCACCCTCGGTCTCCCTCGCCACCGGCGCGTCCACCGGTGTCACCGGAACCGCGTCCATCACCGGCGGCGGCCCGAACTCCCCCGCGGTCACCGGCCGCTGGGCCGCCACGGCCACCCGGCTGAACCCGACCGGCCCGGACGCCGGCTCCTGCGCGTCCGTCTCCTCCGCGGCCTCCAGGTTCAGCAGCTGTACGGCGCTCCGCCCGACCTGTTCCACCAGCGCGCCCGGCAGCCACCCGCCGGCGATCAGCCGCGCCGCGCCCTCCGGGGCGAGCCGCCGGGCCAGTTCGCCGGGGGCGGGCCGGTCCGCGGGGTCCTTGGCGAGGCACTCCTCGACGACCTCCCGCAGCAGCCCGGGCGCCAGCTCCCCGAGCGCCGGTTCCTCGTGGACGACCTTGTAGAGCAGGGCGGCCGAGGAGTCGCCGGGGAAGGGCGGTGCACCGGTCGCGGCGTACGCCAGCACCGCGCCGAAGGAGAAGACGTCGGCCGCGCCGGACACGCCCCGGCCGAGGATCTGCTCGGGGGACATGTAGCCGGGCGAGCCGACGGAGACGCCGGTCGAGGTGAGCGAGGCCGTGCCGTCGGTCGCGCGGGCGATGCCGAAGTCGATGAGCAGCGGTCCGTCCACGGTGAGCAGCAGGTTGGACGGCTTGACGTCCCGGTGCACCAGCCCCAGCTCGTGCACCGCCGCCAGCGCCTCGGCCAGCCCCGCGCCGAGCGCCCGTACGGTGTGCTCGGGCAGCGGGCCGTGGGCGGCGACGGCCGCGGCGAGCGAGGGGCCGGCCGCGTAGGCCGTCGCGACCCAGGGCACGGCCGCCTCCGGGTCGGCGTCCAGCACCGGAGCGGTCCAGGCGCCGCCGACCCGGCGGGCGGCCTCGACCTCGCGCCGGAAGCGGGTGCGGAACTCGTCGTCGAGGGCGAGGTGCGGATGCACGATCTTCACTGCGACCGTGCGGCCCCCGGCGCTGCGGCCGAGGTAGACCCGGCCCATCCCGCCGGAACCGAGCCGGCCGACCAGTCGGAAGGGCCCGACGGCTCTGGGTTCGTCGGCTCCGAGCGGCTGCATGACCGTCCCCCCGTCTGCGCATGCGGTCGTACGAGCGCTTCATCGTCGTGCCCTGACGACACCGGGCGCAATGCCGGCAGTGCCTCTGTTGCCGATCCCGCCGCCGGTCCCGCCGCCGATCCCGGCTGCCGGTCCCCGTCCGGCCGGCCTCAGACCCGCCTCAGACCCGCCTCAGACCGGCAGCAGCTCCACCCGTACGTCCGCCGGGAAGCCGGTGGTCGGCCCCACGCGGCGGGCGAACTCGGCGACCGCGTTCAGCTGGGGGGTGCCGAAGCGGAAGTCGAGGGTGGTGAAGTAGCGCTCCAGGACCCGCTCGTCGAAGGCCTCCCAGCGGGCCGCCTGCTCGGCGACCTTGGAGACCTCCTCCAGGGAGAGGTTGCGGGAGGCGAGGAAGGCCTGGTGGACCTCGCGGGTGATCACCGGCTGCCGTTCCAGGTAGTCCTTGCGGGCCGCCCAGACGGCGAAGACGAACGGCAGTCCGGTCCACTCCTTCCAGAGCGTGCCGAGATCGTGCACCTGGAGGCCGTAGCGCGGCGCGTCGAGCAGGTTGGCCCGCAGCGCCGCGTCGCCGATCAGGACGGCCGCCTCCGCCTCCTGCATCATCAGGCTGAGGTCGGGCGGGCAGGTGTAGTAGTCCGGCCGTACGCCGAAACGGTCCGCCAGCAGCAGCTGGGCCAGGCGCACGGAGGTGCGGGAGGTGGAGCCGAGGGCGACCCGCGCCCCGTCCAGCTCGTCCAGCGGGACCTTCGAGACGATCACGCAGGACATGACCGGGCCGTCGCAGCCGACCGCGATGTCGGGGAAGGCGACCAGGTCGTCGGCGTTCCTGAGGAACTCGACGAGCGTGATGGGCCCGATGTCGAGGGCGCCCCGCACCAGCTGCTCGCTGAGCTTCTCCGGGGTGTCCTTGGTGAGCTCGAAGTCGAGGAGCGTGCCCGTTCGCGCGAGCCCCCAGTACAGGGGCAGGCAGTTCAGGAACTGGATGTGGCCTACGCGCGGCCGGGTGCGAGAATTGTCCACATCGCGAGACTAGCCCCGGTGGAGTACCCTTCGAACTCCGACCCCCCGGGTCAACCCCTTCACCGGATGTTCAAACATCCGGGTGACGTGATCTTGACCCCTATTGCTTTCGGCTGCCTGCATGCTAGGCTCGCCGCAAGTTGCAGTTTGGTTTCCCTTGCAGTACAGAGCCTGCGGAGCATGTAACCGCGGGCTCTTGACATTTTCAGACGTATGCATTGTGCGGCACTGCTTTCACCTTGCAGGTTCTGGAGCAGGGCAACCCTTTGGGCCCAAGGAGGGCTTATGGCTACCGGAACCGTGAAGTGGTTCAACGCCGAAAAGGGCTTTGGCTTCATCGCCCAGGAAGGCGGCGGCCCCGACGTCTTCGTCCACTACTCCGCGATCAACGCGCAGGGTTTCCGTTCCCTCGAGGAGAACCAGCAGGTCTCCTTCGACGTGACGCAGGGCCCGAAGGGTCCGCAGGCGGAGAACGTCACCCCCGTGTGACGATCCTCCCCCCTGTGATCGCAATCTGAAAGCAGTACCCAAGGAGCCCCGCGCCAGCCGGCACGGGGCTCCTGCCTTTCCCCGGTGAATATCCGGTGAATTCCCGGAGGGAGCCCGCTCGGGAGGCACGGCATTCGGCCGTTCGTCCTCGGCAGCTCACTCGTCCGGGTGGCGAGCGGGGTGATCGGCTCCGCCTTCGACGCGCTCTCCGTGGCCGGCGGACCGCCCGTCCGGGTGCCGGTGCCGATGTCCCTGGTGGTGCGTACGCGGGCTCCGCCCACCCGTACGGCCGCATTCGGCCTCGCGGTCGCGCCGACCTGCTCCTGGCCGCCCGGCCGGCCACGGGCGCGCTGACGGCCACGGGCGCGCTGACGGAGGGCGGCGGCTTCGCCGGGTGGGTACGCCCGGCCGGGGCGCCGGTGGGAGGCCGTGCTCGCCCGGCGCCGGGCGCCCTTCCCGGTGGTGGTCCTCGGGGCGGCCGTCACGGCGGGGATGCTGCGCCGGATGGCTGCGGGCGGCAGGGGTGGCCTGAAAGCACCCTCGGGCAGCCGTCGCTGTCAGTGGCGTTGGCTAGGGTCCCCGGCCATGACCGACGCCATCGACACCACAGCCACCCCGGACACCCCCGCCGCCCCCGACTTCGTCACCGCCACCCGCACCTTCTACGACACCATCGCCGAGGACTACGCCGAGCGCTACAGCGACGAGCTGGTGTCGAGGCCGCTGGAGCGGGCCGTACTCACGGCGTACGCCGAGCTCGTCGGCACCGGCGGCCGGGTGGCGGACCTGGGCTGCGGGCCCGGCCGGACGACGGGGTTCCTCGCGCGCCGGGGCCTCGACATCTTCGGACTCGACCTGTCGGAGTCGATGCTGGCGATCGCCCGGCGCGAGAACCCGGGGATCCGCTTCGAGCAGGGCTCGATGCTGAAGCTGGACCTGCCCGACGGGCAGCTGGCCGGAGTGGTGTCCTTCTACTCCTCCATCCACACCCCGTGGGACGAACTGCCCGCCCTCTTCACCGAGTTCCACCGTGTACTCGCCCCCGGAAGCCCCCTCCTCCTCGGCTTCCAGGTCGGCGACGAGCCCCGGCACTACGATCAGCCCTGGGGCCACCCGGTGGCCCTGACCTTCCTGCGCCGGCGCCCGGAGGCGATGACCGAGCTGCTGACGGCCGCCGGCTTCGTCCCGCTGTCGTGCACGGTCCGGCAGCCGGAGCCCGATCTCGGCGAGAAGACCCCGCACGCCTTCCTGATCCTGCGCAAGGCCGCCTGAGCGACGGCCGCTCGACGGCTACTCGACGGCTACTTGAGCTCGGCGGCGGTGTAGAAGCCGCCCGCGACCAGGACGTACTCGTAGTTGGACTTGTCCACGCTGGTGGGCTGGAGCAGATAGGCGGGCACGGCCTTCACGCCGTTGTTGTAGTCCCTTCTGTTGTTCAGCCGGGGCGTCCTGCCGCTGAGGATCGAGTCGACCATGTCGGAGGCCATCTCGCCGAGCTGCCGCACGTCCTTGTAGACGGTCTGCGACTGCTCGCCCTTGATGATCGACTTCACCGAGGCGAGCTCGGCGTCCTGTCCGGTGATGACGGGGTACGGCTTGCTGCCGGTGCCGTAGCCGTACGACTTCAGCGCCGCCAGAACGCCGATGGAGATGCCGTCGTACGGCGACAGGACCGCGTCGACCCGCTCCCCGACGTAGTACTGGGAGAGGATGCTGTTCATCCGCTTCCGCGCGGTGGGACCGTCCCAGCGCAGGGTGGTGACCTTCTCCATTGTGGTCTGGCCGGACCGGACGACCAGCTTCTTGCTGTCCAGGTACGGCTGGAGCAGCGCCATCGCCCCCTGGAAGAAGTACTTGGTGTTGTTGTCGTCCGGCGAACCGGCGAACAGCTCGATGGTGAACGGCCCCTTGCCGTCCTCCAGGCCGAGCTGCTCGATGATGTAGCGGGCCTCGAGCCGGCCGACCTGCTCGTTGTCGAAGGACACGTAGTAGTCGACGTCCTCGGTACCGAGGATGAGCCGGTCGTAGGAGATGACGGGGATCTTCGCGGCGGCGGCCTTCTTGAGCACGCCGTTCAGCGACTTGTTGTCGATGGCCGCGATGATCAGCGCGTCGACGCCCTTCTTGACCAGGTTCGCGATCTGCGCCACCTGGGTGTCCGGGTCGTCGTCGCCGTAGACCAGCTGGGTCTTGTACCCCTGGTGCGTCAGGTCCTCCACCATGCTCTTGCCCTCGGTGAGCCAGCGCTCGGAGGTCCGGGTCGGCATGGCAATGCCGATGGTGCCGCTCTTGGAGCCGCTCCCGGAACTGCCCCCGCCCAGCTGCCCGCAGGCGGACAGAGTTAAGGCGGAGGCCGCTCCGGCGAGGGCGGCCAGAGCGGATCGTCGGTTACGCATGCTGATCGTTCCTTGTTCTTCTCGTCGTTGAGAGGATGACGGCGCATCAGATGCAGGCGAGGGAGCGGCGGCGTGGGGAACTCACCCTTCAGATGTTCGAAATACCGTCACCTGATCGAAAAATAGTTGGCGCGACCCTAGGAGCGGGGACAGGGGGTGTCAACGGGGTGAACTCGAACGGTTACAGAAAGGTGCGACACGGGGAACGCCCGTAAACGGCTGCGGCGGGCGGGTCCCGGTGAAGGGGACCCGCCCGCCGCAGCTCACAGCAGGTGTCACAGACATCTCAGGCGTCACACGTGCCTCAGACGTCTCGGGTGTGGCGTACGTCTCAGACGGTGCCGGACGCCGCGATGGTGATCTTGGCGGAGGTGCGGCCGGAGTCGCTGCCGAGGCCCTCGATCGTCTTGACGATGTCCATGCCCTCGACGACCTCGCCGAAGACGACGTGCTTGCCGTCCAGCCAGTTGGTCACGATGGTGGTGATGAAGAACTGCGAGCCGTTGGTGTTGCGGCCCGCGTTGGCCATGCTCAGCAGACCCGGCTTGGTGTGCTTGAGCTGGAAGTTCTCGTCCGCGAACTTCTCGCCGTAGATGCTCTTGCCGCCGGTGCCGTTGCCCGCGGTGAAGTCGCCGCCCTGGAGCATGAAGGCCGGGATGACGCGGTGGAAGGACGAACCGGCGTAACCGAAGCCGTGCTGGCCGGTGGCCAGCTCACGGAAGTTGCGGGCGGTCTTGGGCACGACGTCGTCGTACAGCTTGAAGACGATGCGGCCGGCGGGCTCGTCGTTGATGGTGATGTCGAAGTAAACGTTCTCGCTCATGGGTCCCATAATTCCTCGCATCACCCGCCTACCGGTAATCGGCGTCCGTCACGTCGCCCCTCCCGGCAGGGTCAGGTCCGCCCACACGGTCTTCCCCACTGCACGCTCGGTGACGCCCCAGGCGGCGGCCAGGACGGTCACGACGATCAGCCCGCGACCGCCCTCGGCGTCCGCCTCCCCCCGCACGATCCGCAGCCCCCGGTCACCCCGCGTGTCGCTCACCTCGATCCGCAGGGTGCCCTCGGCGAGGAGCAGCAGCCGCAGCTCGAAGTCCCGGCCGGGGACACGGCCGTGCGTGACGGCGTTGGCGGCGAGTTCGGCGACGATCTGCTGGGCGGTGCGGTTGGCCTCACCGTCGTACGGATGACCCCACTCCACGAGCTGCCGCTGCGCGAGCCGCCGGGCGAGACGGGCGCCTCGCGGGGTGGAGCTGAGGCGGAGGGTCATCTCCCCTGGGGGAGAAATCGGGGTGGGGATACGGGTGGAGATTTCCGGGTTCACCCCACTGAGCCTGGCCGGTTGTCCCTACCCTGACCAGGGGAGACACGGCGACTCTCCGTAGCCGTACGACTGCGGATGGGTGGGCGTACGGCGCGTCGAGCGAGGACGGTCGGGCATGGTCATGAACGAGCGCAGGCCGGAGACCCCGGCGGAGGCCGACGGCACGACGGGGCTGCTGACGGCCCTGGGCAAGATGATGAAGCTCCTGCGGGAGCGGAGGGGGTACACGCAGAAGGACTTCGGCGAGATGGTGGGGTACGGGCCGGACGCGATCTCGGCGATGGAACGGGGCGTACGGACACTCCGCCCGGAGGTGCTGGAGAAGGCGGACGAGTTGTTGGACGCCGGGGGTTTGTTGCTCCAGGCGGTGCCTGAACTGAGGGAGGCGATGGCGAAGGTTCGGACTCGGCATCCGGAGTGGTATCGGAGTTATGCGGCGTTGGAGGCGGAGGCGGTGGAGCTGCACTTCTACGCCAACCAGGGGGTGCCTGGCCTGTTGCAGACCCCTGACTATGCGCGGGCCATGTTCTCCCGCCGACGCCCGTTGCTCGACGAGGAGACCATCGACAAGCGGGTGGCCGACCGCCTGGCACGTCAACAGGTCTTCGAGCGCTGGCCTTCGCCCATGGTCAGCTACGTCCTGGAGGAGGTCGTCCTGGATCGACCGATCGGCGGCCGGACGGTCCAGAAGGACCAGCTCAAGCGGTTGCTGCGCATCGGCGACTTGCGGAACGTGGAAATCCAGGTGATGCCGACCGCAATCGAGAACCATCCCAACATGGGCGGCGCTTTCAACTTGCTGACGCCTCAGAAGCACCCGCAGGTGGCTTACACGGAGGTACAAGGCTATCCGCGCTTGATCACCGACCTCTTGGAGGTACGGACGATCGCCGACCGCTATGGGATTATGCGGGCGATGGCGCTCCCGCCCGAGGAATCACGGGAGTTGATCGACAAGAAGCTGGAGGAGCTATGAACGGCGAGAACCTGACCTGGTTCAAGTCCAGCTACAGCGACGGCGAAGGCGGCGAATGCCTCGAGGCCGCCTACACCTGGCGCAAGTCGACGTACAGCAGCGGCGAGGGCGGCGAATGCCTGGAACTCGCCACCTGCACCCCCCACACCATCCACCTCCGCGACTCCAAGCACCCCGACGGCCCCCGCCTCACCCTCTCCTCCCCCGCCTGGGGCGAGTTCCTCGCGTTCTGCGTTCGGCGGTAGGGAGTCACACCGGGGCCGGCAGGTCCATGAGCGCGAGCCTGGCCGGGTCGACCACCGCGGTGATCGCGGTGATGCGGCCGTCGGTGACGGTGAAGGCCAGCAGCGAAAGCGGCGTCCCGTCCTCGTGCCACGAGAGGACACCGGGCAGGCCGTTGACGGTCGCCGCACGACCTCGGGCCGCGCTGCCGGCCACGCGCGCGCGGGTGGCGACCTCGGTGGCCCCGAGCGTGACGAAGGTGCCGTTCGGGGTGTGAACGGTGAACTCCACTTCCGGGTGGAGAACCCGCAGCAACTGCTCGAACCGGCCGTCGTGGGCGGCAGCCAAGAACGCCTGGACGACCTCGTGCTGCTGCCGTCCCGCGCTCGCCGTCCGCTCGGTGGCCCGTACCTTCCGGCGGGCACGGCTGGCGAGCATCTTGGCGGCGTCGGCGGATCTGCCGAGGATGGTGCCGATCTCAGCGAAGGGCACGGCAAATACGTCGTGCAGCACGAACGCCAGTCGTTCGTCGGGGCGCAGGGAGTCGAGGACGGTGAGGAGCGCGAGGCCGACGGAGTCCCCGATGGCCGCGAGGTCCTCCGGGGCGGGGGCGCCGTCGAGCGTGACGGTGACTTCGGACAGCTGGTCGTCCAGGGAGACTTCCGGGCGGGTCCGGCCCGATCGCAGGACATCCAGGCTGATACGGCCGACGACGGTAGTCAGCCAGCCGCCGAGGTTGTCGATGGTGCCGGTGTCCTGGCGGGACAGCCGCAGCCACGCCTCCTGGACCACGTCCTCGGCGTCGGCGTGTGAACCGAGCATGCGGTAGGCGAGGGCGCGGAGCGGTCGCGGTGGGACTCGAAGGCATCGACGATGGGGTCCGCGGGATGGGGGCCGGCCATGGTGTTACCTCCCTGGAAGCTGCTCCGTCGTAGGGATGACGCGCACCGGCGTCGCAACGTAACCCGATGATGGAGAAGACTCCCCGTGGAAAACCGGCTCAAGAACAAGAACGCGAACAACCCCGATGTGTGGACGGCGATCCAGCACCTCCAGAAGGCGATCGCAGCCGGGGGCGTCGACCTGAAGCTGCTGGCGCTGGTCCACCTGCGCGCGAGCCAGATCAACGGCTGCTCGGCGTGCGTCTACGCCAGTGTCTCCGGAGGGAGGAAGGCCGGTGACACCGACGAGCGGCTGCACAACGTGGCGGCGTGGCGCGAGGCGCCGTTCTACACGGACGCGGAACGCGCGGCGCTGGCACTGGCGGAGGCCGCCACCCGGCTCCAGGACGGTGCGCCGGGTGTCACGGACGAGATCTGGGACAAGGTCAACGCCCACTTCACCGAGGAGCAGATCGGCGCGATCAACCTGGAGATCGCACTGACCAACTTCTTCAACCGGATCAACCGCACCATCAAGGAACCGGCCGGCAAGACCTGGGGCTGACCCCGTCGCCACCTGGGTAGCGTGCCAGGAATGAGTGACGAGGCTGTGCGGCTGTGTCCGGTGGGCGAGGACGATCTGGTGGTGCTGGAGCAGTTCCTGACCGATCCCGAGGCCGCCGGGCCGTTCTCGTGGTTCGGGTGGGCGGATCCGGGGCGGTTTCGGCGGGGGTGGGCGGAGAACGGGCTGCTCTCCTCCGACGGCGGTCAGTTGATGGTGGCCGCGGGCGCCGAGCGGCTCGGTTTCGTCGCGTGGCGCAAGGTGGTCACCGGGCCCGCCTCGTACTGCTGGAACATAGGCGCCCAGCTGCTGCCCGAGGCACAGGGGCGCGGGGTCGGCACCGAGGCCCAACGCCTCCTGACCCGTTATCTCTTCGCCCACACCCCGGTGATGAGGATCGAGGCCGACACCGAGGCGGAGAACGTCGCCGAGCAACGCGCCCTAGAGAAGGTGGGCTTCACCCGCGAGGGCCTGGCCCGCAGTATCGTCTTCCGGGACGGCCGGTGGCGCGATGTCGTGTCGTACGGCGTGCTGCGCGACGACGCGTCCTGGCTCTGACCGCGGAGTTCCGGCGGCTACACCGGCTCGCCCGGAGTACTGTTCGACGGCCAGTACTCGAAGCCGTTGCCCGTGTACCAGCCCAGGCGCTCATGAGCGACCGTGTACTTTCGCCCGCCTGCCACGACCGCCACAGCCTCACGGACTCTGGCGGTCGTGGCAGGCGAGTTCAAGCGGCGGCACGGATTTCCCCCAGGCACCACGAGATCTGGCGAGTGGACCATGACGATCAGGCCGCGGGTCGCGCGCTTGCCCGATTGAGCCTCGTCCCAGCCGACCTAGGTCACCTTCTACTACAGCATCGGCGACTTCACCTGGGTAGACGTCGGTAACGGCTACTTGCTTGCCCCAGCAAGCGACATCTTGCTGTGGCTCCAGCAGTACGGCGCTGCCGGTGTCGACACGGATCTGAACGCCCGTGGCCTGGCCATCGGCTCGAACGGCGGCGGCCTGGCCTACGTGGCTGGCTGATGAGCATCGTGACTCACTCGACCAGCGCATGCGGCAGGTCGAGTGCGACAGGATAGGAACCAACAGGGCTCCTGGGCCAGCAGGTTGAGACTTCGAACACCTCACCCAACTGCGCGGCAGCCCTGCGCGTTACGGGCACAGTGGTCATCACCCGTTCGATGGCCACGCTGCAAAGGCCCAGTCAGAGCTAGCCTGATCGAAGCACCTTCATCTGAGGGTCGAAACAGTTCAGTCCAAACCTGTTGGCAACCTGTGCCACATACGCAGACGCCATATCTGCACTACCCCACGCAAGCGTGATGTACACGTATGGCCCACTTGCCCCTTTGGAAAGTGGCGTTCCAGCCCAGGGCGTATCGTCTCCGGTATCCCTATCAGGCCAACGCTCAGTAACGGCGGCAAGGAAGTCGGTGATTACGCTTACCACCGGGAACAACTCATCGCCATCGAGATATTCATCGTACAGTCGATCTTGGACCCTAGCCGCTTCGCGATCACTTGCCGGCACATCCCCTTGCCAAACCGCCAGGTCGTAGCTCATCTATCACTGACCTCATCTCGCGGACAATAGAGCTCAGCGGTTGCCCATGCTTCGTTCCTTACCCACCCTACCACGCCTTTGCCCCGCCATAAAGAATCACATTGACGTCGGCCTGCGGAAGCAAATCGCCACTCTTCAAGCCCCAAGCGCTCATTTGGTCGGATCGCAGAATTACATCCCCGCTGTCCCCGAGCTGCCCATATACAGTCTTCTGCTGTGGTGACAATTTGGCAGAAGGGCCATTCTTTACTTCAAAATACTCGGGCGCACCCAATCCGGGCCCTTGCCTGGTCGCGATGAAATCAACAAACGATTCCGTACCGTCCTTAGCCTCAAGCTTCACATGCGTCCCCATGATCGTGTAACCACGGTCCTGAAGCTCCTGGGCAGCTCGCGCCTCACCCTCCTTCCCCTTTGAAATACTGTTTTTCCAGGTGTTATTGCGACCACGCGCGGCTCCTAGGAGCGGCCCCCCTTCAAAGGTGCCCATATTCACATCGCACGCTATTGCTTTAACACCGTCACGGCCCGGGCCGCCACAGCCTTCTGGAGGCTCCGGGCCATCCAGAAGTCTCTTGAGTATTCTGGAAAGCTCTTGCGTGAGCGTAGGTACAGTAATCTTTGGAGGATTGCTTCCCACGTTCAGCTTGTAGTTCGAAGCTTTTTGGCACTCGTAGGTAAAGCAATTAGTATTCGATGCGCCAATACCGGGCACAGTCGACTTGTTGCTGGCCGCGCCACCGCTACAGGTGTAATAGCACCCACCTGTGCCGGTTCCACCACTAGGGATTCCAGGAGTGGAACTCTGGCCACCGCCCGAACCGTTGCGGCGCGGCTCGTTGTGGCCCGTCCCGTCGTCAAGCCACAGGCCGGTGGGATCAGTTTTGCTGATCGGGCCGTTCTTGGAGTAGGCATAACCGTTCATCTGGAGCGGATCGGCCACGTCGATGATCGGGTCCGCCGAGATGAATCGGCCCGCGTTCTGGTCGTACTCGCGGGCGCCGATGTGTGTGAGGCCGGTTCCCGTGTCGTCGATGCCGACGCCCAGGTAGGTGCGCTTGTTCGGCCAGGCTGTCGGCTTGGTGCCGCGGGCCTCGCCGTAGGGCTTGAAGGCCCGGCGGGTGACTGCCTGGCCCGAGGCGACGTCGACCGAGGTGGTCGCCGTGCCCAGGTGGTCGGCGAGGAGGACGCTGAGCTTGTGGCCGGTCGTCGCGCCGTTGGTGGTGGTGCGGACGACGGTGGGGGCGCCGGGCTGGGTGTAGGCGCGGGACGCCTTGGTGATGCTGCCCGTGGCGTTGGTCGTCAGTTCCGTTTCGCCCAGGTAGAGCACGGAGCCGGATGGCGAGTTCTCCAGGATGCGGTTGCCGTCGGCGTCGTAGACGTAGGTGGTCTTCGTGGCGTTGCTGGTGACCGACTCCGGCTTGTTCTCGGAGGACCAGACCAGGTCCTGTGTCGTGCCGGTCAGGTCGCGGTCGGTCGTGTTGCCCGTCGCGTCGTACACGTACGTGCTGCTCTTGCCCGTCGGGCTCGAGCTGATCGACGTCATCGTGTGCGGCTGGGTCTTGGTACCGCCGGCGAGCGTCTTGCCGTGGCCGTAGGTGTACGTGACGTTCTTCGTCGCGTCGGCCGTGTCGTGCTCGGTGAGGGTGGCCCGGTTGCCGAGCCAGTCGAAGGTGTAGGACTGGCGGTAGGCCGTCGTGCCCGTCGACACCGTGCCCGAGGCCGGGGCGGTGGCCGCGAGGGAGGACGTCAGGGCCGTGTCGGGGCTCGTGGGGTCCGTCGCCGCGTCAGGGGCGTCGGAGACCGGGCCCGAGGACGTCGTGAAGTCGGTGTCGTAGCCCCACGTGGTGCCGTCGGTCGCCTTGCAGCCGGTGGAGTGGCTGTCCGGGGTGATGTTCGACGTCCAGGCGTTGACGAGTTCGCCCATGACGTCGTAGGTGAAGCACTGGGTGTCCCACGTCGTTCCGGTCGAGTCCGCCATCGCGCGGCTGTTGGACGTGATCGTGCCGGAGACGTCGTAGGAGTAGAGGCTGTCGGTGATGCGGTGCGGGGCGTCCGTCTCGCGGTCGGTCACCGAGCGCTGGAGGCGGCCGGTGTGGGGGTCGACGAAGTTCGTCGTCCACACGCGGTAGGGCTGCGGGGCGGAGACCGTGCGCAGGACCTCCCCGTACGGGGAGTAGGTGGCGTCGGAGGTGTACCAGGTCGCTCCGGAGGTGGTGTCCGCCAGGCCGTCGCTGTTGTAGCGGGTGACGACCTTCTCGCTCGCCAGGCCGCCGATCGCGGGGAGGGTGACCGACTGCTGCTTGCCGGTGGGCGTGTACGTGTAGCTGTAGGCGTACGTGCCGGACACGCCCGCGGTCATCGCGTTCGCCGGGATGACGGTCTCGGTGCCCGTGATGTTGTAGTCGGCGTTGTAGCCGGTGACGCGGTTGACGTAGTCGCCTTCGGCGGTGTGGCGGACGGATTCCTTCAGCTTGCCGATGCCGCCGGACACGTCGTCGTAGGTGTACTCCCTGACCGGGCTCGCGGTGGCGGAGCCCTGGCGCACGTACCGGACACGGCCCAGCGGGTCGTACTCGGTGAAGGTTTCCTGCCCGCGGGAGTTCTTGGTGTAGTTCGGGCGGTCGGCGGCGTCGTAGCCCGTCTGCGTGGTGCCGGTGTCGGGGTCCGTGGTCGACTTCAGCCGGCCCCGGGAGTCGTAGACGTACGACCAGACGTTCCCGGCGGCGTCGGTGACCTGGCTGCGGTTGCCCCGGGCGTCGTAGTCGTAGGACGTGTCGCGGCCGGTGGTGGAGGTGGAGGCGTTCTGGCTGTAGTAGCGGATCGCCGTGACCCTGCCGAGGGCGTCGGTCTCCGTGCGGGTCCGGGGAGACGTGGAGCCCGCCGGGTTCACGGTGGTGCTGGTGTCCCCGTAGGTCTTGGTCGCCGAGTACTTCCGGACGTCGGCGTAGTAGGTGTCGGCTCGGGTCTCCCGGCCCAGGCCGTCGTACGTGTAACTGACGGAGCTGGGGATGGGCGACTTGGACCGGGGGGCGAAGAGGTCGGTGGTCGGCTCGCCCTTGGCCAGGTAGCCGCTGGTCTTCTCCGCCACCAGGCCGTGGTCGTCGTAGTGGGTGTCGACGATGATCCGGCCAGGGCCGTGCGCCTCGCTCTGCGTCTGGACCTCGCGCTGGAGGCCGTCGTAGATGGTGGTCCGGCGGGAGTAGGTGCCGTCGTCCTTGAGGGACTGGACGGTGACGGCGGCCGGGCGGGTCTCGTCCGAGGTGGCCACGGCCGCCTGGTAGGCGATCTGCACGGTGGGCGAACCGGTGGCCGACGGCGACCAGCCCTTCACCAGCCGGCCGAGGGCGTCGTACTCGCTGCGGGTGACACGGCCGTTGGGGTCGGTGACCGTCAGGGCCACACCACGGCCCGGGTCGTAGGTCGTGGTGGTGATGTGGTCCTTGGCGTTGATCAGCTTGACCTGGGTGACCGGACCGCCCTCTTCGGGGGTGTACTTCGTCTCCGTCGTGCCGGCTCCCGGAGCGGTGACGGTGCGGACCCGGCCCAACGTGTCGTACGTCGTCGTGGTGGTGACCGCACTCGACGTGCCGTCGCCGTCGTTCGTGGCCTGGGTGGTGATCAGGCCCTTGGTGGGCGTGGCGCTGTCGGCGAGGCCGTCGTAGGTGTTGTGCACCTGTGCCTTGAGCAGCGTCGCCGGATCCGCCGTCGGCTGGCCGGCGCAGGAGGTGGCGGTCGTCTTCTGGTCCTTCGCCAGGCCGATCAGCCACGCCGACGTGTTGTGGACGTACGTCGTCGTGGTGCAGGTCCGGTCCGAGAGGGTCTCGCCGCTGCCGTCGGGCTTGACGACGTACGTCTCCACCTGGACCGGCAGGCCGTAGGTGCCGTCGACCTCGGTCAGGGTGCGCACGGCACGCCAGGAGTCACCGACCGTCTGGATCGCGTCCGTGCGCTCGACCCCGGTGCGGTAGGCGCGCAGGGGGTCGCCCGACGTGCCGTCCTCGTTCTCGCGGGCCCGGGAGGCGGTCAGTTGGGACCACGGGTGGTGCAGGGTGCGCTGGACGACCTTGCCGTCGGAATCCGCGTAGACGAGGGTCTCCGCGGTCATGCCCGCGTACTGCTCCGCGTCGTCCGCGAGCAGCGTGTAGGTGCCGGTCGAGTCCTTCACCGTGCCGCCGGCACCCCGGAAGTAGCGGGTGACCGTCTTCGACTGCGCGTTGACCGCGCGGACACCGTCCACGATCTCGGACGTGCTCTTGGCGCCCTTGAGGACGGTGACGGTGCGGTAGCCCTTCCAGTCGCTGTAGGTGCGCAGGGCGGGGCGGGTGAACTCGTCGTCGCTCTTGGCCCAGGCCGGGTCCTCGTAGGCGTACTGCGTCACGATCGACTTGCCGTGCGAGCTGATCTTGTCGGTCTCGGTCACGCTCGCGACGACGTACTTGTTGAACCAGGCCTTCTTGGGGGTCTTCTCGTCGCCGTCGGGCGACCAGCGGACGGGGTAGCAGGTCCCGTTGCTCTTGCCCTTGTCCTCGGCGGGCTCGCTCGTGCAGCCGCCGCTGTACTCGACCTCGATGTCACCGCCGTACTCGTTGGACACGACACCGATGCGGGGACGGGTGAAGCCGGGGCGCTGGTCCTTCTTTCCGTTGAGGACCAGATTGGGGAGCTGCCGGTCCAGCAGACGGCCGTGCAGTGGTGAGTCGTCGCCGACGGTGTAGGGCGCGAAGCTGACACCGGCGTCGGACTGGAGGGTGCCGACGGTGTCGCCCGCCGCGAAGCCCCTGCGCGTGATGGAGTTGAGCCACAGACCCGGCGCGGTGTCGTACCAGTCCTTGGGGAAGGACTGGTGCAGTGTGTAGGCGTCGACCGGCTTGAGACCGGTCTGGCCCGGGCGGGCGGCCTCGGTGGTCACCTTGTCCAGGCGCTTCCGCGTCCAGAAGGAGGGGAACGGCGGGCAGAGCTTCGAGGTGGACTTGCAGTTGAGGTTGCCGGGGGTGTCCCACCACGCTCGGTAGGCGCCCGGATCGCCCGTCTTGGCGAAGTTGGCGGCGTCGCACACGGTCGTCGACTCCAGGCAGCGTTCCTGCACGTCGAAGAGGACCCGTGCGGCGGGCGCGGTGAAGCCGGAGGAGTCGGTGCGGATGCCGTACTCGATGGACGTCGGGTAGGCGGAACGGTCGTACTGCTCCGGCTGCTTGAACTTCTTGCGGGCGGCGTAGTAGTTCGTCTCCTGCGTCCAGTTGACGATCATCGTGTTGCCGTGGACGTCGATGACCTTGTCCAGGCCCCAGCGCCAGGCCTGCTGCTTGCCCGAGCCGCAGCGCGAGTCGGCGAAGGCCTCGGCGTGGCAGGGCTCGCCGGGGTGGTTGCCGAAGACGGGGACGGTGGAGACCGAACCGGTGTCCGCATGGCCGCCGCCGACCTTGTTGAGGCCGTAGTAGTACTTGGTTCCTTCCGGGGTGGTGACCACCCAGAACTCACCGTTGTTGTCGTCGTTGTCGCTGCCGACCTTGTGCTCGACGCGCGTGCCGTCGTCCTTCGCGGGTCGGTAACGCTCGGTGTCCTGCTCCGGGTTGCTGCCGGCGGAGGCGTCACGGACCAGTTCGGTGGTCTTTCCGGCGAGGGACATCACGGCGTTGTACGAGACCCAGCACAGGTCGGACGTCTTGTCCTTCTTGGCGGTGTTGTTCGGCGTACCGGCGTCGAGTGTCTTGCGGTCGTCCTTGCAGGAGCGGTACTTGCGCTCGATGTAGCCGGGGTCGTAGCTCCAGCCCTCGCCGATCCAGGACGCCTGAGGGGAGGAGACGGCGGTACGGCCGTCCACCGTCTGGGAGCTGTAGCCGAACGTGATCTGAGGCGTGGGCCCGGCAGGCGGGGAGGGCACGGTCAGCGGGTAGGACCAGGTGAAGGCCCCGGAGGAACCACCTGCCTCCCACTTGCCGTCGGAAGGGAGCGAGGTCGCTTTGAAGTCGCCGCTCGCGCCGCCGCCGGAGTCGACCGCGCCGACGACCGCCGTACTCCCGGAGGCCGCCACCGGTGTCGCGGTGGTGGACGTCCGGTAAGCCGCCTGTACGGCCCCTGCGCCGGTCGAGGTGCTCTCGGCCGAGGCCGGTGTCACCGTGTCGTCGGCGGCCGGGTCGACTGTCGCCGTGATGGAGTTGCCGTCGACGTCGTTCGTGGTCTCGAGTTCCTCGTACGTCTGGCAGGCCTCGTCGTCAGGCGTGTCCAGGTAGCAGTCGGGGAACTGCACGAAGCGCAGGCGGGAGGCCCAGTCGGCGCCGTAGAGGCTCTCGAAGCCGGAGTAGTCGAGCTTGACGGAGATCGGGACCGCGCCGGTCGTGGGCGCCTGCACCTTCAGCACCGCGCCGTCCACGCCCTGGCCGGTGGAGGAGGTCCGGTCGGAGATGGTGACCTGCCACGTACCGCTCGGTGTCGGCTGGTCGGGGGCCTGGCCGAGGCTGACCGGCAGGCTGCCCGCCTGGTGCATGGCGGTGGGGTCGTCGGTGTCGGCAGTGCGCAGGGAGGCGGGGGTGACGGGCGTGTCGAAGTTCACCGTGCCCGGCGTGCCGGCCGGCGGGGGCGTGGTGCCCGAGGGCGCTTCCTCCTGCGGTGCGGGCTCTTCCTGCTTCAGGGTCTCCAGGTCGGCGGAGACCGTCGTTCCCGGCAAGGGTTCTTCGGTCTCCAGCGGTTCCAACTGGAGTGTCTCGCGCCCGGTTTCCTCGTGAGACGGATCCGGGTCGGGTGGGATCGCCAGCGCCTGGGCCGGCAGCAGTGCGACGAGCAGCGCGGCTGCGACGGTCGGCACAGTGGTGCGTGCGATACGGCGCCGGGCACGAGGAAGTCGGCCGAACACGTCTAGGTCCCCCCGGACCGTCCAAGCGGGACCGGTGACGGACCACGCGCATTGAGGTGCTGAACAGCGCAGATTCTGTGGTCGATCTGTGGAGGAACACCAGGTTACACGTGGTCATGTGATGATCGTCACGGTGCGTAGCGAATCATTACGCAATGAAGCAACGTGAAAGCGTGATCACCTGGAGGTAAGCGCATGCTGCTCACAGGTAAGACTTCTTATATTTTTCTTACTCGCAAGGGTGGAAAAATCCCGCCGTTCCATTACGGAAACTACCGCTTCACCCCATCTGTTTCCTTGCGATACCGACGGGCTCCTCGCGCCGCCCCCCGCGTCAGAGACCTACGTAAGTCCGGCCTTGCCCGTTCATCACAGGGTGACGACAGGATCGTCATCGGTCATCATCAGCTGCCCGGTGGGGGAGTTCCGTCCTGTCCGCCGGTTCTGGGGATGGGGAAGGGGAACTCGCCCGATGACGCGCACCTGGCGTCGCAGGCCCGGCCGTCGGGCCACTGCGACGCTGCTCGCGACCGCGGTCGCCACGACGGGAATCGTCTACGCCGGATTCCAGCTGGACGGCGGAGGTCAGCGGAAAGCGGAGGACCGGAGCCCGGTCACCGAGGCCGCCGCAGTCGCGCAGGCCGCTCGGACCGGCAAGAAGGTCGAGGTCACGGCCGCCCGCACCGCCGACTCCACCACGTGGGCGCGACCCGATCGTTTGATGGAGAAGCGGCTCTACTCCTCCCCGGTCCGGGCCAAGGTCGACGGTGAGTGGAAGAAGATCGACCCCAGCCTGCACCGGACCGAGGAAGGCTGGGAGCCGAAAGCCACCAACACCCGGATGGTCTTCTCGGCCGGCTCCGGACGGCGCGCCGCCCAGTCGTCGACGGCTCGGGCCTCACGTTCGGGCGTGCAGCGCGTATCCCTCGTCAAGTCCGCAGCAGCGGACACCGGAACACCGCTGGTCACGCTGTACGTCGACGGCGGCGCCCACGCGATTCAGCTGACCTGGCCGGGCCCCGTACCGACCCCCGTCGTCGACGGCAACCGGATCCTGTACCCCGAGGTGTTCCCGGGTGGCGACCTGGTGCTGACCGCGGACGACGAGGGCTTCGGGCAGGTCGTCGTCGTGAAGAACCGCCAGGCGGCCACGGACCCGCACGTCCAGCAGCTCGTCTACGGTCTCCACTCCTCCGATCTCACCTTCCGGCTCGATCCGTTGACCGGTCTGGTCAGCGCGCTGGACGCCGACGGCGACGAGGTCGCGCTCTCACCGACGCCCCTGATGTGGGACAGCAGCGGCGTCCCCGCCGTGACCGACGGCGGGGTCGGCGCCTCCGCCCAGCCGACCGCGTCGGAAGCCGCCAACCCGACCGCCACCGCCACCTCCTCGCCCTCGGCCGGCCCCAGCGCCTCCGAGGAGGCTCCCGTGTCGGACGAGCAGAACGACGGCAATGCCGAGGTCCTCCCCTCGGCCACCGACGACCCCGTCACCGTGTCGGAGTCGCCTCTGCCGTCCGCCCCCGCCGAGCCCACGCCGCAGCCCTCGCAGAGCGGATCGTCCGCCACCCTCAGCCTGCAGTCGCTCAACGGTCCCTCGCCCGATTCACGCGGCGAGCTGGTCGAGGCCGACCTGACCGCCGGCCGGTGGACCCTCACCCCCGACCAGGACTTCCTGGACGACCCGGCGACCACCTACCCGGTCTTCATCGACCCGGCGGTCAAGAAGCACGTCCAGAACTGGACCACCGCCTACAACCGTTATCCCAACGCCACGTTCTACAACGGCAAGGACTTCAACAAGGGAGGCACCCAGGAGGCCCGCGTCGGCTTCGAGTCCGACACCTGGGGTACTTCCCGGTCCTTCTTCAACATCGACTTCGACAAGGACCTCAAGGGCACCAAGCTCACCAGCGCCACGCTGTACATGCTGGAGACCTACTCCTGGTCCTGCCAGGACCGCTCCATGAGCGTGCATCTGACAGGGGCCATCAACAGCCACACCAACTGGAAGAACGCGCCCAAGCTGCACGACGGCAACAAGCTGGCCACCAAGAGCTTCGCCCACGGCTACAAGTCCGGCTGCCGGGACGCCTACGAGAAGTTCGACGTCAAGAGCGGCGCCCAGAAGGCGGTCGAGAAGGGCCAGGACACCATCACGTTCGGCCTGCGTGCCCGCGACGAGGACGCCCAGTACGCGTGGAAGAAGTTCCAGGCCAACGGCGACTTCCCGCCCTACCTCGAGGTCGTCTACAACCGCCCACCGACGATCGTCACCGACTCCCTCGACCTCAACCCGGACGGCAAGTGCACCACGAGCAAGCCGTACGTGCACATGGGCTCCGGCAACCTGACCTTCACCGCCAAGGCCACCGACAAGGACGCCAATCTCGACTACCTCGACTTCGATCTGTGGCCCACCGACCAGTGGGCCACGACCGGAGACCTGCTCGGAACCACGGGAAAGGTCTCCGTCGGCCCGGACAGAAGCGTCGCGCTGAAGACCACGAACAACTTCTCCACCAGCAAACTCAAGGCCGGAACCACCTACTCCTGGCGTGTTCACGCCATGGATGACGCCGGCGTCACCTCGCCGTGGTACCCGAAGGCCCCCTGCCAGTTCGTCCTCGACACCGCCGCCCCCAGGCCGCCGGTGGTCAGCTCCACCGACTTCCCGAACGCCGACGGCAACGAGAACGGGTTCGGCGTCGACACCGAGGACACCAAGTGGTCGGCCAAGAAGTTCGGCACGGGCGGCGCCTTCACCGTGCGCGCGCTGGACGCCGATGTCGTGCGCTACGAGTACGGCTTCAACTCCCCCTCGTACACAGGGACACTCCCCCGCACGGTCAACACCGCCACCACTGTCAGCGCCACGATCAGCGGCGCGAAGCCACCCGCCGCCGGACCCAACGTCCTCTACGTCCGCGCCGTCGACAGCTCCGGCAACGTCTCCGAACCGACCAGGTACTTCTTCTACGTCACCCCGAGGGATCAGGCCGACAAAGCCGGTGACTTCACCGGTGACGAACTGCCGGACATGATGGCGGTCACCGCCGAGGGCAACCTCGCGCTATACCCCGCGCAGGCCGACAAGGACGGTGACCTGGACTACTCCATGCCGGGCGCCTACCGGGCCAACCCGGACAAGGACCCCAACGGCGACGACCTGCCCCCGTACGTGCCGGCGCCCAACGGCCACTTCAAGGGCGCGCTCATCACCCACAACGGTGACATCTACGGCGGCGACGGCCTCCAGGACCTCGTCGTCCGGCTCGGCGACAAACTGTGGGTCTACCCCGGGGACGGCTACGGCGCGGTCAACATCGACGAACGTCAGCAGATCCTGCTGCCCGCCGGCGCCCCTGCCCCGGCCGCCTTCACGCAGATCGTCGCAACCGGAGACATCACCGGTGACGGCCGGACGGACTTCCTCGTTCTCGTCGGCGACCAGCTGTGGGCCCTCACCGGCTACCACGGGGCCACCGTCGACCAGGCCACCCTCCTGTTGACCTCCTCCACGTGGACGACACGTGACCTGGTCACCGTCATGGACGTCACCGGAGACGGAGTCGCCGACCTCATCTACCGCTCCGACTCCTCCGCACGGCTGCTGCTGCGCACAGGTGTCGCGGAGAGCGGCGGCGGAGTCAAACTCCCGTCCCTGGCATCCGCCGCGAACTCCGCGGGTGGAGCGGACACCGTCTACGGCGGCTCCGGATGGTCGCGCGCCGGCATTCCGAAACTGATGGGGACCCCCGACGCCAACGGCGACACCGTCCCCGACATCTGGACCGTCCACTCCACGGGCCAAGTGCGGTTCTACGCCGGCAGCAAGACCGCGCTGACGGGTTCCGGCACCGAGATCGTCACGCCGAAGACGTACTGGCAGACACGCATCGCCATCGGCTGAGACGCCTGTCCAGAATGACGGCGTGATCGACATTCCAGAAGCGTTCGTCCGTCAGACCGTCGAGCGGGAGGGAGAGGAGGGAGCCCGGTGGATCGCCGGGTTGCCCGTCCTCGTCGCCGAGTTGATCGGGCGGTGGGGGTGTGTGCTCGACGGGGACGTCCTGCATGGTGGCGTCGGGATCGTCGTCCCCGTCGTCGCGCCCGGGCACGGGGCCGCCGTCGTGAAGGTGTCCTTTCCGCATCCCGGGAACGTCCACGAACCCGACGCCTTCGCCGCCTGGGGCGGGCGGGGGGCCGTGTGGCTGCTCGCGCGGGACGACGCGCGGTTCGCGATGTTGTTGGAGCGGGTTCGAGCCGAGTCTCTCGCCGAGGTGGTGGACATGGACGAGGTCGCCCTCGTCGCGGGGCGGGTGAGTCGCCGGCTTGCCGTGGACGCTCCCGGCGGGCTGCCTCGGATGGAGGGCATGACTGTCCAGTGGGAGGAGGAACTCCGTCTGGAGCGGGACGAGTTCGGGAACACGGTCTCCGAGCGGTCCTTCGGGGCCGCCCTGGCCACCGTACGGGAGCTGGGGCCGGATCAGCCCGGGCTTCTCGTGCACGGCGATCTGCACGCGCGGAACATCCTGCGCGCCGAGCGCGAGCCGTGGCTCGCCGTCGATCCGAAGGGGTGGGCGGGGGATCCCGCGTACGACGGGGGGACGCTGCTCAAGGCGCTCGGGGTGCGGCTGATCTCCCTCGGTGACACCGGTGAGCTGCGCAAGGCCGCGCTGCGGGTGCTGGACGTCTTCTCCGAGGCAGCCGGGCTGGACCGGGAGCGGGTCGGGCGCTGGGCGCACTTCCATGTCGTACGGGCCGCGTTCCACGGGCGGCGGCACGGGTTCCGGGTGGCGCACGGCGGGCCGTTCCTCGACCACCTCGACGCGTTCGTGGAGGGGTTCGCGGAGGTGCTCGTCCCGGGCCGCGCCAAGCGCCCGTGAACCCGGTCCGCGGATGCGGACAAGAGCTGGGTGAAGTCTGTGCACTTTCTCTGGCCCTGCGACCCCATGGACCGTCCATGACTGACTCCGATGCCGTGCTGATGGCGGCGTCGCTCGACGAACCCGAGCGTTTCGCGGTGCTGTTCGACCGCCACGCGCCCACCATCCACCGGTATGTCGCCCGGCGTCTCGGCCGGGACGCCGCCGACGACATCACCGCCGAGACCTTCCTCACGGCGTTCCGGATCCGGGCCCGCTACGACAGCGGGCGCGCCGGTGTCCGCCCCTGGCTGCACGGCATCGCGGCGAAGCTCATCAGCCGGCACCGGCGGGAGGAGGTGAAGGCGCTGAGGCTGCTCGCCCGCACCGGGCACGACCCGGTCGCCGAGTCCTGGACCGACTCCGCCGACGACCGGGTCACCGCGCAGTCCGTCTCCCGGCCGCTCGCGAAGGCGGTGGCCAAGCTCTCCGAGGGTGACAGACACGCGCTGCTGCTGTTCGCCTGGGCCGACTTCACCTATCAGGAGATCGCCGAGGCCCTGGACATCCCGGTGGGGACCGTACGGTCCCGGCTCAACCGGGCCCGCAGGAAGCTGCGCTCGGCGACGGGCCTGCTCAGCCCCTTCACCGAACCGACCGGCCAGGCAGCCCCCTTCGCACCGCACACACCGGAAGGTGACCTCGCATGAACGACGTGAACGAGTCCACCGCGACCCTCCGTGACCTCCGTGACCTCCGTGACCTGCGCGTTGACGCTCCGCTCCCCGACGGCGACCGGCTCGCACCCGGGCGCGCACTGCTCAGCGCGGCGTTCCAGCAGGAGGCGCGGGCACAAGGTGCGGTCCGCGCGCCCAGGCGCCGCATCTTCCTGGTCGCCGCCTCGGCCGGTGCGCTCGCCGTCACCGGTGCCCTCGTCTCCACCCTCCCCGACGACGATGCCAAGGCCCCTGCCACGGCTTCTCCCGCGCCGGGTCGTCAGGTGCTGTCCGCGCGGGCCTCCGCCGACACCCTGGAACTGGCCGCCGCGACCGTGGAGAAGCTCGGCGCCGGCGAACCCGGGCCGAAGCAGTGGGTGTACGAGAAGGAGACGTCCCTCGGTGGCGGCGGCACGACCTCGGAACACTGGACCCGCTGGGACGGCTACGGCGAGGCCCGGCTGCCCGGTCTCCCGGACTCCGACGACCTGTCGACGTTCGACCCGGACAAGCTCCAGGTCTCGTACGGTCCCCCGCAGGAGACGGACTGGAGGAAGAACGGCTACGACGACCGCTCGCAGCGGGCGTTCTACCGCTTCCTCGCCACCCTCCCGGGCGACCCGGACCGCATGATGGCGGCGATCCGCGCGGAACGCGCCTTCGGTGACTTCGAGGGCGAGACACGGGCGCAGCGTGACTGGCGCGAGATCAGCATCCTGTACGGGTCGGTGCTGATCCCGCCGAACGTGCAGGCCGGGCTCTTCCGCGCCCTCGCGAAGGTTCCCGGCGCCCAGGTGGAGAAGGGCATCAAGGACCCGGTCGGGCGCCCCGCCATCGGGGTGACGGTGACCTACGTCAAGGCTGTGCCCTCGGGCTACCAGGGCAAGCAGGAGCTGTTCTTCGACCCGGAGACGTACGCCTATCTGGGCGAGGAGGCACACCTGCCGTCGGCCTGGAAGACCGCGGGGAGCGGTCCGTCGATGCCCCCGAGGTCCAGCAGGCTGGTCACCGTCCGCGATGCCTGGGGAGTCGTGGACAAGCCGGGCGAGCGTCCCTAGAGCACCTGAAGCGCCCAGAACCCCCTACGACTGCGCGTACAGGCCTTCCACCTCTTCCGAGAAGTCGCGCAGGATCGTCTCGCGGCGGAGTTTCATCGAGGGGGTGAGGTGGCCCGCCGTCTCGGTGAAGTCCACCGGGAGGACGGTGAAGCGGCGGATGGACTCCGGGCGGGAGACCAGCTTGTTGGCCTCGTCGATCGCGCGCTGGAGGACGGCGTACAACTCCTCGTCGCCGAGCAGCAGTTCCACCGGCACCGGGTGCTTGCCGTTCATGTTGCGCCAGTGGGTGAGGCCGTCGGGGTCGAGGGTCAGGAGGGCGGAGACATAGGGGCGGTCGTCGCCGAGGACCAGGGCCTGGGAGATCAGGGGGTGGGAGCGGAGCCAGTTCTCCAGGGGCGCGGGGGCCACGCTCTTGCCGCCCGCCGTGATGATCATTTCCTTCTTGCGGCCGGTGATGGTCAGGTAGCCCTCGTCGTCCAGTTCGCCCAGGTCGCCCGTCGGGAGCCAGCCGTCGGGGGCGGCGGGGACGACTCCGCCCGCCGCCGGGTCCCAGTAGCCGCGCAGGACGTGGTCGCCGGCGATGAGGATCTCGCCGTCGGCGGCGATCCGGATCTTCGTGCCGGGCAGCGGCCAGCCGACCGTGCCCAGGCGGGGTTTCAGGGGCGGGGTGACCGTGGACGCGCCGGTCGTCTCCGTGAGGCCGTACCCCTCGTAGATCTCGATGCCCGCGCCCAGGTAGAAGGAGGAGAGCCGGCGGCCCAGCGGGGAGCCGCCGCAGATGGCGTGCCGGACCCGGCCGCCCATCGCGTTGCGGATACGGCGGTAGACCAGCGGGTCGTAGAAGGTGCGGGCGGCCCGGAGGGTGGCGCCGGGGCCGGAGCCGGTGCCGGTCTTCTGGGCCTCGACGGCCTCGCCGTAGCGGCGGGCCACCGAGACGGCCCGGTCGAAGGTGGTGAGGCGGCCGCCCGCCTCGGCCTTCGCCCGGGCCGTGTTGAAGACCTTCTCCAGCATGTAGGGGATGGAGAGCAGACAGGTGGGTCTGAAGGCGGCCAGGTCCGGGAGGAGCTCGTCGGCCTTGAGGCTGGGGGCGTGGCCGAGGCGGACCCGGGCCCGGATGCAGGCGATCGCCACCATCCGGCCGAAGACATGGGACATGGGCAGGAAGAGGAGGACGGAGACGTCCTCGCCCCGCGAGTCTCCCTTCGACTTGAAGACCGGGTAGAGGAGTTCGATCGCGTTGTCGACCTCGGCGAAGAAGTTGCCGTGGGTGAGCGCGCAGCCCTTGGGGCGGCCGGTGGTGCCGGAGGTGTAGATGAGGGTGGCGAGGGTGTCGGGGCCCAGCACCCCGCGCCGTACCGCCACTTCGCCGTCGGGGACGTAGACGCCGGCCTCGGCCAGCCGGTCGACGTGGCCCTTCTCCATCACCCACATGTGCTGGAGGTCGGGCAGCCGGTCGCGCTCGGGGCCGAGGGCGGCGGCCTGGCCGAGGGTCTCGGTGACCAGGGCGACCGCGCCGGAGTCCTGGAGGATCCAGCGGGTCTGGAAGATCGAGGAGGTGGGGTAGATGGGGACGGTGACCAGGCCGGCCGCCCAGGCGGCGAAGTCGAGCAGCGTCCACTCGTACGTCGTACGGGCCATGATGGCGATGCGGTCGCCCGGCATCAGCCCCTCCGCGATCAGCCCCTTGGCCACCGCGTGCACCTGGGCGGCGAAGTCCTCCGCCGTGATGTCGGTCCAGGTGCCGGTGTCGTCCGGTTCCTTG
Source organism: Streptomyces sp. NPDC005811 (assembly GCF_040630405.1). Taxonomy (NCBI): domain Bacteria; kingdom Bacillati; phylum Actinomycetota; class Actinomycetes; order Kitasatosporales; family Streptomycetaceae; genus Streptomyces; species Streptomyces sp. NPDC005811. The sequence continues at coordinate 83,542 of NZ_JBEXXK010000019.1, forward strand.
CGGCTGAGGACCACCGTCTGCGGGGCGGCGGCGGCGTTGTCGTAGGGCAGGTCGGCGAGGGAGCCGTGGGTGACCGGCTGGGCGAACGCCGGTACGGCGGCCTCGCGTACATGACCGTCCAGCCGGCGCGTCTCGGGTTCCACGAGTGCGGGGGGAGCGTCGGCGAAGTCGGTCGAGGTGGCGTAGGGCGTGGACACGGGCGGCTCCCTTGGCGTGCAGCGCGAAAGAACTGCTTGCTGCAAAGACGTACGTGCCTCGGGTATGGAGGCGTTCACCGGGATGGCCCCGAAGAAAGGGGTTACCGACGGTTAGGTAGGGGATCGTACGGCGTTGGCGTGGGGGGCTTGTGCGTGTTCGGGGATGATCCGGGGTCAGGGCTGTGCAATCTCGGGGGTTAGGTGACAGGAGCTCAGGTTCAGCCCTGACCGCTGGTCAGGGGCGTTCCAGTACCGCCGTCACCCCTTGGCCGCCCGCCGCGCAGATCGAGATCAGTCCGCGTCCGGGGGCACCCCGTTCGGCGAGCAGTTTCGCGAGGGTCGCGACGATCCGGGCGCCGGTGGCGGCGAAGGGGTGGCCGGTGGCCAGGGAGGAGCCGTTGACGTTGAGCTTGTCGCGGTCCACCGGGGCCAGGCCCTGCTTCTCCCAGGCGGCGAGCGTGGCCAGCACCTGGGAGGCGAACGCCTCGTGGACCTCCACCAGGTCGAAGTCCTCGATGCCGAGACCGGCCCGCTCCAGCATCCGCGGTACGGCGTAGGCGGGGGCCATCAGCAGCCCGTCCTCGCCCTTGCCGACATCGCCGTGGACGAAGTCGACGGCCGCCGTCTCGTACACCGTGAGGTAGGCGAGCGGTTCCAGGCCCCGGACCTCGGCCCACTCCTCGGAGGCGAGCAGGACGACGGCGGCGCCGTCGGTGAGGGGGGTCGAATTGCCCGCCGTCATGGTGGGGTTCGGTCCGTCGGTGCCGAACACCGGCTTCAGCTTCGCGAGTTGCTCCACCGTGGAGTCCGGGCGCAGATTCTGATCGCGGGTCAGGTCGCGGAAGGGGACGACCAGGTCGCCGAAGAAGCCCCGTTCGTAGGCGGCGGCAAGGCGCTGGTGGCTGGTGGCCGCCAGTTCGTCCTGGGCCTCGCGCTCGATGCCCCAGGCGCGGGCGGTGACCGCCGCGTGCTCGCCCATGGACAGGCCGGTGCGCGGTTCGGCGTTGCGCGGGATGTCGGGGACCAGGTGGGAGGGGCGGATCCGGGCGAGGGCCTTGAGGCGGCCGGCCGTCGTCCTGGCCCGGCGGGCCTGGAGCAGGATGCGGCGGAGTGCGTCGTTGACGCCGAGCGGGGCGTCGCTCGCGGTGTCGGCGCCGCCCGCGACCGCGGACTCGGTCTGGCCGAGGGCGATCTTGTTGGCGGCGGCGATGACGGCCTGGAGGCCGGTGCCGCAGGCCTGCTGGATGTCGTAGGCGGGGGTGCGCGGGTCGAGCCGGGAGCCGAGGACGGTCTCGCGGGTGAGGTTGAAGTCGCGGCTGTGCTTGAGGACGGCACCGGCGACGACCTCGCCGACGACCCCGGGCACGTCGAGCCCGTAGCGGGTGGCCAGGCCGTTGACCGCCGCCGTGAGCATCTCCTGGTTGGAGGCGGTGGCGTAGGCGCCGTCGGAACGGGCGAAGGGGGTCCGGCTGCCGCCGATCACCGCGACGCGGCGGGCACGCGGGGGTTCGAAGGCGGGTTTCCGCGCGCCTCTCAGGTAGGTCACCTTCGACGGCTCCGAGGTACTCGCCCGCGACGGCTCCGAGGTACTCATCTCGACCTGCTCCTCACCCTTGACCTAGACTTACCCCGGGTAACCTTACTCCGGAGTAAGCAGCTTTTTCAGTCAGCCGAGCCCGTGGGAGACGAGACGAACATGGCCGACCGCTATCTGAGTTTCACCGCCACCGCACCCGGCCGCTTCCTCACCCGACGGCTCGGGCTTCCGCAGCCGGCGGCGCTCAGGCGCTGGTCCCCCGAACATCCGTTCCTCACAGGCAACTTGCATCACCTTACGGCCGGAACGTCCGCCCTCGATCTCACTCCGGTCCTCGCCCGCACCGGTCTCCCCCTCGGCACCGGCGACCCCGCCGCCGTCGTCCTGGACGCGACCGGGGTCCGGGACGTCGACACCCTCGCCGAGGTCCACGAGGCCCTGCACCCGGTGGTCCGCTCGGTCGCGGCGAGCGGCCGGATCGTGGTCCTCGGCTCCCCCCTCGACGCCGACGACGACCACCACCGGGCGGCCGTGCAGCAGGCCCTGGAGGGGTTCACCCGCTCCCTCGGCAAGGAGATCGGCCGCGGCCGGACCGTGAACCTCGTCCGCCTCACGGACGCGGCCGCCGCCGAGTCCACCCTGCGCTTCCTGCTCTCCCCCAAGTCGGCCTATGTCAGCGGGCAGGTCATCGAGGTGGGGGCCGGGCAGCCGACCGCCCAGGGCTTCCCGGACCGTCCCCTCGCCGGGCGGGTCGCCCTGGTCACGGGCGGCGCGCGCGGCATCGGCGAGGCCGTCGCCGAGACCCTCGCCCGGGACGGCGCCGAGGTCGTCGTCCTCGACGTCCCGCAGGCCGAGCAGGACGCGCGGCGGGTCGCCGAACGGCTCGGCGGCCGGGCCCTCGCCCTCGACATCACGGCCGCCGACGCGGGCGAGCGGATCGCCGCCGAACTCCCGGACGGACTCGACCTGCTGATCCACAACGCGGGCGTCACCCGTGACCGCCGACTGGTCAACATGCCCGCCGAGCGCTGGAGTTCGGTCCTCGACGTCAACCTCGCGAGCGTGCTGCGCACCACGGACGCGCTGCTCGCCAAGGGCACCCTCCGCACGGGCGGGCGGATCGTGGCGACCGCCTCCATCGCCGGGCTCGCGGGCAACGCCGGGCAGACGAACTACGGCGCGAGCAAGGCGGGCGTGGCCGGGCTGGTCCGCGCCCTCGCCCCGCGCGCGCTCGCCGAGCACGGGGTGACGGTGAACGCGGTCGCGCCCGGCTTCATCGAGACGAAGATGACGGCCGCGGTGCCGCTGTTCATCCGGGAGGCGGGGCGCCGGATGAACTCCCTCGCGCAAGGAGGGCTGCCCGCCGACGTCGCCGAGACCACCGCCTGGCTCGCGCACCCGGCGTCCGGCGCGGTCAACGGACAGGTCGTACGGGTGTGCGGCCAGAGCCTGCTGGGGGCGTGATGACAGCGGTCACGACCACCCTCTCCTCCTCCCCCGCGCTCGTCCCGGTGCTGGCCCGCGGGGCCCTGCGCTCCCCGTTCAAGCGGCCGCAGCCCGGGGTGGACTTCACCGGCGCCCGGCTGGTCCTGCCCGGACTGCGGGTCGACCTGACCCGGCTGGCGGCCTACGAGCGGGTGTGCGGCTTCCCCACCGGCGAGGACGCCCTGCCGCTCACCTACCCGCATGTGCTGGGCTTCCCGCTGGCCATGAGCCTGATGAGCGGCCGGGACTTCCCGCTCCCGCTGCTCGGGCTCGTCCACACCTCGATCGACATCACCCGCTACCGGCCGCTCGCCGCCGCCGGGACGTACGAACTCGCCGTGCACGTCGACCGGTTGGCGCCGCACCGGCGCGGCACGGAGGCGTTCGTGGTGACGCGGCTGCGGGAGGGGGACGCCGTCGCCTGGGAGTCGACGAGCACGTATCTGGCCCGGCACCGCACCGGGCGTGAGCCGTCACCGCCGTCGGCCCCGTCGGAGCCCGGGGCCTCCGCTCCCCTGCCCCTCCTCGACGAGTGGCGGCTCGCCGCCGACGTCGGCCGGCGCTACGGGGCCGCCTCCGGCGACCGCAACCCCATCCACCTCCACCCGCTCACCGCCCGGCTCTTCGGCTTCCCCCGCGCCATCGCCCACGGCATGTGGACCGTCGCCCGCTGCCTCGCCGCCCACGGCACCCCGCCGGCCGTACGGACCCGGGCGGAGTTCCGGGCGCCGGTGCTGCTGCCGGGGACGGTGGCGTTCGCCTCGGACGGCATACGGTTCGAGCTGCGCGGGACGGGGGAGGCGGCGGCGCGGCTCCATGTGAGCGGACGGGTGGACCGGCTCACGTTCTGAACGGACGGGTGAACTCCGGCGGAACAGCTGCTGTCGCCTCCCCTTCGCCGGTGATCAACTCCCCCCGCGCGGAAGGGTGTTGCGGAAACACTCACAGACGGCACCCAGCACTCCCAGCGGACGTCCAGCAACTCCTCACCCCGCCCTCAGGTGATCTTCCTAGCCTCGGCGCACCCCGCGCACCCCCGCCAGGAAGGCCCCACCCATGACCGTCACCTCTCCCAGACGCATCGCCGTCGTCGCGGACTCGGACACCCGGTGGAAGTGGGGTGCGTCGGTGGCCCGGGAGCTGGCCCCCTCCCACGCCCTCGACGCCGTGTTCCTGCGCGGCCGGTCCACCCCGACCGAGCGGCAGCTCGCGGAGGTCGGGATCGTGCCGGACCGGCGGCGCGAGATCGCCACGGCCGAGCTGGTCGACGACGGGGAACTGGCCGCCGCCGACGTGGTCGTGCTGGCGGTGGCGGGCGGTACGGTCCTGGCGCTCACGCATGCGCTGGGCCTGGCCTGGGAGGGACGCGAGCGGCGGCCGGTGACCGTCAGCGGATATGTCGGGGTCGTCTACGAGAAGCTGGTCGACGGGCTGCTGACCCGTGCGGGCACGGACATCGTGCTCGCCAACTCCGCCTACGACGCGGGCCGGTTCGCCCGCGCCTTCGACTCCGTCGGGGTGGACCCGGGCTCGGTGGTGGAGTGCGCGCTGCCGTTCCTCGGGGGCGCACCGCACCGGCCGTCCCGGGAGCGGCCGTTCACGCTCACCTTCGCCGTGCAGCCGTCGGTGCCCAGGGACCGTGCGGCGCGGCTGCATCTGCTCGGCCGGGCCGCGGCGCACGCCCGGCGCCATCCGGAGCGGGAGGTGCTGATCAAGCTGCGCAGTCTGCCCGGCGAGCAGACCACCCATGTCGAGGCCGACCCCTATCAGCTGCTCGTCGAGGAGCTGGCCGAGCGGGCCCCCGCCAACCTCAGGCTGGTCCACGGCAACATGGCCGAGGTCCTCGACCGCACCGACCTGCTGGTGACGGTCAGCTCCACGGCGGCCCTGGAGTCCATGCACCGGGGCATCCCGACCGCGATCCTCACCGACCTCGGGGTCCGCGAGGCCCACGGCAACCACTACTTCCTGCACTCGGGCTGCCTCGCGTCCTGGGACGACCTCGACGCGGGGGCGCTGCCGCGGCCGCTGCCGGCGTGGGCAGCCGAGCAGGGCATCGGCAAGTCCGACCCGTACGCGGCGGCCCGTGACCGCCTGGCCCATCTGTGCTCCGGCACCGACCTGCCGCCGCTGCGGCCCTACTACACCCCGAGTTCGGCAGGCCCGTACCTTCTCCCGATCCTCGAACGCCACGGCCTCGACGCCCACGGCCGCCCGCTGCCGTCCGGGTCCGCCGGCCAGGGACGGGCGGGCCGGACCGTGCGCCGGGTGGCGGGCCGAGGCGCCCGCAAGCTCTACCGCTTGGGCCACCAGCGGGTGGCCCCGGCGCTGCGGAGGTGGGGGGCGGCCTGAGCGGCCCCCCGGCCGGGCGGGGTCAGGGGCGGTGGACCGAGACTCCGCCGACCAGGCCCCAGGCGTCGATGCGGACGGTGGGGCCGTCCGGCTCGGTGGGGCCCGTGTCGCGGACGCCGCCGAGGCGCAGGCCCCGGACCTCGACCCGGACGTCGGGGCGGACCTTGAGGGAGACGCCGCCGATCAGGCTCAGCTTGGTGATCCGCAATTCGGCGCCGTCCGGGATCTCCACGTCCGTCAGGTCGATGTCGGCTCCGCCGACGAGGGAGACGGTGAGGGTGCGCTCGTGCAGGGTGGCGCCGTCGAGCCGGTGACCGCCGATGAGGCTGATCTTGATGTCGGTCTTCTGCGTCTGGTCCGCGCTGGGCTTCGTCATGGGAAGAACGGTAGGAGCGGCGGGCGGGGGCGGCCCAGTGCCGGAAGTCCTGCGTCCCGCATGACAACTGTCATGTGGGGGACACGTCGTCGGCGGCGGGGGGCGGGGACCAGGACCGGCCCTGGGTCAGGTCGCCCAGCCCGGCCCACGCGAAGTTCATCAGGGTGGCCGCCGCCTGCCGGGCCGTGACGCCCTCGGTGGCGTTGGCCCAGACGGCGAGCGACTCGGCCGCGCCGACCAGCGCCTCGGCGAGCCCGGCGACCTCCCGCTCGGGAAGGTCGGGGTCACGGTGTGCCTCGCGGGCCCCCACGGCTATGAGGTGGGTGACGAAGGCGACGATCTCCTCGCGCATCGCGGCGGCCTCGGCGGCGAAGGTCTCACCGTGGGTGCGGGCCTGGAGGTGCACGACGGACCAGGCGTGCGGATGGGCGGCGGTGTGCACGAAGAACGCCAGCAGACCGTCCCAGAGCCGGCGGTCGGCGGGCAGATCGGTGCGGACGCCCAAGCGCACCGCGTCCACCAGCGCCCTCGCCTCACGGCGGATACAGGCGGTGAAGAGGTCTTCCTTGGAGTTCAGGTACAGGTACACCAACGGCTTCGAGACGCCCGCCAGTTCGGCGATCTCGTCCATGGACGCGGCCATGTACCCCCGCTGCCCGAAGATCTCCACGGCGGCGTCCAGCATCTGCTGTTCACGGACCGCGCGTGGCATCCGTTTGGTCTTCACGGCACCCATGGGGCCAGCCTAGTTGGACCGGGCCGAGTGAACTCCGTCAGGAGGGCTGACTCTGGGCCCGGGGCTGAGCCTGGGCCCCTGCCTCGGCCGCGTCGACCGCCTCGTCCTCCTGGGTGCGGTTGGCCTCCAGGTTGGCCTTCATCCGGTCCACCCGCTGCACGACGTGCACCGAGGCGCGGTCGCGCTCCTTGCGCAGGACGACGAAGCTGATGGGGGCGGAGACGACCAGCGCGAGCAGGACGATCCACATGCCGTTGGAGTCGCCGAGGCCGCGCGGCAGGACACCGAAGTAGACCAGACCCCCGACGGCCAGGAGACAGCCGGCGAAGACGCCGAGGCGCATCAGCGTGTAGCGGAGCATCTCAATCCACTCTTCCTTCTCCGACTTCTCCAAAAGGACCGTCGTCCAGTGAAGCACGCCGGGGTCCCGATCTTGCACGGGGGTGCGGGCGGTCAGCCGAGCGGCAGCAGCAGGGTGATGTCGTCGCGGTCGTCACCGGGGCCGACGCGGATGGCGCCGGGGACCCGGCCGACCTCCTTGTAGCCGCACGAGCCGTAGAACCGCTCCAGACCGAGTCCGCCCCGGCAGGTGAGCCGTATCGCGTCGACGCCCTCGAAGCCGCGCGCCGCGTCCGCGGCGGCCGCCAGCAGGTCGCGGCCGTAGCCCCTGCCCTGGTGGCGGGGGTGGACCATCACCGTGTAGAGCCACACCCAGTGGGTCATCAGCCGGTGCGTGTTGAAGGCGAAGAACGCGGTCGCGGCCACCTCGCCGGTCCCGTCGCGGCCGACGAGCAGCCGGTGGCGCCCCTCGGCCATGGCCACGAGGTGCTTCACCAGCTCCGGCCGCACCTCCTCGCGCCGCACCGGCGGCACGAACCCGACGGCCCCGCCGGCGTTGGACACGTCGGTCCACAGGTCGAGCACCCCGTCGCGCAGGGCGGGGTCGACGGCCGGGTCCAGGGTGAAGGTAAGGGGCATGAGGGCAGGGTATCCATTACCCCGCCCTCGCCTCAACGGCATCGGCCTGTCGGCGCCTCAGACCCGCATCGGCTGCGGCGACTCCCGGCGCAGCGGGTCCGGGCCGTCGTACTCGCGGATGATCTCGTAGCGCGTGTTCCGCTCCACCGGGCGGAAGCCAGCGTCGCGGATCAGGTCGAGGAGGTCCTCACGGGTCAGCTTGTTGGGGGTGCCGTAGTTGTCGGCGTCGTGGGTGATCTTGTACTCGACGACCGAGCCGTCCATGTCGTCCGCGCCGTGCTGGAGCGCGAGCTGCGCGGTCTGGACGCCGTGCATGACCCAGAACACCTTGACGTGCGGGACGTTGTCGAAGAGGAGGCGGGAGACCGCGAAGGTCTTCAGGGCCTCGGCGCCCGTCGCCATCTGCGTCCGCGCCTGGAGGCGGTTGCGCACCTTGCCGTCCTTCATGTCCACGAAGTCGTGCTGGTAGCGCAGCGGGATGAAGACCTGGAAACCGTTCGTCTCGTCCTGGAGCTCACGCAGGCGCAGCACGTGGTCCACGCGGTGGCGGGGCTCCTCGATGTGGCCGTACAGCATGGTGCACGGCGTCTTGAGGCCCTTCTCGTGCGCCAGGCGGTGGATCCGCGACCAGTCCTCCCAGTGGGTGCGGTGGTCCACGATGTGCTGCCGGACCTCCCAGTCGAAGATCTCCGCGCCGCCGCCGGTCAGCGACTCCAGGCCCGCGTCGATCAGCTCGTCGAGGATCTCGGAGGCGGACAGGCCGCTGATCGTCTCGAAGTGGTGGATCTCGGTGGCCGTGAAGGCCTTCAGGGAGACGTCCGGCAGGGCCGCCTTCAGCTCCCGCAGCGAGCGCGGGTAGTAGCGCCACGGCAGGTTCGGGTGCAGGCCGTTGACGATGTGGAGCTCGGTGAGGTGCTCGCTCTCCATCGCCTTGGCGAGCTTCACCGCCTCCTCGATGCGCATCGTGTACGCGTCCTTCTCGCCCGGCTTGCGCTGGAAGGAGCAGTAGGCGCAGGAGGCGGTGCACACGTTGGTCATGTTGAGGTGCCGGTTGACGTTGAAGTGCACCACGTCGCCGTTCTTGCGGGTGCGCACCTCGTGGGCGAGGCCGCCGAGCCACGCCAGGTCGTCCGACTCGTACAGCGCGATGCCGTCCTCACGGGTCAGCCGCTCACCGGCCCTGACCTTCTCCTCCAGCTCGCGCTTGAGCCCGACGTCCATGCCCACACCTTTCCCGCGACAACCACTGACGACAACGACTGACCAACCGTACGCCTACAGATCTAGACCTCTTCCGGAAGCTCCCCGACCCGGTTCTCCCACTTCGTGGAGAGCACGATGGTGGTACGGGTCCGGGAGACCCCCTTGGTCCCCGACAGCCGCCGGATGATCTTCTCCAGCCCGTCCACGTCGTTCGCCCGCACCTTGAGCATGAACGAGTCGTCGCCGGCGATGAACCAGCAGTCCTCGATCTCGCCGAAGTCCCGCAGCCGCAGCGCCACGTCCTCGTGGTCGGCGGCGTCGGAGAGGGAGATGCCGATGAGGGCGGTGACGCCGAGGCCGAGCTGGGCGGCGTTCACCGTGGCGCGATAGCCGGTGATGACACCGGCCGCCTCCAGCCGGTTGATGCGGTCGGTGACGCTGGGTCCCGACAGGCCGACGAGGCGCCCCAGTTCCGCGTAGGAGGCCCGGCCGTTCTCCCGCAGGGCCTGGATGAGCTGCCTGTCCACCGCGTCCATGCGAATCGAAGCCTTCCGATCAAAGTTCCTGAAGAGATGAGAGGTACTGCGACGTACTGAGATGACGCTCAGGTGTCCCCGGTTCCGGACCCGCCGCCCAGTTCGCCCTCCCAGCGGCGGTAGAGCCCGTGCGCGGCCCCCGCCGCGTCGAGCACCCGCCCGGCGACGAAGTCGACCAGGTCCTGGATGTGGGTGGCGCCCGCGTAGAAGGCGGGCGAGGCCGGCACCACCGAGGCGCCCAGGTCGTCCAGGGTCACCAGATGGCGCAGGGTCTGCCCGTTCAGCGGGGTCTCCCGTACGGCGACGACGAGCGTCCGGCGTTCCTTGAGCGTGACGGAGGCGGCCCGCTGGAGCAGGTCCTTGGACAGCCCGAGCGCGACGCCGGCGACACAGGCGGTCGAGGCCGGGACGATGATCATCCCTTTCGCGGGATACGACCCCGAGGACGGCCCGGCGGCCAGGTCCCCGGCGGCCCAGTACCGCACCGCGCTGACGTCGGCCTCGAAGGTGCCCGGCTTGCCGTCGGCCCCCCGCCCGAGCCATTCCCGCAGGTCGTCCTGCCAGTGCGCGTCCCGGAAGGAGATCCCGGTCTCGTCGAGCAGCGTGAGCCGCGAGGCCCGGCTGACCACCAGGTCCACGCTCTCGCCCCCGGCGAGCAGCGCCCGCAGCACCGCGGCGGCATACGGCGTACCGGACGCCCCGGACACCCCCACGATCCAAGGCACGCGCTGCGTTTCTCCTGCGTTCACACCTTGAGCGTACCGGTGGGCAGGAGGGTCTTCAGGACGGGACTACACCGTGAGCCCGCGCACCAGGAGATCGGCCAGCGCACAGACGAACAGGCTGATCCCGATGAAACCGTTCGTCGAGAAGAACGCCCTGTTCAGACGGGACAGGTCATGGGGGCGCACGAGGGTGTGCTCGTAGACGAAGGCTCCGGCGACGATCACCAGTCCGAGCCAGAAGAAGGCGCCGGCGCCGGTGGCGAGGGCGTACCAGACGAACAGGGCCGTGGTGACGGCGTGGCAGACGCGGGCGCCCCAGATCGCCGCGGGGATGCCGAAGCGGGCCGGGACCGACATGACGCCGATCTCGCGGTCGGTGTCGACGTCCTGGCAGGCGTAGATCAGGTCGAAGCCGCCGATCCAGACGCCGACGGCGAGACCGAGGACGACCGCGTCCCAGGACCACTCGCCGGTGATGGCCAGCCAGCCGCCGACCGGCCCCATCGCCTGGGCGAGCCCCAGGATGGCCTGCGGGAAGTTGGTGAAGCGTTTCCCGTAGGGGTAGACGACCATCGGGATCACCGCGACCGGTGCCAGGGCGAGGCAGAGCGGGTTCAGCATCGCCGCCGAGCCGAGGAAGACGGCCACCGCGATCAGCGCGCCGGTCCAGGCGTGCTTCACCGACATCGCGCCGGTGACCAGTTCACGGTGGGCCGTGCGCGGGTTCCGGGCGTCGATCTCGCGGTCGATGATCCGGTTGACGGCCATGGCGAAGGTGCGCAGACCGACCATGCAGATCGTCACCAGGAGCAGCCGGCCCCAGTGGATGTTCCCGTCGAGCTGGAACATCGCCGTGAGCGCGGCGATGTAGGCGAAGGGCAGCGCGAAGACCGAGTGCTCGATCATCACCAGCCGCAGGAAGGCCTTGGTGCGTCCCGGCTGCGGGAGCGCTGCGGAGGCGGAGCTCACAGGCCGTACTCCTTCCAGCGGCGGTCGACCTTCGCCGCCGTGTCGGGGTCGGGCAGGACCATGTCCGGCCAGCCCCCGTCGCGCGTGTAGCCCTCCTCGGGCCACTTCTTCGTCGCGTCGATGCCCGCCTTGCCGCCCCAGAACTGCTGGTAGGAGGCGTGGTCGAGATGGTCGACGGGGCCTTCGACGATGCTCAGGTCGCGGGCGTAGTCCGTGTTGCCGAGGGCCCGCCAGGCGACCTCGTGCAGATCGTGGACGTCGCAGTCGGAGTCGACGACGACGATCAGCTTGGTCAGGGACATCATGTGGGCGCCCCAGATGGCGTGCATGACCTTCTGCGCGTGCTTGGGGTACTTCTTGTCGATCGACACGATCGCGCAGTTGTGGAAGCCGCCCGCCTCGGGGAGGTGGTAGTCCACGATGTCCGGGACGATGATCTTCAGCAGTGGCAGGAAGAAGCGCTCCGTGGCCTTCCCCAGCGGGCCGTCCTCCGTCGGGGGGCGGCCGACGACGATCGACTGGAGCAGCGGGCGATGGCGCGTCGTCAGACAGTCGATCTTCAGCGCGGGGAACGGCTCCTGCGGGGTGTAGAAGCCGGTGTGGTCGCCGAAGGGGCCCTCGGGCAGCATCTCGCCCGGCTCCAGCCAGCCCTCCAGCACGACCTCCGCCTGCGCCGGCACCTGCAACGGCACCGTCTTGCAGTCGACCATCTCGATCCGCTTGCCCGCGAGGAACCCGGCGAAGAGGTACTCGTCGATGTCGCCGGGGAGCGGCGCGGTGGAGGCGTAGCTGACGGCCGGGGGACAGCCGAAGGCGATCGCGACCGGGAGACGCTCGCCCCGCCGCGCCGCGACCTGGTAGTGGTTGCGGCTGTCCTTGTGGATCTGCCAGTGCATGCCGATGGTGCGCTTGTCGTGGCGCTGGAGGCGGTAGAGCCCGAGGTTGCGGATCCCGGACTCCGGGTCCTTGGTGTGGGTGAGGCCGAGGTTGAAGAAGGAGCCGCCGTCCTGCGGCCAGGTGAAGAGGGCGGGAAGCAGGTCCAGGTCGACCTCGTCGCCCTCCAGGACGATGTCGTGCACGGGCGCGTCCACCGACTTGACCTTCTTCGGCGGTACGTGGGTCATCGCGCCGAGCTTCCCGAACGCCTCGCGCACGCCCACGAACCCGTGCGGCAGTTCGGGCCGCAGCAGTCCGCCGATCTTGTCGCTGATCTCGCCGTACGACTTCAGCCCGAGCGCCTTGAGCAGCCGCCGGTCTGTGCCGAAGACGTTCATCGCGAGGGGCATCGACGCGCCCTTCACGTTCTCGAAGAGGAGTGCGGGACCGCCGGACTTCTGGACGCGGTCGACGATCTCCCCGACCTCCAGATACGGATCGACCTCGGCCTTCACGCGCTTGAGGTCGCCTTCCCGCTCCAGTGCCCTGAGCAGGGAACGAAGATCGTCGTAAGCCATGTGTCCCAGTATCGGCCACCCGCTACCCTGACCCCGTCACCGGGGCCGCCCCGCGCCCCTCGCCACCTCCTGGGAGAATCCGCCGCCATGCTCAGGTATCTGCCGTTCCTGCTGGTCCTGGCGTTGTGGATCTATGCGTTCATCGACTGCCTGAACACGCCCGAGAACGAGGTCCGGGGACTGCCGAAGGTGGTGTGGGTGCTGATCATCCTGCTCTTCGGCGAGGTGCTGGTCGGTCCGGTGGCCTGGCTGGTGGCGGGCAAGGTGCGACACGGCGGCGGCCGGCCCGGCGAGACGGCCGGTCCGCGCCGGGAGTGGGTGGCGCCCGACGACAACCCCGAGTTCCTCAAGTCCCTGAAGGACGATCAGGCCAAGCAGGACGAGAAGCTCCTGAAGGACTGGGAGGAGGACCTGCGCCGCCGCGAGGAGGAACTCAAGCGGCGCGAGACGGGCGAGGAGCCCAAGGAGGGCTGAGCGGCGGGCCGTACCGGGCCGGGAGCCCTACAGGTTGTACGCCGGTGAGGCTCCCGAAGCGGACAATGCGCCTCTGGGCCCCGCGGGGCGGGAGCCGGACCATTGCCTCGCATGACGACTGCTCCCGCCGACTCCCCCGGCACCCTCGCCCCCGCCTACGGTGACAAGGTCATCGCCGTCGAGACGGCGGGCTCGGACCCCGTCCCCGACGCCGAGCGCCACGGCTCCCCACTCCAGCTGCTGTGGACCTGGGCCTCCCCGAACATCGAGTTCGCGACGGTCTACATCGGTGTGATCCCGGTCCTCTTCTTCGGCCTCGGCTTCTGGGAGGCGACCGCGGCCCTGCTCCTCGGCACCGCGCTCGGCGCCCTCACCCAGGGCGTCCTCTCCCTCGACGGCCCCCGGTTCGGCGTTCCGCAGATGGTGGTGGGCCGGCTGTCCTTCGGCTTCCGGGGCAACGTCCTGCCCGCCGCCGCGAACGGACTGGTCGCGGGCGTCGGCTGGTTCGCGGTGAACAGCGTGAGCGCGGCCTTCGCCCTCGACACCCTGACCGGCCTGCGCCCGCTGCCCTCGCTCCTGCTGGTGGTCGCGGCGGAGATCCTGATCGGCTTCCTCGGCCACAACTTCGTGCACGTCTTCGAGAAGTACGCCTTCCCCGTGCTGGCGCTGGTCTTCCTGCTGGCCGGGGTGTGGACCTTCGGCCACGCGGACCTCGGCGGGGGCGGCTCGGGCGGCGGCATCGGCGGCTTCCTGCTGGCGACGGCCACGGCGTGGGGCTACGCGGCGGGCTGGAACCCGTACGCCGCCGACTACTCCCGCTACCTCCCCCGCACCGCGGACCGCCTCCGTACCGCCCTCTTCCCGGCGCTCGGCCTGTTCCTCTCGGTGGCCGTGGTCTCCGTCATCGGCGCGGCCTCGGCGACGATCGCCGCCCCGCGGGACGCCACCCCGACGGCGGCCTTCACCGGCCATCTCCCGGGCTGGCTGGGCGACCTGGTGCTGCTGGCGATCATCCTGGGCGCGATCTCGGCGAACGCCCTGAACATCTACTCCGGCGCGATCTCCCTCACGGCCCTCGGCCTGAACCTCCCGGCCTGGCTGAGCCGCTCCACGCTCGTCGTGGTCTCGGGCGTGGCCGGTACGGCGGCGGCCTGGGCGTCGCTGTCGGACGCGGGGTCGGCGTACGAGGCGTTCCTGCTGGTCATCGCGTACTGGGTGGCGCCGTGGCTGGGGGTCGTCCTGACGGATCGTCTGCTGCGCGGCCGTACGGCGTCCGACGAGGAACTCTCGGCCCGCCTGACCGACCGCTCCTTCACCAACCTCCCCGGATGCGCGGCCCTGCTGACCGGCGTGGCGGTATCGGTCCCGCTCTTCTCCAACCAGGAGAAGTACGTCGGTTACGTCCCCGCCCACTGGCCGTCGTTCGGGGACATCACACCGCTGGTGGGGTTCCTGGTGAGCGCCGGGCTGTACGCCGTGCTCAGTCGCGCAGGACGAGGTCCAGCAGGCCCGGGAAGCGGGCGTCGAACTCGGGGCGGCGCAGCCGGTTGACCCGGCGGGGGCCCTCGTCGCGCTGTTCGACGAGGCCCGCGCCGCGCAGGACGGAGAAGTGGTGGCTGAGGGCGGCCTTGCCGACGGGTACCTCGAAGCTGCCGCAGGCCCGGCTCCACTCCGGCGAGCCGGCCAGCTCCCGGACGAGGGTGATCCGCACCGGGTCGGCGAGGGCGGCGAGCGCGGTGAGGACCGGGACGTCGTCGGGGTGGATGTGCTCGGGGGCGACCCGGTGACTGGCGCTCGCCACGCGGTCCTCCTCGGGGGGTACGGCTTGCCGACTGTTCGATGAAAACCATACACTCGCGAGTGTTCGCTTTTCATCGAACAGTCGTCGAGTCCAGGGGTGAGGTACGCCATGCGTGCGGTCGAGATCCAGGAGTACGGCGGTCCGGAGGTCCTCCGCCCGGCGGAGGTGCCGGTGCCCGAGCCCGGCCCGGGCCGGGTGAGCATCGACGTGGCCTACGCCGGGCTGAACTTCGCGGACCTGAAGGCACGCGCCGAGGGCTACCGCGTCCCGGCCCTGCCTTTCCGTCCCGGCCTGGAGGTCTCCGGCCGGGTCCGGGCGGTCGGCGCGGGCGTGACCGGTCTGGCCGTCGGCCAGGAGGTGGCCGCCCTGACCGGCGGCGGGGCCTACGCGGAGGTCGCCGTGGCCGAGGCGGCCCTGGTCTTCCCGCTGCCGTCGGGCACCGATCTCCGTACGGCCGCGGCGATCCCCACCGTGGTGCCGACGGCGTACGCCCTGGTCCACGCGGTGGGCCGGCTCCAGCCCGGCGAGAGCGTCCTCGTGCAGAGCGCGGCGGGCGGAGTCGGCACGGTGATCGGCCAGTTGGCGAAGGCGGCGGGCGCGGGGGCGGTGTACGGCGTGGTGTCGACACCGGCGAAGACCGCGTACGCGCTCGGCCACGGCTACGACGACGTCTTCGTGGGCGACTTCGAGAAGGCAGTGCGCGCGGCGACCGGCGAACGCGGGGTCGACCTCGCCCTGGACCCGGTCGGCGGCGAGAGCCTGAAGGCCTCCCTGGCCTCCCTCTCCGTCTTCGGCCGTCTGGTCTCCTTCGGCAACGCGAGCTCGGCCGAACCGTGGGGCGTGGGCCAGCAGGAGCTGTACCCGACGGGTCTCTCGGTCGCCGGGTTCTCCATCCTCGGCCTGTCCCGGACGGCCCCCGCCACCCTGCGCACCCTCGCCGAGCAGGCCTTCGCGAAGGTGGCCGACGGCACGGTCACCGTCCCGGTCACGGCCGAATTCCCCTTGGCGGAGGCGGCGGAGGCGCACCGCCTGATGGGCACCCGCACCAGCACCGGGAAGCTGCTGCTGCGGGTCGGCGGGTGAGCGTCAGTCCGCGGTGTCGAGCCGGACGTGCGCGATGTCCTGGTCCAGGAAGGCGGCCAGGTCCCCGGCCTCGGCGCGGACGGCCTCCTCCTCACCGGCGGTGAGGGGGCGGAGCGGGCTGATCCGGAGGTGATGCCCCCGCACGGTCCAGGTGGCGCTGACGCGTCCGTCGACCAGGACCACGCGGTGGCCCGCGACGGACAGACCGAGGTGGGCGGCGTCGATGATGCGGCTGCGGTCGTGGTAGCCGAGGACGGCGTTGTCGAAGGCGGGCAGGAACCGGACGGGGGCCGGGGTGTCGGGGTCGGGGCGGGGCGCGTCGGGCAGATCGAGCAGTTCACGGCCGCGTGCGTCGCGGAAGACGACGAGTTCCTCCCGGACGGCCTTGACGGCGGCGGGCAGCCCGGCGAGACCGCACCAGGCGCGCAGGTCCGCGCCGGCGGCGGGCCCGTGGGCGGCGAGGTAGCGGCGCACCAGCCGCTGCCCCACCGGGTCGCCGTCCCCGGCGGGCAGCGGATCGACGTCCCGTGCCAGCCAGGTGGCCAACGGCAGGTTGTGTACACCGGCCGTCCGCCGCCACAGCCCACGGGGCGGGAGCTGGACCATCGGGACGAGGGCCGCGACGAGCAGCTCGCCCAGGACCCGGCGCGGCGGACCGGGCCAGCGGTCCTCGACCGCCCGCACCAGTTCGCTCATCGTGCGCGGCCGCCCGTCGGCCATGACCGCCCGGCCGGCCGCGGCGACCTCGTCCAGGTCGACGCCGGCCAGTTCGCGCCGGTAGGTGCCCAGCACCCGCTGCCGCAGCATGGCGTCGTGCCGGGCGCGCCAGGCGAGCGCGTCGTCGGCGGTGACCAGGTGGACCGTACGGCGCATCAGATGGGTGCGCACCACCGTACGGTCGGTCAGCGCGTCGTCCAGCCGTCCCGGCTCGAAGCCGGCGAGGCGGGACCACAGCCCGATGAACGGCTCCTGCGGCTCCTGCGCCTGGAGGCCGCACAGTCGGGCCACCGCCTCCGGCACCGACGCGTCGCCGCGGGCGAGCAGGTGCTGACGGGCGAGGGTGGCCCGGTTCAGGGCGCGGCTGTCGAGGACGACGGTCATGGCGTGCCTTCCCGGATCCGGCCGGCTCAGCCCTGGTACGGGGCGGTGACGTCCAGGACCCAGGTGACGCCGAAGCGGTCGGTGAGCATGCCGTACAGCGGCGCCCACGGCGCGGGCTCCAGCGGGCGCACCACGGCCGAGCCCTCGGCGAGCCTCCCCCACAGCGCGCCGATCTCCTCGGCGTCGTCCCCGCGCACGGACACGAAGAACGGGTTCTCGCCCTGGTTCCAGGGCAGCCGCGACGGCACGTCGTACGCCATCACATGGAAGCCGTCCTCGCCGGCCACCTCGCCCCACATCACCCAGTCCGCCTCGCTCTCGTCGCCCACGGCGCCCGCGTCCTGGTAGGTGACGGCGACCGTACGTCCGCCGAACACGGACCGGTAGAAGTCGAGCGCCTCGCGGGCGGTGCCCCGGAAGTTCAGATGGGTGGTGGTCGTGACGGACATGGTCTGCTCCTCGCCTCGGTGGTGAAGCCCACCCTGGCGGAGGTAGCGGACAGAGTGTGTCCTGTACTCCCCGGAGGATCAACGAGAATCGGCCGCATGCAGAAGACCTCCGCGCGACTGCTCGCCCTGCTGTCGCTGCTCCAGACGCACCGCGACCGGTCGGGAGGGGATCTCGCCGACCGCCTCGGCATCACCGCGCGCACCGTGCGCCGTGACATCGACCGGCTGCGCGAGCTCGGCTACCGGATCACGACCGTCAGAGGACCGGCCGGCGGCTACCGCCTGGAGGCGGGCGCCCAGCTGCCGCCCCTGCTGTTCGACGACGGCCAGGTCATCGCCCTGGCCGTCGCCCTGCGGACCGCGGCCGCGGACACCGGCCTCACCTCCGTCGCCGAGGACGCCACCCGCGCGCTGGCCACCCTCCGCCAGGTGATGCCGCCCCGGCTGCGCCGGCGCATCGACCTGCTGGACATCACCGCGGTCCCGCCGCCCGCGCCCCGCGACACCCCGCCGGTCGACCCCCAGGTCCTGCTGGAGCTGAGCCGCGCCGTCCGGGCCCGCGAGGAACTGCGGTTCGACTACCCGCCGGCCCCCGACGCCCCCCGCCGGGTGCACCCGCATCACCTGGTCACCCGGCTCCACCGCTGGTACCTCGTGGCCTGGGACCTGGACCGCGAGGACTGGCGCGCCTTCCGCGTCGACCGCGTCCGCCCGCGCACCCCCACCGGCCCCCGCTTCACCCCGCGCGCACTCCCGGGCGGCGATGTCGCCACGTTCCTCACCGGCCGGTTCCGCGGCAACGACGGCACCACCACGGACTGGCCGTGCCAGGGCGAGGTCGTCCTCCGTCTCCCCGCCGCGGACGTCGCGCCCCACGCCCGGGACGGCGTCGTCGAGGAACTCGGCCCCGACCGCTGCCGCCTCACCCTCGGCTCCTGGTCCTGGCCCGGCCTCGCCGCCACCCTCGGCCGCTTCGACACCGACATCGAGGTCGTCGGCCCGCCCGAACTGACCGCGGCCTTCGCCGGTCTGGCGGCGCGCTACGCCCGCGCGGGCCGGACGCTGTCGAGGACGGGGGAGCCTAGCCGAGACCCTGCGTGAGGACCTTGGCGTCCGGGACCCGGACCCGGGCAGGAGCCGTGAGCGGCACGAGGCCCAGGATCTGGGCGACGACGTACTCCGCCGACATCATCGCCCCCTCCTGCCATCCGGGCAGCGGTGACGCCTGGTCCCCGACGACGTAGAACCTTCCGTCGCCCTCGGGCCCGAGAAGCTGCTGGTAGGCGGTCATGTGGTCCGGGCGGGAGGGGTCCCAGTCGGCCCAGCCGCCCAGCTGGTACGGGACCTTGTGCCAGGCGATGCTGACCCCCAGCTCGGGCGGGACCGTACCGCGGTCCTTGAACTCCCGGTGCAGTTGCGCCGCGCCCTCCAGGGCGAAGCTGAGCCGGTCGGCGGGCTCACGGGCGCCCAGGTCCTCCGCGTTCTCGTCGAAGTTGTACGCCCCCGTGAGGGTGCCCGTCGGCGAGAAGTAGTCGTTGGACGGGTACCACACCTGGGTGATGGGGTGGTCGGTCCAGCTGATGCCGCCGTAGATCTGGTTGCGGTCGTCCTCCCAGAACCGCCGGTTCGCCTGCCAGCCGACCTTGCACGTCGCCGCGAACGGCACCAGGTCCACCGCGTCCCGGAAGTCCGGCGAGAAGCCGGTCAGCGTCAGCTTCCTCAGCACCGACAGCGGGATGTTGCTCACGCACAGGTCGGCGGTCGCGGTGTGCGTCTGCCCGCCCTGGACGTACTCGACCGTGACCCCGCCGTCCGTCAGCTCGATCCCGGTGACCTCGGCACCCAGCTCGACGGACACGTCGTAGCGCCCGGTGATCGCGTGGGTGAGCGCCTCGACGATCTTGTCCATGCCGCCGACCGGCTGGAACATCGTCGCCTGCCACAGGTGGTCGACCGGCTGGTAGAAGGGGGACTTCCAGAACTCCGAGGCGACGAGGTCGGCGAGGGCCAGCGGCGGTGCCGCGGGAGTCGGGTAGTCGTCCACGTCCACCGGCTCGGCGTATCCGGAGCGGGTCGACCCCTTGTACTCCCCGTCCTCGTCGAGGTCCCCGAACTTCTGCAGCAGGTTCCGCAGCTGCGCGGACTGCTCGTCGTCCTCGGTGAGGGTGGCGGTGAGGAGGGCCGCGAGGTGGCCACGGGTGTCGTTGGCGATCCGCCGGTTGCGCCAGGGCTCCTCGGGCGGGGTGTGCCCGGTGCGGTGCACGACGTTCGCCGTCGTCTCCTTGATGTAGGGCTCCAGCTCGACCCCCAGCTCCGCGCAGTACCGCAGGACCCGGCGGTGGTGGTACGGAATCCGTCCGGGGCCGAGGTTGAGGTACAGGCCTTCGTCGAAGCCGCACGTGTGGGTCCGCACCGGGGTGTCGTCGCCGTCCAGCTCGTACAGCTCGTCGCCGTTGCGGGCGGTGCGGTTGCGGCCGCCGGTGCGGTCCTGGGGCTCCAGGACCGTGCACCGGTAGCCGAGTCTGCCCAGCTCGTAGGCGGCGGTCAGGCCGCCGACGCCCGCGCCCAGGATCAGGACGGACCGTGGGCCACCGGCCGCGCGGGGCGCGGCGGTGAAGTCCAGCGGGGCGCTGACGCCGGAACTCAGCGGCCCCTCCAGACCGGACATCGCGTGGTAGAGGCCTTGGGCGCGCCGGTGGACGTCGTTCTGCTCACTCATGGTTCACCTTTCGGGACGGACGGGCGAGCGTGCTCTCAGCTCCGTCGACGCGTGCCGGCCGGCCGAGGTCCTGGCCATGGAATGCCGCACGCATATGCAGATCTGTGCCCGCCGGGAGGTGCCGTCCGGCCCGGTTCCCGGGACTCCGCCCGTTCAGACGAGCGCGCGGGGGCGGGTACCGGCACCTGGCCGGCGTACGCCCCCCGCACTCCCTCCCTAGTCCACGGTGATCGAGTCCAGCTTCCCCCGCAGATACACATGTGAGTCGACCGCCTCGTACGCCACGCGACCCACCGGTGCCGGTACGGACTCCACGAGCGTGCCCGGTGTGCACTCGCCGAAGTAGACGAGGGACATCAGTTCCTCGGCGGGTTCGTCGGCCGGGGGCGGGAGCACCCGGTGGCGGCCCGACCGCCAGCGGTCGCCCGTCCAACGGGCCATCAGGTCGCCGATGTTGATGGTGAAGGCCGCCGGGTCGAAGGGCGCGTCCTCCCAGCCGCCCTCCTCCGTCCAGACCTGGAGCCCGCCCTTGCCGGCCTGCCGGTCGAGGATGGTGACCGTGCCGAAGTCGGTGTGCGGACCGATGCGGAACTGGCCGGGCTCCGGCTCGCCCATGATGTCCGTGCCCGGGTACCAGTTGATGTTGAAGCCGTAGGTGGGGTGGTCCATGTGGCGGGAGAAGAAGTCGGGTTCCAGGCCGAGGGCCTCGCCCAGCAGGGACAGCAGCTGCTTCTCCAGCGCGGCCATCCGCGCCAGGTACTCCTCGCAGAGCGACTGGAGCTCCGGCACCTCCATCGGCCAGACGTTCGGCGCGTACCACTCCGCGTTGATCACGGGGTCGTCGAACGGCTCGTGCGTGGCGAAGGTCAGGGACTCCTTGAGGTCCGGCGGGGTCTCGGTCCCCTCCGAGTAGGCGTTCGCCTCCGCCCCCGGCCCGAGCCAGCCCCGCCCGCCGACCTTCACGGCGTACGGCTGCTTGACGTCCACCGGCAGCGTGAAGAACTCCCGGGCCGCCGCCCGGATGCGGGAGCGCAGGGACGGGTCCACACCGTGCCCGGTGACCAGCAGGAAGCCGGCGGTCCGGAGGGCCTCGTCGACGGTGCGGGCGATGGCCGCGCGGGCGTCCGGGTCACCGGCGAGCCAGGGCGTGAGGTCGATCGTGGGAATGCGCGGACTACTCACCGATGTCACCGATGTCCTCGTTCCAGAGTGCCGGGTTCTTCTCGATGAAGTCGCGCATCATCGCGACGCACTCGGCGTCGTCGAGGAGCACGATCTCCACGCCGTGCTCGGCGAGCCAGTCGTGGCCGCCGTGGAAGGTCGCCGCCTCGCCGACGACGACCCGGGAGATGCCGAACTGCCGGACCAGGCCCGAGCAGTACCAGCAGGGCGAGAGGGTCGTGACCATCGTCGTGCCGCGGTACGACCGCTGCCGGCCCGCCGCGCGGAAGGCGGCCGTCTCCGCGTGCATCGAGGGGTCGTCGTCCTGGACGCGCCGGTTGTGGCCGCGGCCGAGCAGGGTGCCGTCGGGGCCGTAGAGCGCGGCGCCGATCGGGATGCCGCCCCCGGCGAGCCCGGCGCGGGCCTCGGCGACGGCGGTGGCCAGCCAGGCGCGGGCCGTCGGCTGGTCCGGGGGGACCTGGTCCACAGGGTTCATGGCTCCACTCTGGTGCGCTCGAAACACCGGGGCAACGTGCGGAAAGTACTCTCCGGGCAGCCGGCGGCCGGACGTTCTGTCAGCACCTGGGAGGTTCCCGTGCCCGCACTCACCCTCCGTGAAGTCCTGGCCCTCGACCCGGTGCGGGCCAGCGCGCCCGAGCTGCTCGCGGGGGCCGCGGGTCTCGACCGGCCCGTCCGCTGGGTGCATTCGAGCGAGGTGTACGAAGGGGCGAACTTCCTCGACGGCGGCGAGCTGCTGCTCACCAACGGGTTCGGGCTGACGGACGCGGAGGACGAGGTACGGCGCCGGTACGTGCGGGAGCTGGCCGCGCGGGGCGCCGTGGGACTGGCGGTGGAGGTGGGCCGGTCCCTGCCGTCCATGCCCGGCGAGGTGGTCGACGAGGCCCGCCGGCTGGAGCTGCCCCTGCTGGCGCTGCACCGGGTCGTGCCCTTCGTACGGATCACCGAGGCCGCCAACCGGGCGATCGTGACCCGGGGACTGTCGGGGCGCTCGGCCGTACGGCCCCGGGGCGACGACCACACGGCCGCCCTGCTGGCCGACCTCGCCGACCGGGCCGCGCTGAACCAGCCGGAGGTGGAGGCGCGGGCGGCGCTCGCCGGGTTCCGCCCGGGACCGGGGACACGGCTGATCGGGGTGTCCGTGCACGGTGCCCGGGAAACGGGGGCGGTCGACCGGGCCGTACGGCTGCTGGGCGGCTCGGGAGCGCTGCGGGCCGCGTTCCCCGGGGACGTGCTCGCCCTGCTCGCGCTGTCCGGCGGGCGGGCCGGGGATCCGGTGCGGGCCGCGCAGGAGGCGTTCCGGGCGGTGGCCGAGCCGGGGCTCACGGTCGCCGTGGGGCACGCGGTGCCGGCCGGGGGCGGATGGCTGCACTGGAGCGAGACGCTGCGCGCGGCCCGTACGACGCTGGAGCTGGCGCTGACCGTGCCGCCCGCCGAACCCGCCGCGCCCGGGGGCCCGCTGGTGACGTCCTCGCGCGCCTTCGCCCTGGAGCGGGAGCTGACCCGGGGCGGCGTCCGCGCCAACCGGGAGCGGCTCGCGGGGATGGTCCGGCACGCCCTCGGGCCGCTCCTGGAATGGGAGGCGGCACACCCGAGCGACCTGGTCCGCACCCTGGAGGTGCATCTGCGCAACGGCTGCTCGCCGACCCGCACGGCCGCCCTCCTGCACATCGGCCGCCAGTCCCTCTACCAGCGCCTGGAGCGCATCGAGTCCCTCCTGGGCCTGGAGATCGACGACCCGGACCTGCTGGGAGAGCTGCTGACGGCGGCCTGTGCGCACCGGGTGGTCCGGGGGACGGCCCGGGCGGCGGCCCCCGGGGCGGCGGGGGTCAGCGCAGCGTGACGCGGCTCGGGCCGTTGTAGGGGGCCAGGCACAGGACCGACGCGGGGGTGCGCAGACCGTCCTCCTCGGCGAACAGGGCGCGTGCCGCGTCGAAGGCCACCTCGTCGGCGGTGACGTGCGCGGCACGGTCGTAGAGCGCGTGGACGGCTTCCGGCAGAGGCTCGTCGAAGTCGCCCTCGTCCGCGCCCCAGATGTCCCACAGCAGCGTCTCCACCTTGTTGAGCGCCGCGAGGTCCAGCCGTACGTTGCCCGCCACGAACCGCTCCCCCCACAGCGGCCCCTCCTCGGGCGGGTGCAGCCCGAAGGCGCGGGGGTCGGCCGTGCCCGCGCGGATCGCCCGCCAGGCGCTGCCCGCGACCAGGAAACGGTCGCGGGGGACGTCCATGGGGTCGAAGTCCACCGTCCAGGGTCCGCCCGTGAGCTGGGCGTCGGCGAGCCGCCAGGCCCGCCGCTCCTCGTCCCAGTACTCGGTGACGACATGGTCGCCGTGGAAGCCGTCGGTGCCGAAGTAGTCGGCGAAGCCGGAGCGGATGCGGGCCGGGACGCCGACGTGGCGCAGGAAGGAACAGTGCAGCAGCGAGAAGTCGCGGCAGACGCCGACGAACCGGTCGGCGGGCGCGCGCCGCTCGGTCAGCGGGGCGTCGTCGCGGTCCAGGAGGATCCGCAGGACGTCGTCGATGTAACGGGACTCGGCGTCGTGGTGCAGACGGTCCTGCGGGTGGGTGTGCCCGAAGAGGTCGCCCTCCAGCCGGTGGATCATCAGGTCCCGTGCGGCGCGGGCGAGCCGGGCGGGATCGCGAGGGAGTCCGGCGTACCGGTCGGCGAGGTCGCCGGGATCGGAGAACGCGCTCTGGGCGGCGTAGAAGTCGAGGGACAAGGCAGGGCCTCCCTGACGTCGGCGGGTGCGCTTCACCGTGTCAAAATTCGCCGGGAATTGTCCAGTTGGGTGCGTGGGAGGAACGGGTCATGGGTGCTGCTCCGGTGCTTGAGGAGCTGCGGGAGGTCTGCCAGCCGCAGGCCAAGCTGGCGAGCCGCAACGGCGAACACTGGGCCGGCCGCCTCTACATGCGGCGCATATCGCTGCGCTTCACCCGTCAGCTGGTGCGCACCCCGGTCACGCCGGACCAGCTGACCTGGACGATGGTGGTGTGCGGGGTCCTCTCGGGGGCCGCGCTGCTGGTGCCGGGCCTGGCGGGGGCGGTGCTCGCCGCGCTGCTCATGCAGCTGTTCCTGCTCTTCGACTGCGTGGACGGCGAGGTCGCCCGCTGGAAGGGGCAGAACAGCGCGACCGGCATCTACGTCGACCGGCTCGGCGCGTACCTCGCCGACGCGGCGCTGATGACCGGCCTCGGTCTCCGGGCGGCCGGGGCGGGGACCGGTGACTGGCACGGTTTCGACGGCTGGGTGTCCCTGGGCCTCGCGACCGCCCTCGGGGTCGTCCTGCTGAAGGCCTCCACCGACCTGGTGGACGTGGCCCGGGCCCGGCGCGGGCTGTCCGTGGCCGACGACGAGGCGTCCGCGCCGCGCTCGCAGGGCGTCGCTTCGGTGCGCCGGCTCGCCGCCGCCTTCAAGATCCACCGGGTGACCAACGGCATCGAGGCCTCCCTGCTCCTCCTCGCCGCCGCGTTCGCCGACGAGGCGACCGGCGGCATCGAACCGACCCACTGGGCTCTCGCCGCCATCGCCACCATCACCTGGCTGATGGTCCCGGCCCACCTCCTGTCGATCCTGTCTTCATCCCGACTGCGCTGAGCCGGGGGGACACGGCGGGGGGCGCCGCCAGGCGCGAACGGCTGCCAGGCGGGACTGCGGGCAACCGGCGCGAGGCGGCGAGCGGCCGCCGGGCGGGACGCCCCTGCGCGGCGTTCAGGGGCCAAGCTGTTGCCCCCGTCCTCAGGGACCGATCAGTGCCAGGACGCGGTTCACCGCTTCGAGTACCGGCTGGCCCACCGCCCCGATCGTGGCCGCGATGCCCGCGACGGCGAGGAGGGCCCGGTGGCGCTCCTGCGCGGGCGCGGCCGCGTCGGCGGTGAGGGCGGGCAGCGACTCGTCGAGGGCCCGGGCGCTGGCCGCCGGGATCCGCGCACGCAACTCCCCCAGCAACGCCAGCAGTTCACGCACCGCCGCCTCCAGCTCGGGAGAAGCGGGGGTGGCGGCACCCTGGTTCTTGATCATGCCGGTGTTGCCGGTGCCGCCGTACATGTTCACGTTGTCGCCGTAGTGGTGGTGTGTGCTCATGCGCCTGCCATCCCCACGTTGCCGATGCCGCCGTACATGTTGACGTTGTCGCCGAAGTAGTAGTGCTGCGGGTTGATCGTGATGCTCTCCACCCGCACCTGGAACTCGGCGTCGGGATGCTCGATCGCGTGCGCGATCTGCCCGACCGTCTGGTTCAGGAAGTGCGGGTCCCGGCTGGTGACGACGGCCTGCGAGGGGCCGGAGGTCTCCACGGCCATCACGTAGTGCGACTGCGCGCCGAGCACCTGGACCATCTCGACCAGCGCGTACACCACCACGCCGACGGAGCCCAGCCAGACGAAGGTCATCAGTCCGCTGCCGGTGTCCCGGTCGGCGACCATGGTGATGCCGCTGAGCACGGTGAGGGTGAGGGCCACGGCCCCGGTGATCAGGAAGGTCCGCAGGAACCGCAGCACGGCCTCCTTGCGCCGCGGATGGATCGTCAGGGTGTAGACCCGGGCGATGTTCGCCAGCGGATAGCAGGCCCCGCCGACCCATAACAGCCGCTTGCTGACCCGCAGTTCGAGCCCCGGCAGCTGCGCCGGCGGCGCGGGCGGCGGGGGTGGGACGTCGAAGTGTCCCGACGGTTCGGGTGTGCTCATCAAGTCCCCCATGAGTTGAGCGAGTTGCCGGTGGTACCTGTCACTCTCCGGGAACCATTAACTACAACCCCTCGCCATGGGGCAAGTTGTTACACCGTGCCGGGAAGGCCGCCGACGAAGGAATGCCTGCCACCGTCCCGAAAGCGGCACCTTTGCCCCGATTCACCGCACCGCAATAACCCCTGGCGCCCCTCAGTGCATTCGATTACGATCTTGCGAGACCGATATGTGTATAGAGAAACGGGTGGAAATGAAACTCTCTCTGCGTAAGAAGTCGGCAAAGATTCTGGGCACGGTCGCCGCGGCCGGGCTGGTCGTCGCGCTGGGCGCCGGGACGGCCTCCGCCGGACCGTCCGGGGTGCGGTTCGACGTCGGCGCCAAGCAGAGCGACGGTTCGCGCAAGATCAGCGTGTACCTCAACAACGTGTACGCCGGGTACGGGCAGTGGACCGCCGACGGCGACACCCTCACGGCCCACGACGCCAGCGCCGACGGGTACGGCATCGGCGCCTACCTGAGCACGAGCCCGGTGCGCGAGGCCGGCACGTTCGGGTACAGCTCCCCCTTCACGCGCAACGTGGGCGGGAACCTGACCGAGGACAAGCCCTACACCTTCTGGGTGTGCATCGGCAGCAACAGCGTCGGACTGACGTGCTCCGACGTCTACTCCGTGACGTCGTAACCGTAGATTCCGCATCTGTAATGCCCTCGGAAATCGATGTCCCCGGGGGCATTACAGGCGTTTCCCGTTCCCTTTTCATTCGCCGCTCAACAAGGCGCCCAGATATTCCAGACGGGCCTGCCAGTCGGATTCCTGTTCCCTTTCGCCCGGGAATTCACGGGTGAACCGCAGGATCGCCGCGTCGTCCCCGTCCCGCTCCAGATGGAAGCGCATCCGGCCGCCCTCCAGCGTGTACTCGGCGACCCGGTCCACGTCCCAGGCGGTGACCCGGCCCTCCCCCAGCCCGCGCAGCACGACCGCGCCGCCGAGCCGGGGTTCGAGCAGATCCACCTCGGTCCACCAGACCGCGATCCCGTCCCGCGTGCTCACCGCCGGCCAGACCGCCTCCATGGGAACCGGGAGCCGTACCAGGAGATGCATGCCTCAAGCGTGACCCCGGCCCGCGGAATCCGCAGGCCGGGGTCGTGGAGGAGCGGCGGGCGTCAGACGCCGGCGTACGAGTGCTTGCCGGTCACGAAGATGTTGACGCCGTAATAGTTGAAGAGCCAGCAGCCGAAGGCGATCATGGCCAGGTAGGCGGCCTTGCGGCCCTTCCAGCCGGCCGTGGCGCGGGCGTGCAGGTAGCAGGCGTAGGCGACCCAGGTGATGAAGGACCAGGTCTCCTTGGGGTCCCAGCCCCAGTAGCGGCCCCAGGCGTCGCCCGCCCAGATCGCGCCGGCGATGATCGTGAACGTCCACAGCGGGAAGACGGCCGCGTTGACGCGGTAGGCGAACTTGTCCAGGGACGCGGCGGCGGGCAGCCGGTCGAGGACCGAGTTGGCGAACGCGCCGGGCTTGCCGCCGGTCGCCAGCTTGTTCTCGTAGTGGTCCTTGAAGAGGTAGAGGATCGTGGCGACCGCGCCGACGTAGAACACCGCGCCGCAGAAGATCGCGGTGGAGACGTGGATGTACAGCCAGTACGAGTGCAGGGCCGGGACCAGCTGGTCGCTCGCCGTGTAGAGGACGGTGACCGCGAGACCGAGGTCCAGCAGGACCGTGGTGATCAGGAACAGACCGAGCCAGCGGACGTTCTTCCTCAGCGCCAGCAGGCCGAGGTACACGCCGACGGCCACCGTGGAGAAGGTGATGTTGAACTCGTACATGTTGCCCCACGGCGCCCGCTCCACCGAGGCCGCACGGGCGATCACTCCGCCCAGCTCGACCAGGAACGCGAGCACCGTGAGGGAGATCGCGATCCGGCCGTACATGTCGCCCTGCTCGTCGCCGCCGTGCGCGCCGGGGCCGTCGGGCAGGTCCCGCGCGCCGGCCGCCGAGCGGACCACGACCTGCGGGCGCTCCAGGACGGCGGTGCCGCCGTCCTTCCTGACGGTCACGGCCGGGCCCTTCGCCTTGGCCTCGGCCGTGGCGGTGAGCGCGGCGGCGGTACGGCCGACCTTGCTGCGGCTGCCGAGGAGCCACTCCGCGATGTACGCGAAGAAGGCCAGGGTGTAGACGGCCATCGAGGAGTAGATCAGCGTGTTGCTGATACTCGCGAGGTTTTCGTTGGTGGCGGCGGCGAGAGTCACTTCTCAGCCCCTTCGGCAGGTACGACTTCGGGTTCGGGGGTGTCGGGGTGTTCGGGGGCTCCGGGAGCCCGGTCGTACAGGATCCCGGCGAGGTCGCCGAGTTCCTCGGGGAGCTTCGCGGACTCGCTGCGGCCGAGGCCGGCCATCTCGACGACGGTGACGCCGTCGGCACCCCGCACCGCGCGCACCCACACCCGGCGGCGCTGGATGAACAGGGAGGCGGCCAGACCGAAGATCGCGGCGATCGCACCGCCCAGCGCCCAGCCGCTGCCGGGCTGCTGGGTGATCTGGAAGTTGGCCCACTGCTTGGTGCCCTCGTAGGTGACCGAGCCGGCGCCGTTCGGCAGCGTCATGGTCTCGCCCGGCTTGAGGTTCTCCCGCAGCTGCGCCTTCTTGGCGTCCTTGAAGGCCTTCATGTGGGTCTTGTCCATCTGGTACACGCTCTGCGGGATGCCCGAGTCGACCCCGAGGTCGCCGTGGTACGGCGCCAGGTTCAGCACCGGGTTGTCCAGTGCCGGGAAGGTCGAGGCGGTCTCGCTGCCTGCGGTGTACGTGGGCAGGAAGAAGGCCGAGATGCCCAGCTGCTCGGTGACGCCCCGGGCGTTCTTGTAGCCGTCGAGGACCTTGATGACACCGCTGGAGGTGACGTTGGAGTCCAGCGGCAGCAGCGGCACCGCGTCATGGAAGACGACGTTCCCCTTGCCGTCGCGGACGGTGATCACCGGGGCGTAGCCATGGGCGGTGAGGTAGATCTTCGAGTCGTCGATCTCCAGCGGGTGGTTGACCTTGACGACGTCCTTCTTGTCCTTGCCGTAGGCGCCGACGCTGTAGGTGACCGCCGCCTGGAAGGTGCGGGCGGTGCCCTTGTTGGGGCCGGTCCGCTCGTACGTCCCCTTGAACTGGTCCAGGGTGAAGCTGAACGGGTTCAGGTCGTCGACCTCGAAGAGGTTGCCGGACTTGAAGTCGTCGTACGCGATGAGGGTGTTGGAGAAGCCGGTGCCGCCCTCGACGAGGAGCTTGTTGCCCTCGGACTTGAAGAGCTGGCCCCAGGCGAAGGCCACCAGCATCACGATGAGCGCGATGTGGAAGGCGAGGTTGCCGACCTCACGGAGGTAGCCCTTCTCGGCGGAGACGGCGTCCCCGGTGAGGTGCGCGCGGAAGCGGCGCTTCTTCAGCAGGGCCAGGGCGGCCTCGCGGACCTGCTCCGGCTCGGCCTCGGTCCGCCAGGAGGTGTACGCCGGCAGCCGGGTCAGCCGCTTGGGGGCGCCCGGCGGACGGCTGCGCAGCTGGCCGACGAACTGCCAGGTGCGGGGCACGATACAGCCGATGAGCGACACGAACAGCAGGATGTAGACGGCCGAGAACCACACCGAGCTGTAGACGTGGAAGAGGCCCAGCTTCTCGTAGACCGGCGCGAGCGTCGGGTGGGCCTTGGCGAAGTCGGCGACCTTGGTGGCGTCCTGGCCGGTCTGCGGGATCAGCGAGCCGGGGATCGCGCCCAGCGCCACCAGCAGCAGGAGCAGCAGGGCGACCCGCATGGAGGTCAGCTGGCGCCAGAACCAGCGGGCCCAGCCGACGACCCCGAGGCCGGGCACGTTCGCCACGGTGTCGGCGGGCGCGGTGGAGAGCTGGGAGCCGGCCGCGCCGAGGTCCCCCTCCTCGTTGGCGGCCGCCGTCTCGTCGCTTGTCGTGGTCTTGCTCATGGATCAGATCCCCACAGTGAAGCCGGCGGACCAGGACTGCATGTCCTGCACGATGCGGTCCCACGCACCCGTCAGCAGCAGCAGCCCGGTCACGATCATCATCGTGCCGCCTGCCCGCAGCACCCAGACGTAGTGGCGCTTGACCCAGCCGAAGGCGCCGAGCGCCTTGCGGAAGGCCACCGCGGTCAGGACGAAGGGCAGTCCGAGCCCGAGGCAGTAGGCGACGGTCAGTATGGCACCGCGGCCCGCGCTCCCCTGGTTGGAGGAGAGGGCGATCACGGAGGCGAGGGTGGGGCCGATGCACGGGGTCCAGCCGATGCCGAACAGCGCGCCGAGCAGCGGGGCGCCGACGAGTCCGGTGGCGGGCTTGTTGTGGAAGCGGAACTCCCGCGCGGTCATCCAGGGCATCAGACCCATGAAGAAGACGCCCATGACGATCATGAGGACGCCCAGCACCTTGGACAGGACGCCCTGGTTCTCCTGGAGCGTCTGGCCGAAGTAGCCGAACAGGGCACCGCTGGACACGAACACGGCGGTGAAGCCGAGGACGAACAGGGAGGCGCCGGCGACCATCCGCCCGCGCCGGGCCTCGGCCAGGTCCGTGCCGGTCACCCCGGTGACATAGGAGAGGTAGCCGGGGACGAGCGGCAGGACGCAGGGCGAGAAGAAGGAGACGAGCCCGCCGAGCAGGGCGATGGGCAGGGCCAGGATCAGGGCGCCGCTCAGGACCGTCTGGTTCGGACCGGTGACCTCGGCGAGGGTGGTGAGCGCGCTCACGTCACTTCTCCGCGAGGACCGGGGCGATCATCTTGCGCAGCTTGTCCTCGCTGAGCGCGGCCAGCGACCGCGCGGCGATCCTCCCCTCGCGGTCGATGACCAGCGTGGAGGGGATGGCCTGCGGGTTGAGCGTGCCCTTCTTGAACCGGAGCATCAGCTTGCTGCTCGGGTCGTACAGGCTGGGGTAGGTGACCCCGAAGCCCTTCTCGAAGGCGCGGGCGCTCTGGACCTTGGGGTCGGCGACGTTGATGCCGACGAACTGCACGCCCTGGGCGGCCAGGTCCTCGGAGACCTTCTGGAAGTTGGGGGCCTCGGCACGACAGGGCGCGCACCAGGATCCCCACACGTTCAGGACGACGACCTTGCCCTGGTACGAGGAGAGTGCGAGCTGCTGGTCGTCGATGGTCTTGCCGGACAGCGCGGGCGCCGCGTCGCGCTTGCCCTGCGCGACGGTGGAGATGCCGTCCTTGCCCATGATGAATTTGGTGTCACCGCCACCGCCGGAGACCCCTCCGGCGGCGCAGGCGGACAGCAGCAGGGTCGCCGCGGCGGCGACGGCGAGGGACGAAAGCGTGCGGGTGGCACTCATGTGAAAAGTTTCGCATGCCCGTTCCGGGGATCTTGCGCACCCCCCTTGCGGGCCGAAAACCGCATTTCAGGCGGCGGATCCGGAGGGGCTGGGTGAGCTCGTGGAGTCCGCCATGAAGGCCTTCCAGCCCCCGGCCGGCTGCTGGCCGACGTCCAGGGTGCGCAGCTTGTCCAGCACCTCCGGCTTCTGTACGTCGATCCAGTCCACGAACTGGCGGAAGGAGACGAGCCGGACGTCGGCGCCGCTCTCCTTCTCGGCGGCGATGTGCTTGAACGCCTCCTCGACGGCGTCCATGTAGATGCCGCCGTTCCAGTGCTCGAAGTGGTTGCCGACGAAGAAGGGGGCGCGGTTGGACTCGTACGCCCGCCGGAATCCCTGGATGTACGCCTGGGCGGACTGCTTGCGCCAGCCCGGGTAGTTGTAGCTGGGCGCGTTGGTCGAGTTGACCGACTGGTTGGCGAGCATGTTGTAGTCCATCGAGAGGACCTCGAAGCTGCGGCCGGGGAAAGGTATCTGCTGCAGCGGCAGGTCCCAGAGCCCCTGCCTCTTCTGCGGCCACACCTGGCGCCCGCCCGGCGAGGAGGCGTCGTAGCGCCAGCCGAGGGCCTTGGCGGTGGGCAGCAGGTTGTCCTGGCCGAGGAGGCAGGGGGTGCGGCCGCCGACGAGTTCCTTGTCGTAGTCGAAGGGCAGCGCGGCCAGATCGGTCCAGCCGGTGTTGGTCCGCCACTCCTTCACGAACTTCTTCGCCTGGTCGATCTCGCTGCGCCACTGCGCGGGCGTCCAGTTGCCGACCGAGCCGGAGCCGCCGCAGAAGTGCCCGTTGAAGTGGGTGCCTATCTCGTGCCCCTCGAGCCACGCCCGGCGGACGTTGGTGAGGGTCATCTTGACGTGCTCGTCGGTGAGATAGCCGATGTCGGAGGCGCCGACGGGGTTGTTCGGCGGGTCGTAGAGCCGCTTCTTCGACTCGGGCAGCAGATACAGCCCGGAGAGGAAGAAGGTCATGGACGCGCCGTGCTCCTTGGCGAGGTCCAGGAAGCGCGGGAACAGACCGTTGCCGACCTCGCCGGCGCCGTCCCAGGAGAAGATGACGAACTGCGGCGGCTCCTGGCCGGGCTCCAGCGGCACCGGCTTGACGGGCTGGTGGGGCTGCTTGCCGGTGAAGGCGGTGGAGCCGTCGCCGATCGGCTTGGCGGTGGCGGTCGGCTTGGGCGAGCCCTTCGTGCCGGAGCCGTGCTTCCCGGAACCGCCCGCGGGGGAGGGCTCGTCACTGGTCAGGCTTCCGCATCCGACGAGTCCGGCAGCGGCGGCGGCCCCGGCACCGAGTCCGAGTGCTCCCCTTCGGGTGATGGCGCGCATGGCAATCCCGTTCGTCGCGTCCTCTGGTGGTCACCCATTCAGAGGACACGACGAACGAGCGGGTTCCGCTCATACGTCCGGATTCGGTAACAGCCCACGCTCAGGAAGCACCCAGATGGGGCCGGAATGCGTCGCGCGGGGCGGTGCTATGCGCCGAAGGCCTTGCCCTGCCCCGGCGCCGCCCCCTTCACCGGCTTGGCACCGGCCCGCAGATGGGCCGGTACGAGGTCGATGGCGGGCTCGCTGTAGCCGACCGAGACGATCCGGTCACCCCGGTAGGTGAAGGTCGTCAGCGAGGCGAGCGTGCACTGCCGCTTGCGCGGGTCGTGCCACAGCCGGCGCCGCTCGACGTAGGACCGCACGATCCAGATCGGCAGCTGATGACTGACCAGCACCGCCTCATGGCCGCGCGCCGCGTCCTTGGCGGCGTCCAGCGCGCCCTTCATCCGGACGACCTGGTCGACGTACGGCTCGCCCCAGGACGGCTTGAACGGGTTGACGAGGTGCTTCCAGTTGTCCGGCTTCTTCAGCGCGCCGTCACCGACGCCGAAGGTCTTGCCCTGGAAGACGTTGTCCGCCTCGATGAGCCGCCCGTCGGTGGCGAGGTCGAGCCCGTGCGCCTTGGCGATGGGGGTCGCCGTCTCCTGCGCCCGCTCCAGCGGCGAGGCGACGACGTACGTCACATCGCGGGAGGCGAGGTGCTCGGCGACCCGGTCGGCCATCTGCCGGCCGAGCTCGGAGAGGTGGTAGCCGGCCAGCCGGCCGTAGAGGATCCCGTCCGGGTTGTCGACCTCGCCGTGCCGCATCAGGTGGACGACGGTCAGGTCGCCGTTGTTCCGGTTCTGCTCGGTGCTCATGCCGCTGTGGCCTCCGCAGCCGCTCGGGCCGCCGCCGGGAGGGCGTCGGCGATCCGCTGGATGGCCCGGTCGTCGTGGGCCGTGGAAACGAACCAGGACTCGAAGGACGAGGGCGGCAGATAGACGCCGTTCGCCAGCAGCGAGTGGAAGAAGGCGGTGAACCGGAAGGACTCCTGCGCCTTGGCGTCCTCGTAGGTGCGCACCGGCCGGTCGGTGAAGAACACCGAGAACATGTTGGAGGCGCTCTGCAGCGTGTGCGCGACGCCCTCCTTGGTGAGCGCCTCGGAGACGAGCGCCTGGATCCGCTCGGAGGCGGCGTCGACCTTCGCGTACGCCGCGTCGTCGAGGAGGCGGAGCTGGGCGAGGCCGGCGGCGGTGGCGACCGGGTTCCCGGAGAGGGTGCCGGCCTGGTAGACGGGCCCGGCGGGCGCGAGGTGCGCCATCACGTCGGCGCGCCCCCCGAAGGCGGCGGCGGGGAACCCCCCGCCCATCACCTTGCCGAAGGTCATGAGATCGGGCTTGACCCCGTCGATGCCGTACCACCCGGCGCGGCTGGTGCGGAACCCGGTCATCACCTCGTCGGAGATGAAGAGCGCGCCGTTGGCCCGGCAGGCGTCCTTGAGCCCCTGGTTGAAGCCGGGCAGCGGCGGGACGACGCCCATGTTGCCCGGGGAGGCCTCGGTGATCACACAGGCGATCTCACCGGGGTGCCGGTGGAAGGCCTCCTGCACGGCCTCCAGGTCGTTGTACGGCAGCACGATGGTGTCGCCGGCCTGGGCGCCGGTCACCCCCGGGGTGTCCGGGAGGGCGAAGGTGGCGACCCCGGACCCGGCCGCGGCGAGCAGCGAGTCGACGTGCCCGTGGTAGCAGCCGGCGAACTTGATCACCTTGGTCCGCCGGGTGAACCCGCGGGCGAGGCGGATCGCGGACATGGTGGCCTCGGTGCCGCTGCTGACGAGCCGCACCTGCTCCAGGGGCTCGATCCGCGCGACCATCTCCTCACCGAGGGCGACCTCACCCTCACCGGGCGTACCGAAGGAGGTACCGCGCGAGACGGCCTCCCGCACGGCGGCGATCACCTCGGGGTGGGAGTGCCCGAGGATCATGGGGCCCCAGGAGCAGACCAGGTCGACGTACTCCCGGCCGTCGGCGTCGGTCAGATACGGACCATGGCCGGACACCATGAAGCGGGGCGTTCCGCCCACGGCGCGGAAGGCGCGGACCGGCGAGTTCACACCGCCCGGGGTGACGGCGGCCGCTCGGTCGAACAGCGCCTGCGAGACGGGCGCATCGTATGAATAGGGCAGTTCGCTCATGACCTGCGGCTTCTCCGACCTTCTCCGACTTGCTGGACTCCGGTTGCCAGTGACTCCCCAGGGTAGGCCAGCGGGTGTGCGGGGCCGCGGGGCGGGAAGGCACAGCCCCCCTCCCCCACCGGCCGTCATCTGAGAAACTGAGACGGACTGAGCCTGATATGAGACGGACTGAGGCTGATAGACGTAGCTCATCATGACCGTGTGTCGAGGGCTGCGAAGATCCTGCGGACAGGTGTTTCAACGCACGTTTCGGCGGGCGGCCGTGGGGGAGGTCACTGACACGATGATCGGGTTGCGCGGCCGGGGCCACGCGTCCTAGAAAAGCAGTCGGGTGGAGATATGCATCGCGGTGGCGGACTGGGCGAGGGGACTGACGACCTGGGTCCTCGGCGTGCCCGGCGGGGAAGGCACCGGCGCGACCTGGAGGAAGCGGGCGAGGGACGCGACGAGGCACGTCAGGGCCAGGGCATGAACCCGGGCAAGGACGAAGATGTGGCGAATGGAGCCGGGAGCAGGAATGGTGGTCGGGTGGGGGTGACGTACAAGTACTTCGGCGCGCCGGACGGCGCGACGGCGGCCCGTGTCCCGATCTCGATGCGCCCCGAGGAGCTCGGCGGCGACGAGCTCGGCATGAACGGCATGTTCACCAAGATCAAGCCGGAGACGATGGCCGCGATGGTCCTCACGGGCATCGAGGGCGTCCCCCTGCACAAGGTCCCCCCGCTGGAGCTGGTCGTCCTGCACCCCGACTACGCGGTCGTGAAGCTCCCCATGACGGTCGTCGACCCGCTCCGCGACATCGGCGAGGAGGCGGTGGGCGCGGCCGCCTTCATCTGGTCCACGGTCCCGGACCGCGGCGGCCCTCGGGACGCGTTCAACGTCTACCAGCTGCTGCACGAGTGGCAGGACTTCTCCCACCGCCTGCACGAGGCGGGGCATCAGCCTTACTGCCTGGTGTGGCCCTGACCTTTTTCGCCGCGGTACGCGGAGAGCGCCTCGACGCCTCCGCGTCCGCACGCACGAAGGCGTGACGTCATCCGTACGCCGCACGGCATCGCTGTCAGGGGTCAGTGCCCGGCGCGCGCGAGCTGGCCGGTGAGGAAGACGGCGAGTGACTGTCCGAAGGCCTCGGTGAAGTCCAGGCGCAGGGCCGCCAGGGTGGGGTCGGTGTCGTAGGCGGCCTGTACGGCGGGGGCGGGGTGGGCGTGCACCCATAGGGCGCCGATGAGCACGGTGGTGGTGTACGCGGCCTGGGCGGCGGCGTCCTCGCCCAGCTCGGGGAGCAGGCGGCGGATCAGGTCGGCGAAGCCGGTGAGGCTGTCCAGAGCGGCGTGCTTGTAGCGCAGGGCGACCTCGGTGGAGATGTTGTGCTCCAGCACCGCGGCCTGGGCGCTGATCAGGTCGCACAGCACCCGGTGATCGGCGAGGGACGCGGCCAGGGCGTCGGCGAGGCTCTCGGCGCGCTCCCGCGGACCGGCTCCGGCGTCGATCCGGGCGGGCAGGTGCGCGGTGATTTCGGCGAGCCATGCGCGGGCCGAGAGGTCGAGGAGGTCGAGCAGGACCGCCTCGCGGGACTCGAAGTACCGCAGCACATTGGACTTGGCCAGGCCGACGCGGCGGCTCAGCTCGTTGAGGCTGATGGCCGTGGCCGGCATCTCGTCCAGCATGGCGGCCGCGGTGTCCAGGATCACCTGGCGCCGGACCTCTCGCTGTTCCTGGCTGCGTGCGCGCTGGAAAGTCATGGCGCCATATTACGCA
The DNA here is from genome assembly GCF_040630405.1 of Streptomyces sp. NPDC005811. Lineage (NCBI taxonomy): Bacteria > Bacillati > Actinomycetota > Actinomycetes > Kitasatosporales > Streptomycetaceae > Streptomyces > Streptomyces sp. NPDC005811. Next base: position 120,182 of record NZ_JBEXXK010000019.1, read on the forward strand.
CCATCGGTCTCTTGACATCAGACCCTCGGTCTCTTACGTTCGAAGTGCAAGAGACCGCAGGTCTTTAATCACGACACCCAGTGAGGTCCTCGATCATGTCCAGCAAGGTTGCCCTGGTCACCGGCGCCTCGTCCGGTATCGGCGAAGCCATCGCCCGCCGACTCAAAGAGGCCGGATACACCGTCTACGGCGCCGCCCGCCGAGTGGACCGCATGGCCGGCCTGGCCGACTTCGGCGTCCACGTGCTGCCCCTCGACATCACGGACGACACCTCGGTCAAGGCGGCGGTCGAGCGCGTCATCGGCGCCGAAGGCCGCATCGACGTCCTGGTCAACAACGCCGGTTACGGCTCCTACGGCGCCCTCGAGGACGTCCCCCTGGACGAGGCCCGCGCCCAGATCGAGGTCAACGTCTTCGGCCTGGCCCGCCTCACCCAGCTCGTCGTACCGCACATGCGCGCCCAGCAGCGCGGGACCATCGTCAACATCAGCTCGATGGGCGGGAAGTTCACCACCCCGCTGGGCGCCTGGTACCACGCCAGCAAGTACGCCGTGGAGGCCCTCAGCGACGCCCTGCGCATGGAGACCCGGCCCTTCGGTATCCACGTGAGCGTCGTCGAGCCCGGCTCCATACGGACCGAGTGGGGAGGCATCGCCGCCGACAAGCTCCGCCGGACCTCGGGCCACGGCCCCTACGGGGAGCAGGCCGAAGCGATGGCCAGGTCCCTGGAGAACAGCTCCCGGCCCGGCGCCCGCATGACGTCGCCGCCTTCGGTCATCGCCAGGACCGTCACCAGGGCCGCCACCGCCCGCCGCCCGAAGACCCGCTACCGGGCGGGCTTCGGAGCCAAGCCCCTGGTCTTCCTCAGCAAGGCCCTCTCCGACCGGGCGTTCGACGCACTGATCAAGCGTGCCTCGGGCGTTCCGGCATGACGTCATTGCACATGCACACGTACGTCGTTTTACGCCGCCGAGCCGAAGTCCTGGGTCCAGTAGTTGCCCGGCTGTGCCAGTCCGACGCCGATTTCCTTGAAGCCGCAGTTGAGGATGTTGGCCTTGTGGCCGGGGCTGTTCATCCAGCCGTCCATGACGCTCTCGGGAGTGCCGTACCCGGCGGCGACGTTCTCGCCCGCCGAGCTGAACGTGTATCCGACGCGGGAGAGCCGGTCGCTCATGGAGGAGCCGTCGGATCCGGTGTGCGACATGTTCTGATGGTCGGCCATGTCCTGACTGTGGTCCTGGGCGGCCTTGGTGAGCTTGGCGTTCTCGGTCAGGGGCGAGCAACCCGCCTTGTCCCGTTCGGCGTTGACCAGGGAAAGTACGCGAGCGGTGGCACCGGAGTCCGGGTAGGCGGCGGAACTCGTGGCCTTCGGCGCGGGCGTGGCCGAGGCCGGCTCCTCGGACGGGGTGGCGGCCGGCGTGACGGTCGGCTCGGCGGTCGCCGACGGGGACGCGCTCGCCGTGGCGCCGGAGGGGGTGGCGCTCGGGGTGCCCGCCGGAGTGGCCGTGGCGGAGGCGCGCGTGGCGGACGGTGTCACGGATATGACCGGCGACGGCGAGGAGGTCGTCCCGGCCGCCGGACGCGACGTACCCCACCCCCACCACGGGAACGAGACGGCACGCCAGCCTCCCGACATTCCGCCGCCACTGGCCATGGCGACCGAGGGAATACCCACGGCGGCGACGGCGACCACGGATATCGCGGTTGTCCTGCGGCGTTTCGGTTTCTGGCGGTGCTTGGTCATACCCGGCCTCATTCAGTGGTCCGATATTCGGCAGCAAATCCTTTTGCCTCTCCCCGGAACGGGCCCGGCCCCGGCGAGCCCGGCCATTATGGGGATCACCGAGCGGGCCCGGCAACGAACGTGTGCGCGACCGCCGGGCACCTCCTCCGGAGCGCGAGGGCGTACGGATCCAGCCGCCCCCACGCCCTGCCGGGGGCCCGAGACCCAGCCGTGACCAGGCGGAAAGCGTTCTCCCCCGACCGCGATCACCGGCAAGGACATTCAGCCGAATTGGCGCCGAAAACGGCTGATGCGCGAAAGGGGGCCAATTGTCACGATCACCAATCGGCCAATCGACGCCACCGCGAACAATTCAGGCGTGAGGCACATCACGCCGAGTGGAGTTTGCGACGTCGCGGCAACCTCACGGCGGCCGACGGCGACTCAGCGGCAGTTCCCTTTCACCGCACTTCCCAGGAGTCACCCATGGGTTCGCGATCCGCCGGCAGCCGTCGTCTGCGCAGACGCTTCCTGAGACCTGTCCCCGTCGCCGTCGCCGGTCTCCTGGTGGCCGGGGGTGTCGCCGCGGTGCCGATGCTGGCGAGCGGAGCGTCCTCCGCGTGCGGCGTGACGTACAAGGTCACCTCGCAGTGGGGCGACGGCTTCGAGGGAACGGTCGCCGTCACCAACAACCGGAGCGTGCCGCTCAGCAGTTGGAAGATCGCGTTCACCTTCGGCGCGGGCCAGAAGGTCGCACGGGGCTGGAACGGGGTGTGGAAGCAGTCCGGGAGGAAGGTGACCGTCACCGACACCGCCTCGAACGGCACCCTGGCCGCGGGCCGTTCGGTGAGCACCGGCTTCCTGGCGTCGTGGTCGGGGAGCAACCCGGCGCCCACGTCGTTCAAGCTGAACGGGAAGAAGTGCGACACCGTCGGCACGGTGTCCCCCGGCGCCTCCACCGATGTGACGCCGACGTTCAGCGAGTCCACGAGCCCCGCGGCGACGCCGACGACGGCCCCTTCGAAGACGCCGACGAGCACCACACCCACCGCCTCCGCGTCCCCCACCGCCTCCACCACCCCGCAGGCCGCCGCCGACGACGCGTGGAACCCGCCCGCCGCCCTGGCGAAGCCGCTGGACGAGGTCTGGAACCACGTCGAGACGACGTACTCCGACCTGTACGGCTTCAAGAACTACGGCTGGGACCAGCTCATCGCCTCCCGCGGCACCCTCCGCTACTGCGTCCGCTGGGACTCCGACACCCCGGTGACCGCCACCACCCGCGACCGGATCCACAGCGCCCTCCAGACGCAGTTCAACCGGTGGACGCACGCGATGGCCGAGGACGGCAAGGGCTACCAGGCCTGGCCGTACCCCGAGGTGAAGGTCGACGTCGTCGGCTGGGCGGTCAAGAACCGGTCCACCCTGCAGTGGTCCGACGACTCCGTGAAGGTCTACGCCGGTGTGCTCGACGACTCGGGCGCTCCCCAGTGCTCGCCCGACTGCGGGCGCTTCTTCCACCAGGACGGCGACTACTCCCGGTGCCCCGGCAAGGAGGCCGAGCACTACGACGAGTCGCTGTGGCTCACCAAGGGCTTCGAGGGCGGCGCCGGCGGTGACTGGGGCCAGCGTGTCGGCCAGGAGTACTTCGTGGGCGCCCTGGGCCAGGAGGACATGCACATCTACCTGCACGAGGTCGGCCACACCTTCGGCCTGGACGACTTCTACGACTGGACGCCGACCGGTGTCCGGAACTTCATCATGAACGCCGGCAGCGCCACCGAGATCACCCCGTTCGACCAGTGGATGCTGCGGGACTTCTGGCGCCATGTGAAGAACCGCTACGGCTTCTAGGAGCCGTTCGGCCGGTGGGCGTACGCGGCTGTCGCGGTCTCGGCGAAGGACCGGATCAACGGGTTGGTGTCCCCTGCGTTCCACACCGCGACCACGCGGCTCGGCGCCATGTCGGCCAGCGGGACCACGGCCAGCTCCGCCGGCAGGTCGTGTCCCAGCGGGGCCAGGCCGACCGTGCCGTTCCACAGCACGGCCTGAAGGCACTCCTGGACGGCCCGCACCACCGGTCCCTCGCGCGGCCTGCCGCCGTTCCAGTACGACTGCCAGAGGGGGTCGGTCCCGTGCGGGAACCGGAACCAGCGGCGCTCGCCCAGGTCGTCCAGCCGCAGCCGGTCGCGGCGGGCCAGCGGATCGTCGGCGCGCAGGACCACCCCGACCGGATCGGCCCTCAGCTCACGCACCGTCAGGGCGGTCTCGTCGAACGGCGCCCGGGTCAGGGCGATGTCGACCAGCCCGGCGCGCAGCCCGCACGTCGGATCGGTCAGATCCGTGTCGCGGACGCGGATGTCGACACCGGGGTGGCGCCGGCGGTAGGCGGCGGCCAGCCTGGTGACTCCCGGGTCGGTGCCGTCCCCCAGGATGCCGACGGTGAGGGTCGCGACGCCTGCCGCCGCGCTCACGCGTACCCGGACGCGGTCGGCGTGGTCGAGCAGGGCCCGCGCCTCGTCGAGCAGCACCGCGCCCACCGGGGTGAGCGTCACGCCGGCGGGCGAGCGGTGGAACAGCAGGGCCCCGGCCTCGGCCTCCAGCCGCTTGATCGCCCGGCTCAGCGGCGGCTGGCTCATGTGCAGTCGGGTGGCGGCCCGGCCGAAGTGGAGTTCCTCGGCGACCGCCACGAAGTAGCGCAAGGTCCGCAGCTCCACGCGGCAACGATACCCAGGGGGCATCGGCGCCGCGGGACGGGTCTTGGACACCGGCGGGGCACGGGCGGTGCACTCGTGGCATGACCGCCCTGACTGCCCTGACTGCCCCGCTTGCCCTCTCCGGCCTGACCAGCCCGTCCGGTCCGTCCGGTCTGTCCGGCCAGATCGCCATGAACACCGTCTACTGGATCGTCGCGGGGCTCCTCGCCGTCTTCTATCTCTACGCGGGCGCCCTGAAGGTGGTCCGCGACCGCGACCGGCTGCGCCCGATGATGGCCTGGGTCGACCGCGTGCCGTTGCCCGTCGTGAGGGCGCTGGGGACGGTCGAGACGCTCGGCGCCGCCGGACTGCTCCTGCCGCCGCTGACCGGCGTCGCTCCCTGGCTGGCGCCGGCCGCCGCCCTCGGTTTCGTCCTCCTTCAGATCGGTGCCCTCGCCGTCCATCTGACCGGCGAGGACCGCCGGATCACACTCAATGTCGCGCTCCTCGCCGCGGCGGCCGTGACCCTGGCCGTCTGGCCGGCCACCGGGTGGTGACCCGGGGAGGCGGCACGGGTCTCAGATCACCCCGAGGTCCAGCATGGTGTCGGCCACCTTGAGGAAGCCCGCGATGTTGGCGCCGACGACGTAGTTGCCGGGGGTGCCGTACTCCTCGGCGGTCGTACGGCAGGTGGTGTGGATGGTGGCCATGATGGCGGCGAGGCGGCGGTCGGTGTCCTCGAAGGTCCAGGAGTCGCGGCCGGCGTTCTGCGCCATCTCCAGGGCCGAGGTGGCGACCCCGCCGGCGTTGACCGCCTTGCCCGGGCCGAAGGCCACGCCCGCCTCCTGGAAGAGCCGTACGGCGCCGGGGGTGGTGGGCATGTTGGCGCCCTCGGCGACGGCCACGACCCCGCCGGCGAGCAGGGTGCGGGCCGCGGTCTCGTCGAGTTCGTTCTGCGTGGCGCAGGGCAGCGCGACCGTGCACGGCACGTCCCAGACGGAACCGCCCTCGATGTAGCGGGCCCGGGGCACGGCCTCGGCGTACTCCTTGATCCGGGCCCGGCGGACCTCCTTGATGTCCTTGATCACGTCGAGGTCGAGGCCCTCCTCGTCCACCACGTAACCGCCGGAGTCGGACAGGGCGACGACCTTCGCGCCGAGCTCGTGCGCCTTGCGGGCCGCGTAGATCGCGACGTTGCCGGAGCCGGAGACGACGACCCGCCTCCCGTCGAGGTCCTGGCCGCGGGCGGCGAGCATCTCGGAGACGAAGTAGACGGTGCCGTACCCCGTGGCCTCGGTGCGGACGTGGGAGCCGCCCCAGTTCAGGCCCTTGCCGGTGAGCACCCCGGACTCGTAGCGGTTGGTGATGCGCTTGTACTGGCCGAAGAGATAGCCGATCTCGCGCGTGCCGACCCCGATGTCACCGGCGGGCACGTCGGTGTGCTCGCCGAGGTGGCGGTGGAGCTCGGTCATGAACGACTGGCAGAACCGCATGATCTCGCCGTCGGAGCGGCCCTTGGGGTCGAAGTCGGCGCCGCCCTTGCCGCCGCCGATGGGCAGACCGGTCAGGGCGTTCTTGAAGATCTGCTCGAAGCCGAGGAACTTCACGATCCCGAGGTTCACGGACGGGTGGAAGCGCAGACCGCCCTTGTACGGGCCGAGGGCGCTGTTGAACTCCACCCGGAAGCCCCGGTTGACCTGGATCCGGCCCTCGTCGTCCACCCACGGCACACGGAAGACGAGCTGGCGCTCCGGCTCGCACAGCCGCTCCAGGATCCGGTGGCGGGTGTACTCGGGCCGGCGGGCGAGGACCGGTTCCAGGGACTCCAGCACCTCGCGTACGGCCTGGTGGAACTCGGACTGGGCGGGATCCCGCGCCAGGACGGCGGCATGGACCCCTGCGGTCAGGCGCAGGTCCTCGGCCGGTGCGTGCTGGACGGTCATGGGCGTACCTCCTTGTACGGCGTTGCACGGGGATGTACGGCGGAGCGCACGGCGGGTACTCAGCGAACCGTCGGACCACCACCGACGACGAGCGTCCCGCTCCCGGGCCGACAGCCGCGGCACGGACTCCGCAGGAGCTCACCGTTTTCCTCCGGATGGGCGGTACGACGCCGCCCGGAGTGCCCCGGCTACGGCGACTCCGCCGACGTTCCGCGGCGGGCCAGGAGTCCGCTGACCACGAGGTCCGCCAAGGTCTCGGCCGTGGCCAGGAGTTGCTGCGGGGAGGCGGGTTCCGGGCGGCCCAGGCGGCGGGCGAGGGGGACCTCGACCATTCCGGAGACGGGCGGGACGACGGCGAAGAAGAGGACGTCCAGCGGGACGGGCGCCATCCGGCCGGCGGCGACGAGCCGTTCGATGCTCGGGGTCAGGGTGCGCAGGGTCGGCGCGATGTACCGCTCGTACAGGTGGTCCAGCCGCTCGGTGTCGCGGGCGAGTTCCTCCACGAAGATCCGGCCGACCAGCGGGGTGTCCACCGCGCTCCGGTAGAAGCCGGTGATGATCTGCCGTAGCTGCTCCGCGTCGTCGGCCTCGGGGTCCGCCGCGGGCATCAGGGCCAGCTGGGCGCCGAGGGCGCGGTCGACGACCGCCCGCCAGAACGCGGCCTTGGAGCCGTAGCGGTCGTTGATGAAGTTGTGGCTGACGCCGAGGCGGCGGGCCAGCTCGCGGGCGGAGGCGTGGTCGTAGCCGAGTTCGGCGAAGGCCTCCAGGCCGCGCTGGAGGATGCTCTCCTCCTCGGGCACCGCCGGCGTGTCCGTGCCGGGGCGCCCCGGCCTCCGCACCGATGCGGCTCGTGCTCCCACCGTTCGCCCTCCTCACCGCCGGGCCCGGCGTGCCCGGGCTTCACCCCCCACATTACTTGACACCTGTCAGACGGAGGCTAATCTGACAGTCGTCAGAGCAATCTGACACCCGTCAGAAAATCAGCAGGAAATCAGCAGGAAGTCCTCAGGAACTCCTCCTCACGCCGGAGCCCCGCCATGTCCCGAACCTCCGCCGACGTCCCCGTCGGCCCCGCCACCGTGTCCCGGCTCCCGTCGGCCGACGCCCCGCACCCGCACCGCTGGTGGATCCTCGCCGTCATCGGCCTGGCCCAGCTGATGGTCGTGCTGGACGGCACGATCGTGAACATCGCCCTTCCCTCCGCCCAGCGGGACCTCGGGTTCTCGGACGGGGACCGGCAGTGGGTGGTCACCGCCTACGCGCTCGCCTTCGGCAGCCTGCTCCTGCTCGGCGGCCGTATCGCCGACCTCTTCGGCCGCAAGACGACCTTCCTGGTCGGCCTGGTCGGCTTCGCGGGCGCCTCCGCCCTCGGCGGGGCCGCCAACGGCTTCGAGATGCTCATCGTCGCCCGCGCCGTCCAGGGCCTGTTCGGCGCGCTGCTCGCCCCGGCCGCCCTGTCCCTGCTCACCACGACCTTCACCGACGCCAGGGAACGCGCGAAGGCCTTCGGCGTGTACGGCGCCATCGCCGGCGCGGGCGGCGCCGTGGGCCTGCTGCTCGGCGGCCTGCTGACCGAGCACCTCGACTGGCGCTGGACCCTGTACGTCAACCTCGTCTTCGCCGCCGTCGCCTTCGCCGGCGGGGCCCTGCTGCTCCAGCGCGCCAGCCGCGACCGGTCCGCCACCATCGACGTGCCGGGCGCCCTGCTCGTCTCCAGCGGACTGTTCTGCCTGGTCTACGGCTTCTCCAACGCCGAGACCCACGACTGGGGCTCCCCGGCGACCTGGGGGTTCCTGGTCGCGGGCGGGATCCTGCTCGCCGCGTTCACCTGGTGGCAGACCCGCTCCGCGCACCCCCTGCTGCCGCTGCGCGTCCTGCTCGACCGCAACCGCGGCGCGTCCTTCGTCTCGGTGCTGATCATCGGCGCCGGCATGTTCGGCGTCTTCCTCTTCCTCACCTACTACCTTCAGCAGAGCCTCGGCTACACCCCCGTCGAGACCGGGCTGGCCTTCCTGCCCATGGTCGGCGGCCTCATGATCGCCTCCACACTCGCCTCGACCCTGCTGATCCCCCGCGTCGGCCCCAAGCCGGTCGTGCCGCTGGGCATGGGCCTGGCCGCCGCGGCCATGGTCTGGCTGACCGGCCTCGACCTCGCGAGCGGCTACGCCACCGACATCCTGCCGCCGCTCGTCCTCGCGGGCCTGGGCTTCGGCCTGATCATGGCCCCGGCGATGGCCCTGGCCACGGACGGGGTGCGCGCCGAGGACGCCGGTGTCGCCTCCGCCGCCGTCAACACCATGCAGCAGGTCGGCGGTTCGCTCGGCACGGCCCTGCTCAACACCCTCTCCACCAGCGCCGCCGCGGACTACCTCGCCGGCCGCGACCCCAGGGATCCCACCGTCCTCGCCCACGCCGGCCTGGAGGCCTACTCCACCGCCTACGGGTGGTCGGCCGCCTTCTTCGCCGCCGGCGCGCTGATCAGCGTCCTCCTCTACCGCCGGGGAGCCCCGGCCCACGACCCGGACGCGGCGCCCGCGGTCCACATGTGAGCGCCGGGACCCACAACACCCGTGCCAAAATGATGATCTGACAGTCACTCACCATGGTTTCGGACGGAGCCAGGCAGCATGACCTCTCCCAAGATCGACACGAGCAAGCCCCACCCGGCCCGGATGTACGACTACTTCCTCGGCGGGAAGGACAACTACGAGGTCGACCAGGAGGCCGCGGAGCAGTTCATCAAGGCGGCCCCCGAGGTGCGGGCGGCCGTGCGGGCCAACCGGAGCTTCATGCAGCGCGCCGTGCGGCACGTGGTCGAGGAGGGCGGCATCCGGCAGATCCTCGACATCGGCACCGGCCTGCCGACCGAGCCCAACGTGCACCAGATCGCGCGCGCCGTGGCCCCGGAGACCCGGATCGCCTACGTCGACAACGACCCGATCGTCGGCGCCCACTCCCGGAGCCTGCTGGACGACGACGACGAGAACACCTCCGTCGTCCTCGGCGACCTGCGCGACCCCCTGGCCGTCCTCGACCACCCCGACGTCCGCAAGGTGATCGACCTCGACCGGCCCGTGGCGCTGATGCTGGTGGCGATCCTGCACTTCGTCACGGAGGCGGAGGACCCGGACGCGATCCTGGCGACCCTGCTCGACGCGCTGCCGACGGGCTCGTACCTGATCCTCTCCCACGCCACGGTCGACGTCTTCGACGAGGGCGGCCGCACGGACGCGGTGAAGATCTACAACAGCGCCACCGCCAGCATGAACCCCCGCAGGCACGCCCGGGTCCTGGAGTTCTTCCGCGACTGGACGCTGCTGGAGCCGGGCCTGGTCCTGGTCCCGGACTGGCGCCCCACCGAGCCGGTCGACCCCGCCCTGCCCCCCATCGGCTTCTACGGCGGCGTGGCGCGCAAGGACGCCTGAGGCCGGGCAGCGCACGGCCCGGCGCTTCGGCCGGGAGACGCACGAGCCGCGCCAGGTGGCCCTGTCCGTCGCCATGACGGAGGGCCGGGGCGCCGATCGCCGCTGGTCCGGCGTGGTGACGTACGTCGAGGGCGGCGAGCAGGTCACGACCACCAAAGGATCAGGCCGGACTCCGCCCGGGGTGAACGGCGAAGGGCCGGCCGGGTGCGTGACGCACCCGGCCGGCCCTTCTTCCGTCTGACCGCGGCGGATCAGTCCGTGCCGGATTCCATGGCCGCGCGGTCCAGGAGGGCGTCCTCCTCGGAGACCTCGCCGCGGGACGCGATCGCCTCGGCGCCGCCCTCGGGGAGGGTGCCGATCAGACCGGTCGCGGCGGCCTGGGCGGCGCCGAGCGCCGGGGTGGCCGTGCTGCCGAGCAGCCCGAGGCCGACGTACTGCTCCAGCTTGGCGCGGGAGTCGGCGATGTCGAGGTTGCGCATGGTGAGCTGGCCGATCCGGTCCACCGGGCCGAACGCGGAGTCCTCGGTGCGCTCCATGGACAGCTTGTCCGGGTGGTAGCTGAAGGCCGGGCCGGTGGTGTCGAGGATCGAGTAGTCCTCGCCGCGCCGCAGCCGCAGGGTGACCTCGCCGGTGACGGCGGCGCCGACCCAGCGCTGGAGCGACTCACGGACCATCAGCGCCTGCGGGTCCAGCCAGCGGCCCTCGTACATCAGCCGGCCGAGACGACGGCCCTCGTTGTGGTACTGGGCGACGGTGTCCTCGTTGTGGATCGCGTTGACCAGCCGCTCGTACGCGGCGTGCAGCAGGGCCATGCCGGGCGCCTCGTAGATGCCGCGGCTCTTGGCCTCGATGATCCGGTTCTCGATCTGGTCGGACATGCCGAGGCCGTGCCGGCCGCCGATGGCGTTGGCCTCCATCACCAGGTCGACCGCGGAGGCGAACTCCTTGCCGTTGATGGTGACCGGGCGGCCCTGGTCGAAGCCGACCGTGACGTCCTCGGGGGCGATCTCGACCGACGGGTCCCAGAACCGGACGCCCATGATGGGGTCGACGGTCTCGATCCCCGTGTCCAGGTGCTCCAGCGTCTTCGCCTCGTGGGTGGCGCCCCAGATGTTGGCGTCGGTGGAGTACGCCTTCTCGGTGCTGTCCCGGTAGGGCAGTCCGTGGGCGAGCAGCCACTCGGACATCTCCTTGCGGCCGCCGAGCTCCGTCACGAAGTCGGCGTCCAGCCACGGCTTGTAGATCCGCAGGTGCGGGTTGGCGAGCAAACCGTAGCGGTAGAACCGCTCGATGTCGTTGCCCTTGAAGGTCGAGCCGTCGCCCCAGATCTGGACGTCGTCCTCGAGCATGGCGCGCACCAGGAGGGTGCCGGTGACCGCGCGGCCGAGCGGGGTGGTGTTGAAGTACGCCCGCCCGCCGGAGCGGATGTGGAACGCGCCGCAGGCGAGCGCCGCCAGGCCCTCCTCGACCAGCGCGGCACGGCAGTCGACCAGACGCGCGATCTCGGCGCCGTAGGTGTGCGCGCGGCCGGGCACCGAGGCGATGTCGGGCTCGTCGTACTGGCCGATGTCGGCGGTGTAGGTGCAGGGGACGGCGCCCTTGTCGCGCATCCACGCGACGGCGACCGACGTGTCGAGTCCGCCGGAGAAGGCGATGCCGACGCGCTCGCCGACCGGAAGGGAGGTGAGGACCTTGGACATAGGAAGAGTATGCATGATGACGCATGACCATGCAAAGTCGCCCGGGCGGCTGTGAGGGGGGTCACAGTCGGCCGGTCGTCCCGCGCGGCGTCACCGATCGATGTTCTGCTCCGCCCAGATCGTCTTGCCGCCCCGCGTGCCCGGGCGGGTGCCCCAGCGTTCGGTGAGCTGGGCGACCAGCAGCAGGCCCCGGCCGCCCTCGTCGTAGGTGCGGGCCCGCCGCATGTGCGGGGCGGTGCCGCTGGCGTCGGAGACCTCGCAGATCAGGGCCCGGTCATGGATCAGACGGAGCTGGACCGGCGGTTCGGCGTGCCGGATGGCGTTGGTGACCAGCTCGCTGACGATCAGCTCGGTGACGAAGGCCGCGTCGGTCAGCCCCCACGCCTCCAGTCGCGCGATCACGTTCTTGCGGGTCTCGGCGACGGCGGCCGGGTCCGGCTCCACGTCCCAGATCGCGACCCGGGAGGCGTCGAGACCCCGGGTCCGGGCGACGAGCAGCGCCACGTCGTCGGCGGGCCGCTGCGGGAGCATCCCACCGAGGACCGTGTCGCACAGGACGTCCAGCGAGGCGGCGGGCCGGGCGAGGCTCCGGCACAGCCGGGAGACACCGTCGTCGTCACCGCCGTCGCCGTCGCCGGAGCGGCGGGTGCGGGAGTCGAGCAGCCCGTCGGTGTAGAGGGCGAGCACGCTGCCCTCGGGCAGGTCGAACTCGACCGACTCGAAGGGGAGCCCGCCCAGCCCCAGCGGCGGCCCGGCGGGCAGGTCGAGCAGTTCCACCCCGCCGTCCGGGCTGACCAGCGCGGGCGGCGGATGCCCGGCCCGGGCGAGCGCGCACCGCCGGGACACGGGGTCGTAGACGGCGTAGAGGCAGGTCGCGCCCACGTCCCCGGCGGTCTCCCCGTGCTCGGCGGCCTCCGCCTCGGTGGCCAGCCGGGCCACCAGGTCGTCGAGGTGGGTCAGGAGTTCGTCCGGCGGCAGATCGATGTCGGCGAGGGTCCGTACGGCCGTCCGCAGCCGCCCCATGGTCGCCGAGGCGTGGATGCCGTGGCCCACCACGTCCCCCACGACCAGGGCCACCCGCGCCCCGGACAGCGGGATCACGTCGAACCAGTCGCCGCCCACCCCGGCCCGGGCGCCGGCCGGCAGATAGCGGGAGGCGACCTCCACCGCCGACTGCTCGGGCAGCCGCTGCGGCAGCAGACTGCGCTGGAGGGTGACCGCCGTGCCCCGGGCGCGGGTGTAGCGCCGGGCGTTGTCGATGCAGACCGCCGCCCGGGCGGCCAGCTCCTCGGCGAGCACCAGGTCGTCCTCCTCGAAGGGGTCGGGACGCCGGTGCCGGGCGAGGACGACCACCCCGAGGGTCGCGCCCCGCGCCGACAGCGGCACGGCCATCACGGAGTGGAAGCCGAAGTCGCGGATCCGGGCGATGCGCAGCGGATCGTCGGCGACCCAGGCGGGCAGCGCGGCCGGGAACACCCGGCGGTACAGGCCCCGGCCCGAGCGCAGACTCTCCACCGGCGGCGAGCCCTCCGGGTATTCGTCCACCTCGCCCGGCGCGAGGACCGCCTCGGGGACGCCCGGCAGCACGGACTGGTGGGCGACCCGCCGCAGCGCCAGCGACACCCCGTCACCGGCTCCGGCGCCCTCCCCGCCGGCGCCTTCGCCGCCCTCCTCGAAGGAGGTCAGCAGATCCACGCTGAGGAAGTCGGCGAGGTCCGGCACGGCCACGTCCGCCAGCTCCTGCGCCGTCCGCGTCACATCGAGGGTGCTGCCGATCCGCGAGCTGGCCGCGGCGATCAGCTGGAGACGCTTGCGGGCCCAGTACTGCTCGGTCACGTCGTGCCCGGTGGCCGCCACCCCGAGCACCCGGCCGTCGTCCGGGTCCTCCACCCGGTAGAGCTGGACCGCCCAGGCGTGCTCACGGGACTCGCCGGGCGCACGGGCGTGGTTCTCGACGTACTGCGGCTCGCCCGTCTCCAGGGCGAGCCGCATCCGCCGCTCCACCTGCTCCGACGCCTCGGTCGGGATCACGTCCGTCATCCGCAGCCCGCGCAGCTCCTCCTCGGCGAGGCCGAGGGCCCGTTGCGCGGCCCGGCTGGAGCGGCGGTAGCGCAGGTCGGTGTCGTACACCGAGGTGGCACAGGACGGGGACTGCATCAGGCCCCGCCGCATCAGGGCGTCGTCGCCGGGCCGCGGGGTCCCGGCCACGGCGGAGACCAGCAGCCAGTCGCGGCTGCCGTCCTCCGCCGTACGGTGATGCGCCAGGACCCTGACCGCCAGGCGGCGTCCCGACCGGTGCCGGAGAGCGAGCGTGCCGTGCCACCGGGGCGGCCCGGCCGCCGGGGGGAACTCGGGAGGAACCGGCCGCTCGGCCAGCAGCAGCACCGCCGGCCGGCCCACGATCTCCTCCGCCGGGTAACCGAGAAGCCGCTCGGCCCCGTCGTTCCACCCGGTCACGGTGCCGCGTTCGTCGAGGGTGACCCGCGCGCTGAGTGCCTCCATGGCCGCTCATCTCGCTCTCCTGCGTGACGCGCTTCCTGGCTTACATGTCGCACTATTGGTCACTATTACCCATTCGTACCACCGTTCAGGCGGCCACGGGTGTGCGCTCCTCCGCCTCGTCCAGCAGGTCGGCCAGTGAGGCGCGCGCCCGGGCCACCCGGGAGCGGACCGTGCCCACCGGGCAGTCGCTGACCTCGGCCGCCTCCGCGTACGGCAGTCCGAGCAGCTGGGTGAGGACGAACGCCTCCCGCCGCTCGTCCGGCAGCGCGGCCAGCAGGTCGAGCAGCACGATCCCGTCGTCGAACCCGGGCAGCCCGCGCGGCTGGGCCGACTCCACGGCGAGCTGCCAGTCGGCTACGTCGGCCGGGCGCGGCCGGGCGGCGGCGTACCGGTAGCTGTCGGTCACCGCGCGGCGGGCGATGGACAGCAGCCAGGAGCGCGCCGAGGAACGGCCCTCGAACCGGTGCAGACTGCCGAGCGCCCGCAGGAAGGTGTCCTGGGCGAGGTCGTCCACAGCCTGGGGATCGCCGCACAGGTGGGCGACGTACCGCAGGACGTCCCGGTGCAGCGCGCGCACGAACCGCTCGACGGCGGCCGGGTCGCCACCGCGCGCGGCGAGCGCCCACGCGGTGATCGAGTCGTCACGGGAGGACTCGGGACGGGACGGGGAGACAGGGGAGACAGAGGAGACAGGGGAGACAGAGGTGATCACCTGCGGGTGTCCTTCTCGGTCGTCCGGACGCCGGGACCTGGGCCCGGTCCGGATACGGGGAGACGGCCCCACGGCGCCTGCGCGCACGTACGGCCGAAGCCCGGGGCGCACAGGGGCGGCCCGGGTCACCGGCTGCCGTCAGACGGCAGCGGCCCCCGCGGGCGGACCCCGAGAAGTGATCGCGTGGACGAGGAGGAGCCGCGGCACCCGCTCGCTGCGGCGGCGCCGCGGCCGGACGCGCGGGCGTTCGGGTACGAGGGGCAGGGCGAGGAGCAGCCGCAGCGGCGCCGCGAGCCGGCCGGCCACCGCCCGCAGCACCCGGAACGCGGCCCGCTCACCGTGGGCCAGCCAGAGCCCGCACAGCAGCGCGGCCAGCAGGTGGGCGGCGAACATCCCGGACGAGGAGGAGCCGGCGAGGCCCTCCAGCACACCGCGGCCGGCGCCGTCGGTGTGACTCATGTGGCCCATGCCGGCCATGTGCGCCATGTCCATGCCGCCGGCCTCCATGGGCATGGACATGCCCACACCGGCGGCTCCCGCGGCCGACGGTCGCGCACCCGCCGTCTGGGCGTACTCGAACGCCCAGTGCAGCAGGGTCTGCGCGGCCACCACGACCGCGACCACCGACACCGGCCCCCGCTCCCGGCCCGCCAGGCACCAGCCCGTCGCGCCGGTCACGGCCGCCCCGGCGGCCAGCGCCCAGGCGGGCACGTGCTCGCCGGACATCAGGACGTGGCCCAGGGCGGCGAGCAGCACGCAGACGGCCGCGAACATCGCGGCACGCAGCGTACGCGTACACCACCCGGCAGTCATCGCGCCTCATCCTCGCATCCGAACAGGGCCCGTCGGTCGGAGGTACGCACATCCGCGGGCTCGCGCTCACCGCCGCCGACACCCCGGAGGAGGGAAACCGGCCGTCCGGGGTTCCCGATCGCGTCCTCAGGTGTACGGCGCCGGCAGCGGCGGGGCGTCCGCGAAGGCCCGCACCTGGCGCTGGAACAGCGGCACGACCGTGGTCACCGTCAGCGCGACCAGGCCCACCCACAGCACGGGCCCGTTGCCGAAGGCGGTCGCGGCGAGCGGGGTCAGGGCGAGACCGGCGGGCTGGAGGCCGTAGGTGCCGAGGGTGTCGATCGCGAAGACCCGGCCGAGCATGCCGGAGGGGATCGAGCGGTGCAGGGCGCTCGCCCAGCAGACGTTGAAGACGGCGTACCCGAAGCCGGTGACGGCCACCGAGGCGCCCAGCAGCACCAGCGGCGCCCCGGCCAGCAGACAGCCGAGCTGCGCGGCGAGCAGGCCCAGCGCGAGGACGGCGACCGTACCGGGGCGGCGCGGGGTCCAGGCGGCGATCGCCATCCCGCCCACGACCGAGCCGGCCGCCTGGAGCGCGACCAGCGGCCCGTACGCGGTGAACTCGCCCCGCTCCTGGAGGATGATCGGCAGCAGCACCGCAGCCGGGGCCATCACCAGCAGCAGCTGGAGGGTGCCCTGCACGATGACCGTCAGCACCCAGGGCCGCTCCCGCACGGCGGCGAAGCCCTCCCGGGCCTGGCGCAGCACACCCCCGCCCGCCGGGCCCGCGCGCCGGACGTCACCCACCCCGACGAGCGTGCCGACGCTCGCCGCGAACGTCCCGGCGTCCGCCCAGAACGCCAGGTCCGCCGAGCCGACCGCGAGCAGCAGCCCGCCGAGCGCGGGTCCGGCGACCTGGCCGGTGCGCACGGTGATCGAGCGCAGGGCGTTCGCCTTCGGCAGGTCCTCCTCCGGCACCAGGTCGGGGATCAGCGCCCCGAAGGCGGGGGTGAACACCCCGGCGGCGAACCCGGTCACCAGGGCCAGCAGCACGGGCACGGCGAGCGGCGCCCGGGCCGCTCCGAGCGCGAAGCACACCGCCGTGACCAGCCGGACCACGTCCGCCCCGGCCATCACCCACGACCGCCGCAGCCGGTCCGCCAGCACCCCGCCCAGCAGCGCGGCCCCCACCAGCGCGAGGCTCTGCGCGCCGAGCACGAGGCCGAGGTCGGTCTTCGTGTGCGCGGCGAGGAGCGCACCGGGCAGCGCGACCAGGGTGATCCCGTCCCCGACGGCGCTCGCCACCTGCCCGCACCACACCCGCCGCAGCCGCGCGTGCCGCAGCACGACGGCGAACGCCAGCACTCTCACGGGGCCCCCTCCCCGGCGGCGCGCCGGCGCCGCCCGTCACCTCACCCCTCATCCCACCCCCACCGTCCGCAGCACGGTCAGCGCGAAGGTCCGCGCCGCGTCGGTCACCTCCCGCACGGACACGTGCTCCCGGGCGCTGTGCGCGACGCCGATGTCCCCCGGCCCGAACTGGAGGGTCGGGATCCCGGCGCCGGTGTAGTGGCGCAGATCGCTGCCGTACGTCGCCCCGCGCTCCCGGGGCCGGGCCGCGCCGGTGGCGTCGGCGTACGCCTCGGCGACGGCGTCCCGCAGCGGATGCCCGGCCGCCAGCCGCCCACTGGCGAACTGCCCGCCCGGCCAGGTCACGGTCGCGGGATGCTCCCGCAGCCAGGGGTCGTCCGCGCACGCCTCGGCCACGCACCGCTCCAGCGCCGCCCGCGCGAGGGCCGGGTCCTCCCCGAGCCGCACCCCGAGCCGCCCCTCGGCGACGAGCGTGTCGGGCACGCTGCTCGCCCAGTCGCCGGAGCGCAGGGTGCCGACGGAGAGGGAGTACGGGATCGGGTACTCGGCGAGCAGCGGATCGGGGTCGCGGTTGCGGTCGCCCTCCAGCCGGGCGAGCGCCCGGTGCAGCGGCAGATAGGCGTCGATCGCGCTCACCCCGGCCTCGCGCGAGCTGGCGTGGGCGGCCCGGCCTGGCACGGTGAGCCGGAAGGTCAGGGCGCCCGCGTTCGCGGTGATCACGGTCCCGCCGGTCGGCTCGGCGATCACGCACGCGTCCCCGCCGTACCCCCGCCGGAGGGTCCCGAAGGCGCCGATCCCGCCGTCCTCCTCGCCGACGACGAAGTGCACGGCGACCCGCCCGCGCAGCCGCACCCCGGCCGCCCGGACCGCCGCCAGCGCGGCGAGCTGCGCCGCGAGCCCGGCCTTCATGTCGCACGCCCCGCGCCCGTGCACGAGCCCACCGGTCAGCCGGGGCACGAACGGATCCCCGTCCCAGGCGGCCGGGTCACCGGGCGGTACGACGTCCACATGCCCCTGGAGGATCAGCGTCGGCCCGTCCCCGCCGCCGGCCGTGTGGCCGACGAGCCCCCAGGCCTCCTCGCGCGGCACCTCCATCCCGGGGAAGTCCGGGTGCGCGCACAGCTCCGGCAGGTCCATGGACCACAGGTCGACGTCCAGCCCCAGCCGCTCCAGCCGCCCCGCCAGAAGGTGCTGGAGCTCGGACTCGGCGGCGCTCCCGGTGACGCTCGGCACCGCGATCAGCTCCCGCAGCGTCCCTACGGCGTCCGCCTCGTCGACCGCCGCCAGCACGGCCTTCTCCTGGTCACTCAGCAACCCGTCCGCCCCTCCTCACAACCGGCCCCGACGAGGTGAGCGTCGTACGCCGACCGCCCTCGTCACAACCCCCCGCCCACCGTGAACCCGATCACCGAGCCGCCGCCCGCGCGGCGGTGGGCGAACGGGGTGCCGCCGTGGGAGAGGGCGACCTCCCGCACGATCGACAGACCGAGGCCGGAGCCGGGCAGGGCGCGGGCGTCGGCGGCGCGGTAGAAGCGGTCGAAGACGCGGGTCAGGTCCTCGACGGCGACGCCCGGCCCGCGGTCGAGGACCTCGACGCGGACGACACCGGGCCGGGCGGGTCCGGTGACGGAGATCTCGACGGGCGCCACGCCCTCGCGGTCGAACTTGGTGGCGTTCTCCACGAGGTTGGACACGGCCCGCTGGAGCATGCCGGGCCGGCCGTCGGTCGTGGTGTCGCCGCTCGCCCGGACCTGGATCACCCGTCCGGTGCGGCGCCGGGCGAGCACCGCGACCTCCTCGGCGATGTCGGCGAGGTCCAGTTTCTGCGGGGGCTCGTTGTCGGCCTGCCCGGCGGCGAGGTCGACGAGCTCGTTGACCAGGTCGGTCAGCTCACGGGCCTCCTGGGTGAGGTCGGCGACCAGGTCCTCGCGCATGGCGGGCGGCAGCTCGTCGATCCGCCGCAGCAGCGAGATGTTCGTCCGCAGCGAGGTCAGCGGGGTGCGCAGCTCGTGCCCCGCGTCCTGCACCAGCCTCCGCTGGTCCTCCTCCGACTGGGCGAGCCGGCCCAGCATCCGGTCGAAGGCCCGGCCGAGCCGGCCCACCTCGTCGTGGCCGGTGACCGGCACCTGCACCCCGAGCCGCCGGGTCCGGGCGACGTCCTCGGCGGCGGTGGTGAGGATGACGAGACGGTGGGTGATGCGCCGGGCCAGCCACCAGCCGAACAGACCCGCGGCCAGCACGACGGCGGTCATCAGGATCAGGGTGCGCTGCTGGAGCGCCCGCAGCAGGTCCTCGGTGTCGCTGAACTCCTGCGCCACCTGCACCGCGCCGCGCCCGCCGCCGAGCGCGACGGTCGCGACCCGGTAGACGTCGCTGCCGACGTCGA
The DNA here is from genome assembly GCF_040630405.1 of Streptomyces sp. NPDC005811. Lineage (NCBI taxonomy): Bacteria > Bacillati > Actinomycetota > Actinomycetes > Kitasatosporales > Streptomycetaceae > Streptomyces > Streptomyces sp. NPDC005811. Next base: position 139,432 of record NZ_JBEXXK010000019.1, read on the forward strand.
CGTCCTTGTGCTCGGCCATCCGCCCGGCCGCCGGGGCCGCCGCGACCGTCCGGTCGGCGGCCACCACGGGCAGCCGCGGGCTGCCGCTGTCCACGACCGTCCCGTCGGCCCCGAGCACCTGCACGTTCGTGCGCGCGGGCCGCACGATGTCGTGCCCCGGCGCCGCCGAGAAGAAGTCCTCGGGCGCCATCTTGTGCCCGCGCACCTCGTCCCGCAGATCCTGGACGACCTCGTCGAACACCGACTCCTGGTCGACCCGCACCAGCCGGGCCGCCGCCGAGTACGACAGCACGCCCACCAGCACGGTCACGGCGGCGGTCACCGCCGCGAAGGACACGGCGAACGTGGTCCGCAACGACACCAGCTTGGGCCGCGGCCCGCCCAGCAGCCGCCGCAGCCGGCCCACTCAGTCCTCCCGGAGCACGTATCCGACGCCGCGCACGGTGTGGATCAGCGGGGAGGCGGCCGGGTGGTCGAGCTTGCGGCGGAGGTAGCCGACGTAGACCGCGAGGTTCTTGGAGCCGGGACCGAAGTCGTAGCCCCAGATCCGGTCGTAGATCGTGGAGTGGTCGAGGACGATCCCGGCGTTGCGCACGAGGAGTTCCAGCAGCTCGAACTCGGTGCGGGTGAGCTCCAGCTCGCGCTCGCCGCGCCAGGCCCGCCGCGCCTGCGGGTCCATGCGCAGCCCGGCCGCCTCCAGGTAGCGCTCGGGCGTCTGCCGGGGGGCGGCGGCAGCGGTCTCCGCCGGGACGGGGACACCGCCGGGGTTGGTACGCCGCAGCAGGGCCCGCAGCCGGGCGAAGACCTCCTCGACGTCGAACGGCTTGACGACGTAGTCGTCGGCGCCCGCGTCGAGCCCGGCGATCCGGTCGGCGGTCTCCACCAGCGCGGTCAGCATCAGGATCGGCGTGCGGTCGCCCTCGGCGCGCAGCACCCGGCAGACCTGGAGTCCGTCGATCCCGGGCATCATCACGTCGAGGACGAGCACGTCCGGCGGCGACTTGTGGGCGTGGGCCAGCGCCTCGACCCCGTCGGCGACCGCGGTGACCTGGTACCCCTCCAGGGCCAGGGCGCGTTCCAGGGCGTGGCGGATGGCGCGGTCGTCTTCGGCGAGCAGCAGGGTGGGAGGCACGGAGCCAGTCTGCCAAGCTTTCCGGGTCGGACGACCTGATGATCTTCCTTCCGCCGGGCTTCTTACTGCCCTCTCACTCAGCCGGAGGCAACCTCATCCCGTGGGCCGCAGCGCGGCGAGCTGGTCGGCGAACGGTACGACGTCGAAGGCGTCCTTCACCGGCTTGCTCTCCCGCACCGCCGACAGCCCGCCCATCAGCGCCGCCAGCTCGCCCGCGGCCCGCTCGATCCGCTCCGGCAGCCCCTCCGCGCCCCAGTCCTCCGAGGCGGCGTAGACGGCGGTCGGGACGACAACGGCCCGCAGGTAGGAGAAGAGCGGCCGCAGGGCGTGCTCCAGGACCAGCGAGTGCCGGGCGGAGCCGCCGGTCGCGGCGATCAGCACCGGCTTCCCGGTCAGCGCGTCCGGGTCCAGCACGTCGAAGAACGACTTGAACAGTCCGCTGTACGACGCGGAGAACACCGGTGTGACGACGATCAGTCCGTCGGCGGCCCCGACCGCGTCCAGGGCGCCGGCGAGCTTCCGTCCGGGGAACCCGTTGGTGAAGTGGTGCGCGATCTCCACCGCGAGGTCGCGCAGCTCCACGACCTCGATGTCCACGGGGGACTTCGCCCCGACCGCACCGGCGAGCCGGTCGGCCAGCAGCCGGGTCGACGAGGGGACGCTCAGTCCCGCCGAGACGACGACGAGCTTCATGCCACGGTCTCCTTCCGTGCGGCCGCGAGCAGCGACCGGTGGGTGGGCGCGTCCGGCACCTCGGCCGGGCGCCCGGCGGCGAATTCCTTGCGCAGCACCGGCACGACCTCCTCGCCGAGCAGGTCGAGCTGCTCCAGGACGGTCTTCAGCGGCAGTCCGGCGTGGTCGAGCAGGAACAGCTGGCGCTGGTAGTCACCGGCGTACTCGCGGAAGGCGAGGGTCTTCTCGATGACCTGCTCGGGGGTGCCGACGGTCAGCGGGGTCTGCTCGGTGAAGTCCTCCAGGGACGGCCCGTGCCCGTAGACCGGCGCGTTGTCGAAGTACGGCCGGAACTCGCGCACCGCGTCCTGCGAGTTCTTCCGCATGAACACCTGGCCGCCCAGGCCCACGATGGCCTGCTCGGGCGTGCCGTGCCCGTAGTGGGCGTACCGGGACCGGTACAGCTCGACCATGCGCTTGGTGTGGTCGGCGGGCCAGAAGATGTTGTTGTGGAAGAAGCCGTCACCGTAGTAGGCGGCCTGCTCGGCGATCTCCGGGGACCGGATGGAGCCGTGCCAGACGAACGGCGGGACGTCGTCCAGCGGCCTCGGCGTGGAGGTGAACCCCTGGAGCGGGCTGCGGAACTTGCCCTCCCAGTCCACGACGTCCTCCCGCCACAGCCGGCGCAGCAGGGCGTAGTTCTCGACGGCGAGGTTGATGCCCTGGCGGATGTCCTGCCCGAACCAGGGGTAGACGGGACCGGTGTTGCCGCGGCCCATCATCAGGTCCACCCGGCCGTCGGCCAGGTGCTGGAGCATCGCGAAGTCCTCGGCGATCTTCACCGGGTCGTTGGTGGTGATGAGGGTGGTGGAGGTGGAGAGGATCAGCTTCTCCGTCTGCGCGGCGACGTACCCGAGCATGGTGGTCGGCGACGAGGGCACGAACGGCGGGTTGTGGTGCTCACCGGTCGCGAAGACGTCGAGCCCCACCTCCTCCGCCTTCAGCGCGATCGCGACCATGGCCTTGATCCGCTCCCGCTCGGTCGGCGTACGGCCGGTCGTCGGGTCCGGCGTCACATCGCCCACCGTGAAGATCCCGAACTGCATGGTCGCTCACCCTCCAAAGTTGTTGACCGTTCAACTATAGCCCTTGAACGGTCCCCCGCCCGCGGCTATTCCCGGCCCCGGATCCCGCCCCGGATCCCGCCGCGAATCCCGCCCCGGAGAGACCCGGTGTCAGCCCAGGGGAAGCGCGTCCATGTACGCGTTCGACGGCTTGCGCACCTTCTTCAGGCCGGTCGCGTCCAGGGCCACCGCCGCCGACGAGGTGCCCAGCCTGCCGCCCGGGTGCCAGGTCCCGGTGACCGTCACCCAGGTGTCCGCCTTCGGCGTCGTGCCGCCGTACACCCGCACCTTCAGCGTGGTGGCGTCCGCCGCGCAGCAGCTGATGAGGATCCGCGTCAGGTACCAGCCGCCCCCGCCGGCCGGCGAGGCGAACCCCGTCAGCTGCACCGCGCGCCCCTTGATCGCCCGGCTGCGGTCCTGCTGCACCCGCTGGGTGAACCCGGTCAGCGTGATCGGCAGCGGCGAGGTCGCGGGCAGCGGATCGAACCCGTCGTCCTCCACCTCGACCACCTTGGCAGGCTCCCGCGCGGCCGTGTACGAACCGAGCGCGGGCGGCGCGTAGAACAGCAGGCTCAGCACCGGCAGGAACAGCAGCCAGGCGACGCGCGGGACACCGGAGTGGTCATGGCCGTGACCCTCGTGCTCCCCATGGCCCGCGTGATGTCCCCGATCGGTCCGCCGCCCGCGCGCGGCCAGCGCCTCCAGGACCCCGAGCCCCACCAGCACCACACCCGACACGACCAGCAGCCACCGCATCCCCGGCTTCACGAACCGCAGGTACTCGTCCGTGAACAGCGCGGTCTGCAACAGCCCCAGCCCGCCCAGCACCAGCAACGCCACCCGCATGAACCGCTTCACAGCAGGACCCCTCCCACGACCGCGCTGCACACCACCGCGACGACCACCGTCGCCGAGGAGAACCGGACCGCGAAGGCCCGCCCGAACGTCCCCGCCTGCAACGCGATCAGCTTCAGGTCGACCATCGGCCCGACCACCATGAACGCCAGCCGCGCCACCGGCGAGAACCCGCTCAGCGAGGCCGCCACGAACGCGTCCGCCTCACTGCACACCGCCAGCAGGATCGCCAGCGCCGCCAGGAACAGCACCGACAGCCACGGCGACCCCGAGAACACCTCCAGCACCGACCGCGGCACCGCCACGTTGAACGTCGCCGCCGCCATCGCCCCGACCACCAGGAAGCCCCCCGCATGCAGGAAGTCGTGCTGGAAACCCTGCCGGAACTCCTCCCAGCGGCTGTGCCCCTCCCGGTGCCCGGTGTGCCGTACGGCCGGCCGCAGCCACTCCTCGCGCCCCAGCCAGAGCCACAGCCAGCCCATCACGGCCGCCGTCACCAGCGAGGCCAGCAGCCGGGCCAGCACCATCTCCGGGCTGCCCGGGAACGCCACCGCCGTCGCCGTCAGCACCACCGGATTGATCGCGGGCGCGGACAGCAGGAACGCGAACGCCGCCGCCGGATTCACCCCCCGCCCGATCAGACTGTTCGCCACCGGCACCGAAGCACACTCGCACCCCGGCAGCACCACCCCCGCCGCACCCGCCACCGGCACCGCCAGCGCGGGCCGCTTCGGCAGCAGCCGGCTGAACACGCTCGCCGGCACGAACGCGTTGATCGCCCCCGACAGCGCCGTCCCCAGCAACAGGAACGGCAGCGCCTGCACGGTCACCGCCAGACACACCGTCCGCCACGCCTGCACGGCCGGCTCCTCCAGCGACCGGCCCACGACCACCAGCACCACCCCCGGCAGCACCGCCGCGCCCAGCAGCAGCAGAAGCCAGTGCCGGGGCAGCCCCGGCCCCCGCGCGGACCCCGCCTCAACCACTTCAGCGACCTCAGCGGCCTCGGCCTGCCGGCGGGCCTGCACCACGCCGAACTCCAGCGTCTCGGAGTCCCGGAAGTCCGGTATGCCGGAGCCCCGTATGCCCGTGTCCCGCATGTCCCCCTACACCCGGCCTTCCCGCAGTCGTGCGATCCGCTCCCCGTGGAACTCCACCGTCCGCCGCATGTGCCGCACGATCACGGCCAGCTCCGCATCCGCCAGATCCGCGAACAGGGGCGTACGGTCCCCGCCCAGCCGCTCCCACACCCGCCCGAACTCCGCGATCCGCTCCGGCACCGGCGCCACCAGCACCCGCCGCCGGTCGACCGCGTCGCGCTCCCGGACCACGTACCCCGCCCGCTCCAGCCGGTCCACCAGCCGCGTCGCCGACCCCGTGGTCAGCCCGGTCAGCTCGGCCACCCGGCCCGCCGTCACCGGTTCCGGCTCCAGCGTCAGCAGGTTCAGACACTGCAGATCGGTCGGATGCAGCCCGAGCCGGTCCGCCAGCGCCTGGTTGAACAGGGCGTACGACGCCACGTACCGGCGGGAGACCACGGACAGCTCGTCCAGCAGACCCGACCGCACGTTCCCGGACATCGCCCAACCCCTTCGTCAGCGCCGCCTGCCGAGATCGTACTCAGGGGCCTCACGGCCCCCGGAGGGAGACAGCCCTCAGAAGTAGTAGGCGTCCCCGGTGTCCAGCACCAGCACCTGCTGCCGGTCGTTGGCCCGGTTGCGGTCCACCGCCCCGCCCGCCCACACCGTGTCCACGTCCAGCGTCGCCTCCGCCGGCCGGCCCCGCAGCCGTACCCCCAGCTCGATCCGCTCCCCCAGGGTGTCCGCCGCCAGCGCGCCCGTACGGCACACCACCGACCGCTCCCCGGTCCGCGCACACCCGTCCGGCATCCGCTGGGCCCGCGCCAGCGGCACCGACCAGCGCAGCCGCACCGTCGCGTCGGCCACGTCCGCCGGACCGTGGTTGCGCGGCGTCAGCCGTACGTCGACCCGCCCGCCGTGCAGCACCGCGAACCCGTGGTACGACAGATCGGCCTCCGCCGCGTCCCGCGCCACCGCGGGCGAGCCCACCGCCAGCACCCCCATGGCCCCCCACACGGCGAGCCCCCGCATCCTGCGCATAGCACCACTGCTCCCTCGGCCGGTTCCTACCGGTGGGATGTATCCCACGGCGAGCGGCAGGTGAGGCGCCCCTCAACAGGTGAAGCAGGCACGCGTGCGAGGCTGAACGGCATGTCCGTGCTGCGCTCCGCCGCCCTCTTCGTCCTCGCCGCGCTCTTCGAGATCGGCGGCGCCTGGCTGGTCTGGCAGGGCGTGCGCGAGCACCGCGGCTGGCTCTGGGCCACCGGCGGGGTCCTCGCCCTCGGCGCCTACGGCTTCGTCGCCACCTTCCAGCCCGACGCCCACTTCGGTCGCATCCTCGCCGCGTACGGCGGGATCTTCGTCGCCGGCTCGATCCTGTGGGGCATGGTCGCCGACGGCTTCCGCCCCGACCGCTGGGACGTCACGGGCGCGCTGATCTGCCTCGCGGGCATGGCCGTGATCATGTGGGCCCCGCGCGGCCAGTAGGAGATCGCCCACGGCAGGTCCCCTACCGCATGTCACCTACGGCATGTCCTCGGGCAGCAGCCCCAGCTGCCCCAGGAACTCCATCTCGTCGAAGTAGAGCCGGTAGTCGACGATCCGGCCCTGCGCGTCGACCTTCGCGAAGTCCACCCCGCGGATCCTGACCTCCTTGTCCGTCGCGGGCAGCGACTCCCCGGTCGGCAACTGGATCGGCCCCGTGTTGCGCCCGGCGAAGAACCCCTCGTCGATGGCCGTGTCACCGACCTCGTACGCGTGCACCGGCTCGTAGCGCGCCTCGGGCACCATGTCCGTCATCTGACGCCAGTACTCGACGATGCTGTCCCGGCCGCGCAGCTCCCCGCCGTCGGGCGTGACGGCGACGGCGTCCGCCGCGAAGAGCTCACCGATCACCTTCGGGTCCGTCTTCGTGGTCAGCGCCTCGGTGAGCCGGTCCATGACCTCTCGCGCCTGTCCCATGGTCCACCTCCCGGACAGAGGATCACCCACCCCGATTTTCGCACCTATCCTGGCGGGCAGGCACCCGACCACGTCCGAGGAGCAGTCCCATGGCCACCGCCGCCCCGTCCGCCGCCTCCCGCATCGCCGTCGTCACCGGTGCGAGCAGCGGAATCGGCGCCGCCACGGCCCGCCGACTCGCCGCCGCCGGCTACCGCGTCGTCCTCACCGCCCGCCGCAAGGACCGCATCGAGGCGCTGGCCGAGGAGATCGTCGCGGCGGGCGGCTCGGCGACCGCGTACCCGCTGGACGTCACGGACCGCGCGGCCGTCGACGAGTTCGCGACCGCCTTCACCACCGTCGGCGTCCTGATCAACAACGCGGGCGGGGCGCTCGGCGCCGACCCGGTGGCCACCGGCGACCCCGCCGACTGGCGCTCGATGTACGAGACGAACGTCATCGGCACCCTCAACCTCACCCAGGCCCTGCTGCCCAAGCTGGACGCGAGCGGCGACGGCACGATCGTCGTCGTCTCCTCCACCGCCGGCCACGGCACCTACGAGGGCGGCGCCGGCTATGTCGCCGCCAAGCACGGCACCCACGTCCTCGCCGAGACCCTCCGCCTGGAGATCGTCGGCCGGCCGGTCCGCGTCATCGAGATCGCCCCCGGCATGGTCAGGACCGACGAGTTCGCCCTCACCCGCTTCGGCGGCGACGAGGACAAGGCCGCCAAGGTCTACGAGGGCGTCGCCGACCCGCTCACCGCCGACGACGTCGCCGAGACCATCGCCTGGACGGTGAGCCGACCCAGCCACGTCAACGTCGACCTCCTGGTGCTGCGCCCCCGCGCCCAGGCCTCGAACACCAAGGTCCACCGGGAGCTGTGATGGCGGCGAAGGACCCGCAGGGGCCGCACGACGAACGCCAGATGTGGTGGTGGCTCGGCTACTTCCTCTTCGGCATCCACCTCGTGGCGTTCGTCATGATCTACGCGGTACGGCACGCGAAGTGACGGCTCAGGGCGCCTGACAGCCCGAATCGTCGACGATGACGGCATTGGCCGGAATGATGACCACATCATCCTCGTCCTGCTGCTGCACGAACTTCGTCGTCGCGTACGCCCGCTTGCCCTTCCCCACGCACTTGGTGGCGAGGTTCCCGAACCCGTCGGGGAAGTTGTAGACCTCGGCGGCGGAGTCCTCGCCCGCCTTCCCCGCGACGGGGGCGTCGGCCTTCCCCCGCTCGTCGTAGTACTGCTGCGAGCACCCGCCGAGCGCGAGCACGAGCACGGCCACCGCCCCCGCGGCCCTCAGCCCCCGCACGTCTCGTCCTCGACGATCTGCACATTGGACGGCCCGGTCGCGTTCGTCGTCACATACGCCCGGAACCCGTGCCCCACACACTTGGTGGCGAGGTTGCCGAACCCGTCCGGCATGTTGAACACCTCGGCCGGGGTGTCGTCCCCCGCCTTCCCGGCGACGGGAGCGTCCCCCTTCCCCCGCTCGTCCTGGTACCCCTGCGAACATCCGGCGAGCAGAGCCCCCAGGACGAGCACGCCCCCCGCCACCGCCACCGACCCACGCATCCGCTGCATCCGACACCCCCGTGTCACGACCCGAACTGGCCAACCTAAGACACCAGTTCGCCCCCACCCGGTTCCGGACCTCCGCATAAGGTCGCGCCGTGGACAGACACCTCGCGTTCGACAAGCTGCACAACTTCCGCGACCTGGGCGGCTACCGCACCGCCGACGGCCTCCGGGTCCGCCCCGGCCGCCTCTACCGCGCGGACTCCCTGGGCAAGCTGACGAGGGACACCCCGGACTGGCACCGCTTCCTGTCCCTCTCCGTGGGCACGGTGATCGACCTCCGCCACCCCTGGGAGGCCGACGCACGGGGCCGGGTCCCGACGGACCCCTCCTTCACCTGCCACAACCTCAGCATCGAACACCGCCCCTACGACCAGGCGGCACAGACCCCGGACGTGGACCCGGGCACCTACCTCGCCGAGCGCTACCTGGAGGTGGCGGAGGACGGCACGAAGGAACTGGCGGCGGCACTGGAACTGATCGCCCGCGCGGACGCCCCCCTCGCCTTCCACTGCGCCTCCGGCAAGGACCGCACGGGCCAGCTCGCGGCCCTGGTCCTGGCCCTCCTGGGCGTCCCCGACGCGACGATCGTCTTCGACTTCACCCTGACCGAACTGGCCACCGAGGCCCTGCTGTCCGACTGGCGCGCCCGCAACGAGGGCCGCTCCCCGGCCTGGCCGGCCTTCGGCCGCGCACCCGCCGCGGCGATGCGCCTGTTCCTCACCGGCCTGCGGAGCCGCCACGGCTCGGTGGAGTCCTACGTGACCGAGGCCCTGGGCCTGAACGCGACCCGCCTCACCGCCACCCTCCGCGCCCACCTCCTGGAACCCGTCGCCACCACCTGGCCACCCCCGACCTTCCGCAGGGCGACCCCGGCCGAGGCCCCCCTCCTGGTCCGCCTCCGCGACACGGCCGCGCTCTGGCAACTCGCCCACGGCATCGACCAGTGGAAGCCGGGCGAGAAGAACGAGACCCACTTCCGCGACCGCATGGAGTCAGGCGAGATCTGGCTCTCCCACACGGACACGTCCGTGACCGGCGCCTACGAACTCTGGTGGTCCGACCCCGCGGCCTGGGGCCCCCGCCCACCCGACGCCGGCTACATCCACCGCCTGATGACGACCCCGTACACGGCACCCCCCGCAACGGGCCGCGCCCTCCTGACCCACGCCGAATCCCGCATAGCCGCAGCGAACCGCCCCTACGCCCGCCTGGACTGCCTCTCCTCCAACCCCCGCCTGCGCACGTACTACGAGACGGCGGGCTACACGGTGGTAGGCGAACAACGCGAAAAGACCGACGGACCGGGCAGCCCGTACGCGGTGACCCTCCTGGAGAAACGGCTCCGGTGAGTCACCTCAGCCCTTGACGCAGACGACCTGCTTCAGCTTCGCCACGACCTCGACCAGGTCCCGCTGCTGGTCGATGACCTGGTCGATCGACTTGTAGGCGCCCGGGATCTCGTCCACGACGCCGGAGTCCTTACGGCACTCCACGCCCCGTGTCTGCTCCTCCAGGTCCTTCGTCGAGAAGCGGCGCTTGGCCGCGTTGCGGCTCATACGCCGCCCCGCGCCGTGCGAGGCGGAGTTGAAGGCCTTCTCGTTCCCGAGACCCTTCACGATGTAGGAACCGGTGCCCATGGAACCGGGGATGATCCCGTATTCGCCGGCTCGAGCGCTGATCGCTCCCTTGCGGGTGACGAGCAGATCCATGCCCTCGTAGCGTTCGCGGCTTACGTAGTTGTGGTGGCAGCTCACCTCGGGCTCGAAGGTGACCCTGGCCTTCCTGAACTCCTTGCGGAGAACGTCCTTGAAGAGGGCCATCATGAGCGACCGGTTGAACTTGGCGTACTCCTGGGCCCAGTAGAGGTCGTTCTGGTACGCGGCCATCTGCGGGGTGTCGGAGACGAAGACCGCCAGATCGCGGTCGATCAGCCCCTGGTTGTGCGGGAGCTTCTGCGCCACCCCGATGTGATGCTCGGCCAGTTCCTTGCCGATGTTCCGGGAACCGGAGTGCAGCATCAGCCAGACGGATCCGGTCGTATCAGTACACACTTCGATGAAATGATTTCCGGATCCGAGCGTTCCCATCTGCTTCGAAGCCCGCTCCCGCCGGAACTTCACCGCGTCCGCCACCCCGTCGAACCGCCCCCAGAAGTCGTCCCACCCCCCGGTCCCGAAGCCGTGCAGTCCGCCCGGGTCGACGGGGTCGTCGTGCATCCCCCGGCCCACCGGAATCGCCTGCTCGATCTTCGAGCGCAGGCGGGACAGGTCGCCCGGCAGGTCGTTCGCCGTCAGGGAGGTCTTCACCGCGGACATTCCGCAGCCGATGTCCACGCCGACCGCCGCCGGGCAGACCGCGCCCTGCATCGCGATGACCGACCCGACCGTCGCGCCCTTGCCGTAGTGGACGTCCGGCATCACGGCCAGGCCCTTGATCCACGGCAGGGTGGCGACGTTGCGCAGCTGCTGGAGTGCCACGTCCTCCACCGACGCCGGGTCGGTCCACATACGGATCGGCACCTTCGCGCCCGGCATCTCCACGTACGACATATCGTCCTCAATCCCCCGGATATACAGCAGAAGTCCCAAGTCGCAAAACCGGCGCCAAGATCAACGAATAGGACATCGGACCGGCGTCCACGGTGTTGCGTGCGATACACATTGTCTGCCGGGGCCGCCCCCGTCCGGCAAGCGATTAAGCAGCGGGGACACTGGACCAAGATCGCCACCCGATCGCCACCCGATCACCACGCGAACCGTCGAGAGGAGCCGACCGTGCACCGGAAGGCCTACGTATCCGGCATCGCCGCACTCCTCGCGGCACTGCTGGCCGGCTGCACCGGCAGTTCGGACAAGGGCGGTTCCACGGACGACTCCAACCCCGGCGAGGCCGGCACCGCCTCGGCCACCGCACAGCCCGGCAAGTACACGACCCTCCCCGAGGCGTGCAGCGCCGTCGGCCGCACCACGCTCGACTCCCTGCTGCCCGGCATCAAGGAACTCACCGACGAGCAGCAGCGCGAGACCGCCTACGAGGGCGAGGCGACCCTGACGTTCGACACGGACCGCAAGGTCGGCTGCCGCTGGAAGGTGCAGTCGGCGGACGCCACGGACCATCTCTTCGTCGACCTCGAACGCGTCGTCTCCTACGACAACTCCGTCAGCGACGACGACGAGGCCCAGGAGTTGTTCGCGCGCAAGGTGGCCGCCGCCGACATCCCGGAGCCCGCGGCCTCCGATTCCGGCACGAACACCCCTTCGTCCAGCCCTTCGTCCACCTCGTCACCTTCCTCCGCTTCGCCCTCCTCCTCCGGTTCCGCCGCCTCCTCCGCGTCCCCCTCCGCCTCCGGCTCGACCGGCGCCTCCCCCTCCTCCACCCCCACCGACCTCCAGCCCCGCCTGCTGGACGACCTCGGTGACGAGGCGTTCGTCGACGACGCGCTCAGCAGCTCGGGTTCCACGGTCAAACAGCGCACGGTCACTGTGGCGTTCCGCACGTCCAACGTCATCGTGACCATCGAGTACGAGGAGCAGCCGGCGACGGTCGGAACCGTCCCGGACAGCAAGGAAATGCAGGACAAGGCCCGGAAACTGGCTTCTCAGCTCGCCGACTCCCTGGCCGGATAACGGCCTTCGGCGTCCACCTCGCGCGGGTCCGCAAAGCGGGTGAAGCGGAACCGCACAGCTGTCTCACCGCGTACCGTGGCCCCTCGGACCCGATCCGACCGCAGGAACCACGAGCGTCATGAGTGAAGGAACCATGCAGCGACGAGCCCAGCGAGACGACCAGTTTGACCAGCGCGCCACCCGCACGGGAGGCCTGAACCGCGTCCTGGCCGCCGCGCTCGCGGTGCCGGTGATGGTGTTCGCGGCGGCGTGCTCCTCGGACTCCGGCTCGGACTCGGACTCGGCCGGCGGCACCGCCCCCGCGGCGAACGGCGCGCAGGGCACGGGCGGCTCGGGCGACACCGCCGCGAGCACCGCCCCCACCGTCGAGGCGGCCGCGTACACGGCGCTGCCGGGCGCCTGCAAGGTGCTGTCGAAGAAGACGCTGACGGACCTGGTTCCGAAGGGCACGTCCTCCGGCAAGGAGGGCGACTCCTCCGACACCGGTGCCCGCGCCAGCTGCTCCTGGTCGAGCCTGGACAACAACGGGGTGAAGGGTTCGCAGTTCCGCTGGCTCAATGTGTCCCTGCTGCGGTTCGAGTCGGACGCGGCGACCGGTGACGCCGAGTCGCAGGCGCAGACGTACTACGCGAAGCAGGTCAAAGCCGCCCAGACGGTGGCGGACGCCAAGAACGCCAAGACGGAGACCGTCACCGGCACGGGCGACCAGGCGACGGTGGTGCGCTACGACCTGAAGAAGAAGGAAGGCGCCTTCAAGCAGCAGACGGTCGTGGCCCGGGTCGAGAACGTCGTCATCACGCTCGACTACAACGGCGCCGGTCTGGCCGGCGAGAAGACGCCCGGCGCCGACACCCTGACGGCGTCCGCGAAGAAGGCCGCCCAGGAGGTCGTCGCGGCGGTCAGGTCCGCCAACGGCCAGGGCAGCAGCGGCGGTTCGGCCGCGACGACGAGCCCGTCGCCCTCCGCGTCGGCGTCGAGGTCCGGGTCCGCCACCCCGAAGCCGACGGCGACGAAGTCCGCTTCGGCGGCCGCCAAGGAGACGGCGTCCAAGACCACCTCCAAGACCACCTCCAAGGCGTCGTCCACGAAGAGCTGACGGACCGGACACGCGTCCGCCGTACACATGTGCCACCCTGTTGCGCGCAACAACACGCAAGGGGAGGGGAGTAGGTGTCCGCGCCAATCCAGCTGACTCGGATGCACCGCGTTCTCATAGGCGTGGTCGTGACCGGCGCAGTGATCATCGCCGGCATCGGCTTCGCCGGCTCGTACGCGGCCGTACGCGAGCTGGCCCTGCAAAAAGGATTCGGGAACTTCTCGTACGTGTTCCCGATCGGCATCGACGCGGGTATCTGCGTCCTGCTCGCCCTGGATCTGCTGCTGACCTGGATCCGGATCCCCTTCCCGCTGCTGCGGCAGACGGCGTGGCTGCTGACGGCGGCCACGATCGCCTTCAACGGCGCGGCCGCCTGGCCGGACCCGCTGGGCACGGGCATGCACGCGGTGATCCCGATCCTGTTCGTGGTCTCGGTCGAGGCCGCCCGGCACGCGATCGGCCGGATCGCGGACATCACCGCGGACAAGCACATGGAGGGCGTCCGCATCACGCGCTGGCTGCTCTCGCCGGTGCCCACGTTCCTCCTCTGGCGGCGGATGAAGCTCTGGGAGCTGCGTTCCTACGACCAGGTGATCAAGCTGGAGCAGGAACGTCTCGTCTACCAGGCCCGCCTGCGCTCCCGCTTCGGCCGCGCCTGGCGCCGCAAGGCCCCGGTGGAGTCCCTGATGCCCCTGCGTCTGGCCCGCTACGGCGTCCCCCTCGCGGAGACGGCCCCCGCGGGCCTGGCGGCGGCCGGCATAGAACCGGCGGTGCTCCCGCCGGCCCCACAGCACCAGGAACTGCCGGCGGCCCCCCTCGCAGCGGCGGCGGCACTGCCCGGCGAGCAGCGCGCACAGCGCGTCGCCGACCAGGCGCCCAGGCAACAGGCCTACGCCCCCGAGCCCGAGCCCGCCCCCGAACAGAGCCCCTGGTTCCAGACACCTCCGCAAGAGGTCGAGTACCACGGCGGCTACGACCCCACCTACGACCCTTCCGAGCAGTACGCCCAGTGGTACGAGCAGGAGCAGCAGGCCACGGAGTACCGCGAGCAGTACGAGGAGGAGCCCCCGGCCCCCGGCCAGGAGCCGACCCCGGAGGAGACCGGCACGTTCCCGATCCCGGTGGGCTCCGGCGGCCGCACCCGCGAGCTGGGCGAGGGCGGCGGCTACGAGCCGGACGAGGACGCGTACTACCAGGTCTTCCGCGAGTCGATCAAGGGCGGCAACGGGGCGCCGACCCCCAAGGGGTTCATCGTCGACGTCGAGGCGATCTACAACATCACGATCCCCGAGGCCGAGGCCAAGCGCATGGTGAATCGCTTCTCCAACCGTCTCAACGCGGAGATGGCGGACGAGCACATCGCCTAGGAGCCCACACGAGAAAGCGCCCGGTGCCCCACGGCACCGGGCGCTTTCCTCATGGCGTCACTCGCCGAGCAGGCCCCGCACCCGCTCCTGCCCCACCGCGAGCAGCAGCGTGGGCAGGCGCGGACCGGTGTCGCGGCCGACGAGCAGGTGGTAGAGCAGCGCGAAGAACGTCCGCTGGGCGGTCTTGATCTCCGGCGGCAGTTCCTTGGGCGTGGCGTCGGCCGGGAATCCGGCCTGGACCTTCGGGACGCCGTAGACGAGGTGGGTCAGTCCGTCGAGCGACCAGTGCTCGGCGAGTCCGTCGAGCAGCAGCCGCAGGGACTGCTGGGACGCCTCGTCGAGGGACTTCAGCAGTTCGGCGTCGGGCTGCTCGCGTACGACGGTCCGCTGGTCGGCGGGGACGTGCGTGTTGATCCAGGCCTCGGCCTTGTCGTAGCGCGGGCGGGCCTCGTCGAGGGCGGTGAGCGGGTCGGAGGGGTCGAGTTCGCTCAGGATCCGCAGCGCCTGGTCCTCGTGTCCGGCGGTGATGTCGGCGACGGAGGCGAGCGTCCGGTACGGCAGGGCGCGCACGGTCCTCGGCAGCTCACGGCCGGCGGTCCCCACCGCACGGGAGTGGGCGGCCACGTCCGCGGGGAGGGCGGAGCCGTCGGCGACCTTGGCGTCGAGCTTGTCCCACTCGTCGTAGAGGCGCTGGATCTCCTGGTCGAAGGCGATCTTGAAGGACTGGTTGGGGCGGCGGCGGGCGTAGAGCCAGCGCAGGAGCTGCGGCTCCATGATCTTCAGCGCGTCGGCGGGGGTGGGCACGCCGCCCCGCGAGGAGGACATCTTGGCCATGCCGGTGATGCCGACGAAGGCGTACATCGGCCCGATGGGCTGCTTGCCGCCGAAGATGCCGACGATCTGGCCGCCGACCTGGAAGGAGGATCCGGGCGAGGAGTGGTCGACGCCGGAGGGCTCGAAGATGACGCCCTCGTAGGCCCAGCGCATGGGCCAGTCGACCTTCCAGACGAGCTTGCCGCGGTTGAACTCGTTCAGCCGGACGGTCTCGGAGAAGCCGCAGGCGGTGCAGGAGTAGGTCAGCTCGGTGGAGTCGTCGTCGTACGCGGTGACGGTCGTCAGGTCCTTCTCGCAGTTGCCGCAGTACGGCTTGTACGGGAAGTACCCGACGGACCCGGCGCCGGAGCTGCCGTCGTCCTCGCTCGCCGCGCCGGAGCCCTCGGCGGCCTCCAGCTCGGCCTCGTCGACCGGCTTCTGCGACTGCTTGGCGGGGGCCTTCTTCGTGCGGTACTGGTCGAGGATCTCGTCGATCCCGGCCCGGTGCGCGACGGCGTGCAGGACCTGGTCCCGGTACACGCCGGCCGTGTACTGCGCGGTCTGGCTGATCCCGTCGAACTCGACGCCCAGCTCATCGAGCGAGGCGACCATCGCGGCCTTGAAGTGCTCGGCCCAGTTCGGGTACGCGGACCCGGCCGGTGCGGGCACCGAGGTCAGCGGCTTGCCGATGTGCCCGGCCCAGGACTCGTCGACCCCGTCGATGCCGTTCGGCACCTTGCGGAAGCGGTCGTAGTCGTCCCAGGAGATCAGGTGGCGGACCTGGTGGCCGCGGCGCCGGATCTCGTCGGCGACCAGGTGCGGGGTCATGACCTCGCGGAGGTTGCCCAGGTGGATGGGTCCCGAGGGCGACAGTCCGGAGGCGACGACGACAGGTTTGCCGGGGGCCCGACGCTCCGACTCCTCGATGACCTCGTCCGCGAAACGGGAGACCCAGTCGGTGGTCTCGGTGCTCTGAGCCACGATCGGCACGTCCTTCTTTGCTGAACGTTCTTTACTGAACGGGTGACGCTCCATTGTCACAGACCGTGTCCCGACCGGGAAAACGGCTTTACCCCCCATGGGATACTGGGCACGTCTATCAATCCCACGAGGAGAACGGCTCCCACTCCATGACCTCGGTCACGTCGCTCACGGATCTCGTCAACCAGCGTCTCGCCTCCGCCCTCGCCTCCGCCCTCCCGGAAGCCGACGGAGTCGACCCGCTGCTGCGACGAAGCGACCGGGCCGACTTCCAGGCCAACGGGATCCTGGCCCTCGCCAAGAAGGCGAAGGCGAACCCGCGGGAGCTGGCGACGCAGGTCGTCTCCCACATCGCCACCGGCGCGGAGCTGATCCAGGACGTCGAGGTCTCCGGCCCCGGCTTCCTCAACATCACGCTCGCGGACCGGGCGATCACCCAGAACCTGGCCGCGCGGTACGCGGACGGCGACCGGCTCGGCGTGGCGGCCAAGGCGGACCCGGGCATCACGGTCATCGACTACGCCCAGCCGAACGTGGCCAAGGAGATGCACGTCGGTCATCTGCGCTCGGCGGTCATCGGCGACGCCCTGCGCGCCATGCTCGACTTCACCGGCGAGCGGACGATCGGCCGGCACCATATCGGCGACTGGGGCACCCAGTTCGGCATGCTCATCCAGTACCTGATCGAGAACCCGGACGCGCTGTCCGTGGAGACCGACACGGACGGCGAGCAGGCCATGTCGAACCTGAACCGGGTCTACAAGGCCTCGCGTGCGGTGTTCGACGCCGACGAGGACTTCAAGGAGCGGGCGCGCAAGAGGGTCGTGGCCCTCCAGTCCGGCGACAAGGAGACCCTGGACTTCTGGCAGCGGTTCGTGGACGAGTCGAAGGTCTACTTCTCCTCGGTCTTCGAGAAGCTCGACATGGAGATCCGTGACGAGGAGATCGTCGGCGAGTCGGCGTACAACGACGGCATGCCCGAGACGGCGCGGCTGCTGGAGGAGATGGGCGTCGCGGTCCGTTCCGAGGGCGCGCTCGTGGTCTTCTTCGACGACATCCGGGGCAAGGACGACCAGCCGGTCCCGCTGATCGTGCAGAAGGCCGACGGCGGCTTCGGCTACGCGGCCTCCGACCTCACCGCGATCCGCGACCGGGTCACCGACCTGCACGCCACCTCGCTGATCTACGTCGTGGACGTGCGGCAGTCGCTGCACTTCAAGATGGTCTTCGAGACGGCGCGCCGGGCGGGCTGGCTCACCGACGACGTCACCGCGCACAACATGGGCTACGGCACGGTGCTGGGCGCGGACGGCAAGCCGTTCAAGACGCGTGAGGGCGAGACCGTACGGCTGGAGGACCTGCTGGACGAGGCGGTGCAGCGGGCCGCCGAGGTCGTCCGGGAGAAGGCGCAGGACCTGACCGAGGACGAGATCCGGGAGCGGGCCGCCCAGGTCGGCATCGGCGCCGTGAAGTACGCGGACCTGTCGACGTCGGCCAACCGCGACTACAAGTTCGACCTGGACCAGATGGTCTCGCTGAACGGCGACACCTCCGTCTACCTCCAGTACGCGTACGCCCGTATCCAGTCGATCCTCCGCAAGGCGGGAGACGTACGGCCCCTCGCGCACCCGGAGCTGGAGCTGCACGCGGCGGAGCGGGCGCTGGGCCTGCACCTGGACGCGTTCGGCGACCTGGTCTTCGAGGCGGCGGCGGAGTACGCCCCGCACAAGGTGGCGGCTTACCTGTACCAGCTGGCGTCGCTGTTCACGTCGTTCTACGACAAGTGCCCGGTGATCAAGCCGCAGCCGCCGAAGGAGGTGGCGGAGAACCGCCTCCTCCTGTGCGACCTGACGGCCCGCACCCTGCACCAGGGCATGGCCCTGCTGGGCATCCGGACGCCCGAGAAGCTCTGAGCGTCCGCCCCGCGGGATTCATACAGAACGGCCTGTGTCCGGTCCTCCCCCGCGGGACCGGACACAGGCCGTTGTACGGCTGTCAGGCGGCGAAGCGCTTGAACGCGGCGCGGGTGCCCGAGCCGGCGATGCCGTCGATGTCACCGGTGTAGCCGTAGTCGTCCTTCAGCAGACGCTGGAGCGCCTTGATCGTGTTGGTGCCGGGGTCGCCGTCGATGTCACCGGTGTAGCCCCAGTACTTCTTGAGGCAGCGCTGGAACGCCTTCCAGCTGTTGGTGCCGAGCTTGCCGTCGATGTCGTCGGTGTAGCTCCAGTAGTCCGCCAGGAAGTTCTGCACGTTCTTGGCCTCGGCGGTGGTGAGGCCGAAGTTCTCGTAGGAGGCCAGGGTGGCGGCCTGCGCGCTCACCGCGGGCTGCGAGACCGGCGCGGCGTAGCTGGTGCCCGCGGTCGCCAGGGATCCGGCGGCGAGGCCGGCGACGGCGGTGATTCCGACGAGGGTCCGGGCCAGAACGTTCGGTCGCATGCGTTCCTCTTTCACTTTCGGGTGGTGGATCGGCACCCGATCCGTCCGTCCGTCTGTCCGGCGGGCCGGGTGCCGTCACCACCGTGCGGCCCGCCCGGCCGGCTCCGCCACGGCTGTCGGCGAAGTGACGGTCTGACGGGACCTCACCCCCCTTGGCCTGCGGGAACGTCGACCCGTGGGACGGAGCGGCGGGACGGCCGTGGCAGGAGTGGCCATGCTCATGCACAATGCGTCAGGAGCGGGGGGCCGCTGACCACGGTCCATGACCGCATCTGGGGGGGAACATGGCGCGCCGCACTGCGCTGTCCGCCGAACTCGATCCACGCGTCCGCCAATTGGTGACGCGTATGCGACGGCTGAAGGAGCACACCGGGCTGAGCACCCGGCAGCTCGCCGCGAAGACGGGGTACAGCGAGAAGTCCTGGGAGCGGTATCTGGTCGGCCGTTCGCTGCCGCCGCGCGAGGCGGTGGAGGCGCTCGCCCGGCTCTCCGGCACGGATCCCGTCCGGCTGCTGGCGCTGCACGAGGTCGCGACGGACGCGTGGGGCGAGCGACGCGGGGCGGCCTCGACGGCGGAGACGGCCCCCGGAGCGGAACACACCCCCGGACCCGCTGCCGCTCCCGGGCGTTCGCTGCGGGTCGCGCTCGTCGCGGGCGGGGTGGCGCTGGTGCTGGCCGTCTCCTCGGCCGTCCTGCTGGTCCTCCGGTTCGACGCCGATGCCGACACCGGCGGGGGTACCGCACCGGCGGCCGCCCCTGCCTCCGCGTCCTCCTCCCCCACGCCGGTCTACAACTGCCGCGTCGAACGGATCGACGGGCAGTGGTACGCGGGCATCAGCCGTACCAAGGACGCCGAACTCGCCTACGGCAGCGCCGGTCGTGATGTGGCCGAGGCACAGTGTCTGCTGCGCCGGGCGGGCATCTCACCCGGCGGCATCGACGGGATGTTCGGCCCGCTGACCCAGCGGGCGGTGAAGGCGCTCCAGCAGCGGGCGGGCCTGGACGTGGACGGCATGGTCGGCCCGCACACCTGGAAGGCCCTGCGCGGATGAGCGGGCCGGGGCCGTCTCCGGAGGCCGCCCGACTGGCCGCCGCACTGAGGGAGTTGAAGGAGCGCACGGGCCTGAGCCTGGCGGGTCTCGCGGAGCGGACCACGTTCAGCAAGTCGTCCTGGGAGCGCTATCTCAACGGCCGGACCCTGCCCCCGCGCCCGGCCGTACGGGAGCTGTGCCGACTGGCCGACGAGCCCGACGCCCGCTGTCTGGCGCTGCGGGAGCTGGCGCAGAACGGCCCGCCCGATCCGCCCGCACCGACGACCCCCGCACCTCCGCCTGCGTCCCCCGCGCCCGCGCCCGCCGGCCCCCGCGGCACGACGGCCCTGGCGGTTCTCGCGTCGGTGTCCGCCCTGGTGTTCGGAGTGATCGCGGTATCCCTGCTCCTGCTGCCGCAACGCAGCGAGGCGGCCCGCCCGTCGGCGTCCCCGTCCGCGGCGGGCCCGTACTGCCGGGACACCTCCTGCGAGGGCGCGGACCCGGTGACCATGAAGTGCGGCGACCAGCCCGAGACCCTGGCCGAGCACGTCACCGCCACGGGGGCGTCGGTGCAGCTGCGGTACAGCAGGGTGTGCGGGACGAGCTGGGCCCGGATGTGGGGCGCGCGGATCGGCGACCGGGTCGAGGTGCGGGGCCGCGTGGCCCGGGTACGGAACCAGGTGCAGGCGGACACGTACGTCTACACGCTGATGACGGTGACCCGCCCGGCAGCCGTCGTGCGGGCCTGCTTCCTGCCCTCGTCGGGCACCGGCAGGGAGTGCTTCAAGGCGAAGGTGGACTAGCGTGAGCGCACGAACTCGCACCACACGGCCTTGCCCAGCTCCCGCTCCCGCACTCCCCACTGGTCGCTGAGCGCCGAGACCAGCAGCAGCCCCCGGCCGCCCTCGTCCTCGTCCTCGTCTCCGTCCTCGATGACATGCGGCACCCCGGCCCCGCTGTCGTGCACCTCGACGCGGATCACCCGCCCGTCGTACCGCAGGAACAGCAGGAACTGACGGCCGGGCGGCACGCCGTGCAGCAGCGCGTTGGTCACCAGCTCGCTGACACAGAGCAGCACGTCGTCGGCCCGCTCGGTGCCGGCGAGCCCCCACCCGGCGAGGGTCTCCGTCGCGAAGAGCCGCGCGGCGGGCACGGAGCGCCGTTCCCGGCGGAAGAACCTCTCGCGCAGCGGCGGGAGTTGGATCGTCTCGTTCACGGGACGAGAGTTGCGGAGAGTGACTATCGTTGATCACCCAGTGAACCCGTACAGATTTTTTGTACGGGTTGCCACTGGGTCGGGAACGGGCACGCGGGGGGATGGCAGCACCATGAGCCAGCGCAAGAAGAACCTCTCCACCATGAAGATGCTGGGCAAGCAGCTCGGCACGGCCCGGCGCGAGGCGGGCCTCACTCAGATCGGCCTCGCAGGGCTCGTCCGCGTCGATGAGGAGACCATCGCGTCGATCGAGCAGGGCAGACGCGCGCTGAAGCCCGACTTGGCGGCTCTGTTGGACGAAACCCTGGACACGAAGGGCATGTTGGCGGCGGGCGTGGCCAACCTTCCCGAGATCGACCAGTTCCCCCTGTGGGCAGAGCTGTACATGGAGCATGAGCGGGAGGCGATCGCGCTGTCCTGGTACGACACCGTGGTCCTCCCGGGCCTCCTCCAGAACGAGGGGTACGTCCGGGCCGTCCTGCGCAACAGGGTTCCGGCGTATGACGAGGACGAGATCGAGACGTACACGGCCCTGCGGTTGAACCGCCAGGAGATCCTGCATCGGAAGAGCCCGCCGACGCTGAGCTTCGTGGTGTGGGAGCCGGTGCTGTACATGGAGATCGGGGATCGGAGCGCGCAACTTCGGTATCTGCGTGAGCTTGCTGAACTGCCATGCGTGTCCTTGCAGTTCCTGCCGATGAGGAGTCCATGCAACGCAGGACTAAATGGCCCCTTCACTCTGCTCGAAACCCCCGATCACCAGCACCTCGCCTACGCCGAGGGTCAACGCGGCAGCCAGTGGGTTTCCGACGGAGATGAGGTGTCCATCCTGGCGCGCAAGTATGCGATGCTGCGAACACAGGCCCTGACCACCCAGGATTCGCTGGGCCTGCTCGACCGCCTGCTAGGAGAGCGATGAGCGCCGATGCACTGAAGTGGTTCAAGTCGAGCTACAGCGGCGACGAGGGCGGACAGTGCCTCGAAGTCGC
Organism: Streptomyces sp. NPDC005811; assembly: GCF_040630405.1. Lineage (NCBI taxonomy): Bacteria > Bacillati > Actinomycetota > Actinomycetes > Kitasatosporales > Streptomycetaceae > Streptomyces > Streptomyces sp. NPDC005811. The sequence continues at coordinate 161,381 of NZ_JBEXXK010000019.1, forward strand.
CCTCATCCCCACCGCCGTCCACATCCGCGACTCCAAGCACACCCCCGACAGCGGCCCCACCTTCCACATCACCCCCGCCGCCTGGGCAGCCTTCACCACCGCCCTCGCATAACCCCGTTGTCAGTGGCTGCCCTTACAGTCACCGGCATGGCGACTCTTCCCAACCCGCTGCCCAAGCTGGCCTCCGATCCGAGCGGCCGTTCGCTGGGGCTTCAACTGCCGCCGGGGCGGCTGATCGACGCGACGACGGGCGAGGTCGTGCTGTGGCACGCCGAGCAGCAGGCGGCGTCCGGTTCGTGGAAGGCCCTGGGGCGTCCCGCCGCGCGGGCCGGACTGCTGCCCGTCCTCGTGGACCTGGGCAGCGGTCAGGGCGGGCCGGAGGACTGGGAGTTGGTGCCCGGGGAGATGTCATACCCCGGGGACCACGACGTCGAGGAGATACTCGCCGGGTACTGGGCCGAGGTGGCGGCCGAGGAGGACGGGGAGTGGCCGGGTCTCGCCGCGCCCCGCACGCTCACCGCCGATCCCGACGCGCGCGCCACCGAGATCGCCGACGTGCTGTCGGAGGGCGACCCCGGCTTCAAGGAACCGCATCTCGCCCTGGTGGCCGCCCGCCGCAGCGCGGACATCCCGACGGCGCTCGGCTGGACGGGCCCGGTGAACCAGGAGGAGGACGTGGCCCGGTTCAGCGCCGTCCTTCGCTCCTGGGAGGACCGCTTCGGCATACGCGTCGTCGCCCTCGGCTACGACCGCATCGCGCTCTCGGTCGCGGCCCCGCCCACCGGCCTCGCCGAGGCGGAGGCGATCGCCGCCGAACACTTCGCCTTCTGCTCCTACGCCGTCCTGCCGGGCGACGAAGACACGTTGTCGTCGTACGCCGAGAAGCTCATCGGCGAACGCGCCTGGCACTTCTGGTGGGACTGAGAAGCCCGCTCCTCACCCCCTGAGCCCCTTCCCCAGCCTGCGCAGCCCCTCCCCGATCTCCTCCGGCGTCTGGGTCACGAAGCAGAGGCGGAGGGTGGCGTGGTCGGGTTCGCCCGCGTAGAAGGGGGCGCCGGGGACGTACGCCACGTCCTGGCGGACCACCTGGGGCAGCAGGGCGGTGGTGTCGTACGGCTCCGGCAGCCGGGCCCAGAGGAACATGCCGCCCTCGGGCCGGTTCCACACCGAGCCGTCCGGCAGCGCGTCCCCGAGCCCGGCCAGCATGGCGTCCCGCCGCTCGCGGTAGACGGCGGCCACCTTCGCCACATGCGCGTCGAGGTCGTTGACGGCCAGATAGCGGGCCGCGGCGAGCTGGTTGACGGTGGGGGTGTGCAGGTCGGCCGCCTGCTTGGCGACGACGCAGGCCCGGCGCAGCCCGGCGGGTCCGCGCAGCCAGCCCAGCCGCAGGCCGGGGGCCATGACCTTGGAGAAGGAGCCGAGCAGCACCGTGCGGTCGAGGGCGTCGGGGTGGGCCGCGATCCAGGGGACGCGCTCACCGTCGTAGCGGAGTTCGCCGTAGGGGTCGTCCTCGACGATCCACAGGCCGTGGCGGGCGGCGACGGAGGCGAGCGCGGCGCGGCGGCCGGCGGGCAGGGTGCGGCCGGTGGGGTTCTGGAAGGTGGGGACGGTGTAGAGCAGTTTGGGCCGCTCCCGCACCACGAGTTCCGCGAGGGCCTCGGGGTCGGGTCCCTCCGCGTCCCCCGGCACGGCGACGATCCGGGCCCCGGCGAGGGTGAAGACCTGGAGGGCGGCGAGGTAGCAGGGGGACTCGACGAGGACCGTGTCGCCGGGGTCGAGGAGGGCCGTGGCGAGGAGGGAGAGGGCCTGCTGGCTGCCGGTGGTGACGAGGACGTCGTCGGCGGAGGTCGCGAGGCCCCGTGCCGAGGTCCGGGCCGCGAGCGCCTCGCGGAGCGCGGGCTCGCCCTCGGTGGTGGCGTACTGGAGGGCCTGCGCGGGGGTCTCCTCCAGGACGTGCCGGAAGGCGGCGGCCACACCGTCCCGGTCGAAGAGTTCCGGGGCGGGCAGCCCGCCCGCGAAGTTGATCATCTCGGGGCGGGCGGTGACGGCGAGGATGTCCCGGACGGGCGAGCCCCCGGTGGACCGGGCTCGGGCGGCCAGGGCCGGCGGTGAGACGGGTGCGAGTGTCATGCCCGCACCCTAGAGAGGTACGTGCCGCCTACACCCGACTTTCCGGCATCCGGACCGCGTCCCACAGCCCGTCCCGAAGAGACGTCGTTTCCGCAGGTCAGCCGCTATGGGACCGGATCGGCGTCCCGAGTTGCCCGGCAAGTGTGGAGGACCGGAGGCCATACGACCCAGGCTTGCCCCATGCCTGAACTCCGTATCCGTCTCCTCGCCGCCGCCCTCACCGCGACGGCCGCGCTGACCCTGACCGCCTGCAACGACGGCCAGGGCCTACGGGACGAGGGCCCGTCCAGCACCGCAGGGGCGCGGGGAACTGCGCGACAAGCCACAACGGCGCCGCACCGATCCGACGACCCGACCGGCACTACCCGCGAAGCTTCTGCGCCGCCTCAGTGGCCCAATACGTGAGGATGTTCCGCGCCCCCGCCCGCTTGATCCCGGTCAGCGTCTCGAAGATCGCCCGGTCCCGATCGACCCACCCCTTCTCCGCGGCGGCCTCGATCATCGAGTACTCGCCGGAGATCTGATAGGCCGCCACCGGCACGTCCACCGCGTCCGCGACCCGCGCCAGGATGTCGAGGTAGGGACCGGCCGGCTTGACCATCACCATGTCCGCGCCCTCCTCCAGGTCGAGCGCCAGTTCCCGCATCGACTCACGGAAGTTCGCCGGGTCCTGCTGGTAGGTCTTGCGGTCGCCCTTCAGCGACGAGCCGACGGCCTCGCGGAACGGCCCGTAGAACGCGGACGAATACTTGGCGGTGTAGGCGAGGATCGCGACGTCCTCCCGCCCGATCTGGTCGAGCGCGTCACGGACGACCCCGATCTGGCCGTCCATCATCCCGCTCGGCCCCACCACGTGCGCCCCCGCGTCGGCCTGCACCTGGGCCATCTCCGCGTACCGCTCCAGCGTGGCGTCGTTGTCGACGCGCCCCTGGTCGTCGAGCACCCCGCAGTGCCCGTGGTCGGTGGTCTCGTCCAGGCACAGGTCGGACATCACGAGCAGGTCGTCGCCGACCTCGGCCCGCACGTCCCGCAGGGCGACCTGGAGGATCCCGTCCGGGTCGGTCCCCGGCGTCCCCAGGGCGTCCTTCTTCGACTCCTCCGGCACACCGAAGAGCATGATCCCCGAGACCCCGGCCTCCACGGCCTCCAGCGCGGCCTTCTTCAGGCTGTCCCGGGTGTGCTGGACCACGCCCGGCATCGCCTGGATCGGCACCGGCTCACTCACGCCCTCCCGCACGAACGCGGGAAGGATGAAGTCGGCCGGGTGCAGCCGGGTCTCGGCGACCATGCGCCGCATGACGGGGGTGGTCCGCAGCCGCCGCGGCCGCGAACCGGGGAAGGATCCGTACGTCGTCATGCGTCCACGCTACGCCCGTCCCGGCCCTGCCTTTGCCGACGCCGAGTCGGACCCGGCGCGGTCCCAGGTGTGACGTTTTTCGGCCACCCGACGCTCAGTGTATGGGCCAACTGTCAAGTGGTTGCGCCTTAAGTGACCGTTTTTGTGACATAGGGGTGGGGTTTCGTCGTGAGTCGACGTGGACGCCGGGGTGGGACTCGTGCGTACAGACCGCTGAGCATGCGCAGGAGAGCGTGGCTGACGCTCGGTGCGGTGCTGCTGGGCAGCGGGGGTGTGGTGACGTACGCCGTCGCCGGCCCGCCCGACGGCCACGGCACCCGGCACAAGCGGCCGGTGAAGGTCTACGGCCTCGCGCTCGAGGGGGCCTCGGCCGGGCGCCGGGAACTGCCGCGCACGGACACCGAGGAGTTCTCCCTGCTCGGCGTCACCTGGACCGGCGGCAGCCGGCGGCTGGCCGGCACCGCGCAGGTACGCACCCGCGCCGTCGCCACCGGCGAGTGGAGCGCCTGGCACGACCTGGAGCTGGACGCGGACCCGCTGGACCGGCCCGGCCCGAAGGTGCGCGGCACCTCGGAGCCGGTCTGGGTCGGCCCGTCCGACGGCGTCCAGGTCCAGGTCGTCGGCAAGGACGGCGGCACGGCCGCGCTGCCCAAGGGGCTGCGGGTCGACCTGGTCGACCCCGGGATCGCGACCGACGCCGAGACGGAGACCGGCACGGAACCCGCCGGGTACGTCCTGGACCCGAGCCCCGGCGAGAGCGCCTCCGAGACGGCCTCGGCCTCTCCCACGGACACCACGTCCACGAGCCCGTCGGAAACCGCGAGTCCGTCGGAGTCCACGAGCCCGTCGGAATCCGCCTCCCCGACCCCCACCACGACCCCCACGACCCCCACCGCCCCGAAGTCCACGGCCCCCGAACCGAAGATCCTCTCCCGTGCCGACTGGGGCGCCGACGAATCGATCAGCCCGGACGCGCCGGAGTACAACGACGACGTCAAGGTGATGTTCGTACACCACACGGACGGCACCAACGACTACACCTGCGACCAGACGCCGGCGATCATCCGCAGCATCTACGCGTACCACGTGCAGGTCAGCGGCTGGAAGGACATCGGCTACAACTTCCTCGTGGACAAGTGCGGCACCCTGTACGAGGGCCGCAAGGGCGGGGTGGACCTGCCGGTGCTCGGCGCCCACACCTACGGCTGGAACCGTGAGTCCGCGGCCGTCGCCGTCATCGGCGACTACACCCAGACCTCCGCCACCGACGCCGCGCTGACGTCGATCTCCCGCCTCGCGGCCTGGAAGCTCGGCCAGTACGGCGCCGACCCGGCCGGGACCGTCCAGCTCACGGCGGGCGCCACCCAGACGAACTTCTTCGGCAAGAGCTTCACCTCGGGCAGCCCGTACACCTTCAACCGGATCTCCGGTCACCGTGACGGCTACAACACCCAGTGCCCCGGCGGTCTGCTCTACGACCAGCTGCCGACCGTCCGCGCCTGGGCGGCCGGTCCGGTGCAGGGCCTGAAGATCACCTCGGTGGCGGGCGGCGCGACCCTGTCGGGCTCGACGTACTACACCAAGGGCGCCGTCACCGTGCAGTGGACGACGGCCACGCCCGGCGCGCTGATCTCGAAGGTCGAACTGCTGGCCGACGGCAAGGCCGTGGCCACCGTCGCGGGCACCGCCACCTCCGCGAGCGCCACCCTCCCGGTGGGCAGCCACACGCTCGCCGTACGCGCGGTGCACCAGTCCGGCAAGGTGACGACGACCGCCGCACCGACCGTCGTGGCCGAGACCACGGCACCCACCTTCACCACCGCCCCGAAGCTCTCCCTGCGCACCGGCACCGTCACCACGACCGCCGTCCCGGTCACCCTGGGCTGGAAGGCCGCCGACGACAAGGCGCTGCGCTCGGTGCGGCTCCTCGCGCCCGCCACGGCGACCTTCGGCCCGACCGTCACCGGCTCCAGCCGTACGGCGAAGCCCGGCACCGCGACCACCTGGTCCCTGCGCGCCTACGACTACGCCGGCAACTACCGCACGGCGTCGACATCGGTCACCCCGCTGATCCTCCAGGAGACCTCCGCGGCCAAGTCCGGCAGCTGGAGCAGCCGTTCGTCCACCAGCTACCTCGGTGGGAAGTCGTACTCCAGCGGCTCCAAGGGCGCGTCCCTGACCTGGACCTTCACCGGCCGCTCCGCCGCCTGGGTGGTCTCCCGCGCGGCCACCTCCGGGCAGGCGTACGTCTACGTCGACGGCACGAGGACCGCGACGGTCGACCTGAAGTCCGCCACCACCCTCTACCGCCAGGCGATCTGGACGAAGACCTGGTCGAGCAGTGCCAAGCACACGGTCAGGATCGTGGTGGTGGGCACGAGCGGCCGCCCGACCGTCACCACGGACGGGCTGGTCTACCTCAAGTAGTCCCGTACAACGGCCGATGGCCTCACGATCACAGATGATCGTGAGGCCATCGGCCGTTGTGGGCTCAGGTGGCCCGTCGCCGCCGCGAGCCCGGGCGCCGCTCACTCGGTCGCGTCACCGGGTCGCCGGCCTCCAGGGCCGCGGTCCGGCGGCGCAGGCCGAAGTCGGCCAGCGCTTCCGCGAGCTTGTGCACGGAGGGCTCCGGGGCCATGACATCCACCCGCAGCCCGTGCTCCTCGGCCGTCTTGGCCGTCGCCGGGCCGATACAGGCGATCACCGTCACGTTGTGCGGCTTCCCGGCGATGCCCACCAGGTTCCGTACCGTCGAGGACGACGTGAAGAGCACGGCGTCGAAGCCGCCGCCCTTGATCGCCTCACGGGTCTCCGCCGGCGGCGGCGAGGCCCGCACGGTCCGGTAGGCCGTGACGTCGTCGACCTCCCAGCCCAGCTCGATCAGCCCGGCGACCAGGGTCTCCGTGGCGATGTCGGCACGCGGCAGGAACACGCGGTCGATCGGGTCGAAGACCGGGTCGTAGGGAGGCCAGTCCTCCAGCAGGCCCGCCGCCGACTGCTCACCGCTCGGCACCAGGTCCGGCTTCACCCCGAAGGCGATCAGCGCCTTGGCGGTCTGCTCGCCCACCGCGGCCACCTTGATGCCCGCGAAGGCCCGGGCGTCGAGGCCGTACTCCTCGAACTTCTCCCGGACGGCCTTGACCGCGTTGACCGAGGTGAAGGCGATCCACTCGTAGCGGCCGGTGACCAGGCCCTTGACGGCCCGCTCCATCTGCTGCGGCGTGCGCGGCGGCTCCACGGCGATCGTCGGGACCTCGTGCGGCACCGCACCGTAGGAGCGCAGCTGGTCGGAGAGCGAGGCCGCCTGCTCCTTCGTGCGCGGCACGAGGACCTTCCAGCCGAACAGCGGCTTGGACTCGAACCAGGCCAGCTGGGCGCGCTGGGCGGGGGCGGAACGCTCACCGACCACGGCTATCACCGGGCGGCCGCCGTCCGGCGAGGGCAGCACCTTCGCCTGCTTCAGCGTCTGCGCGATCGTGCCGAGCGTCGCCGACCAGGTGCGCTGGCGGGTCGTCGTACCGGCGACCGTGACCGTCAGCGGGGTGTCGGGCTTGCGGCCGGCGGACACCAGCTCGCCCGCCGCGGCCGCCACCGAGTCCAGCGTCGTCGAGACGACCACCGTCCCGTCGGAGGCGCCGACCTCCGTCCAGCAGCGGTCGGAGGCCGTGCGCGCGTCGACGAACCGGACGTCGGCGCCCTGCGCGTCGCGCAGCGGCACCCCGGCGTACGCGGGCACGCCGACGGCCGCCGCCACGCCCGGGACCACCTCGAACGGGACCCCGGCGGCGGCGCAGGCGAGCATTTCCTCGGCCGCGTACGTATCCAGTCCGGGGTCCCCGGACACCGCACGGACGACCCGCCTGCCGCCCCGTGCGGCCTCCATGACAAGATGTGAGGCATCCCGCACAGCGGGTACCTCGATGCTTGCTGACGTGCCGTCAACAAGCGTGGGTACAGGCGTGCCCGTGCCCGGAAGCGGGTCCGAAGAGGGACCGGTTTCCGCGTTCACGACGGACACGCCGGGCCGCGCGTGCGTCCGTACGACGTCGAGCACCTCGTGCTCGGCGACGAGGACGTCCGCGTTCGCCAGCGCCTCCACGGCGCGCAGAGTCAGCAGTCCCGGATCCCCGGGTCCGGCACCCAGGAAGGTGACGTGCCCGTGCTCAGGAACGGCGGCGGCAGGAAGGGCGGTGGGGCTCACTGTGCTCGCTCCCCCATCAGACCGGCCGCGCCCTGGGCGAGCATCTCGGCGGCGAGTTCGCGACCGAGCGCCATTGCCCCGTCGTGCGTCTCGGGCACGGGACCGGTGGTGGACAGCTGCACCGTACGGGTGCCGTCGGTGGTCCCGACGACAGCCCGCAGGCGCATTTGCTTGACAATCTGCCCGTCGGCCAGAAGGTCGGCCAGCGCGCCCACAGGGGCGCTGCAACCGGCCTCCAGGGCGGCGAGCAGTGACCGTTCGGCCGTCACGGCGACCCGGGTGAACGGGTCGTCGAGCGCGCCGAGCGCGGCGATCAGGTCCGCGTCGTGCGCGGCACATTCGATGGCCAGGGCTCCCTGGCCGGGGGCGGGCAGGACGGTGTCTATCGACAGGAAGTCGGTGACCTCGTCGATCCGGCCCATGCGGCTCAGGCCGGCCGCGGCCAGCACCACCGCGTCCAGCTCGCCGCCCTTGACGTATCCGATCCGCGTGTCCACGTTGCCGCGGATCGGGACCGTCTCGATGTCCAGCCCGTGGGTGCGGGCGTACGCGTTGAGCTGCGCCATGCGGCGGGGCGAACCCGTGCCGATGCGCGAGCCGCGCGGCAGGTCGGTGAACTTCAGCGCGTCCCGGGCGACGATCACGTCGCGGGGGTCCTCGCGCACCGGTACCGCGGCCAGGACCAGGTCCTCGGGCTGCGTGGTCGGCAGGTCCTTCAGCGAGTGAACCGCGAAGTCGACCTCCCCCCGCAGCAGCGCGTCGCGCAGGGCCGTGACGAACACACCGGTGCCGCCGATCTGCGCGAGGTGCTCGCGGGAGACATCGCCGTAGGTGGTGATCTCGACGAGCTCGACCGGCCGGCCGGTGACCCGGCGCACGGCGTCCGCGACCTGCCCGGACTGGGCCATGGCGAGCTTGCTCCGTCTGGTCCCGAGCCTCAGTGCTCTCGTACTCATGCCGCTCATGCCGGCCCTCGGTTCTCTGCGTTCTTCTCGGTGCTGTCCTCGGCCCGGGACACGGCGGCCACCGCCTCCTGGTCGAGGTCGAACAGGGTCCGCAGCGCGTCCGCGTACCCGGCGCCGCCGGGTTCGGCCGCGAGCTGCTTGACCCTGACGGTCGGCGCGTGCAGCAGCTTGTCGACGACGCGCTTGACCGTCTGGGTGATCTCGGCGCGGTGCTTGTCGTCGAGGCCGGGCAGCCGCCCTTCGAGGCGGGCGATCTCGTTCGCGACGACGTCCGCGGCCATCGACCGCAGCGCGACCACGGTCGGCGTGATGTGCGCGGCGCGCTGGGCGGCGCCGAACGCGGCGACCTCGTCGGCGACGATCCGCCGCACCAGGTCCACGTCGGCGGCCATGGGCGCGTCGGCGGAGGCCTCGGCGAGCGACTCGATGTCGACGAGGCGCACCCCGGCCAGCCGGTGCGCGGCGGCGTCGACGTCCCGCGGCATCGCGAGGTCGAGCACGAACAGCACCGGCGCGGGGCGTACGGGGGTGGCGACCGGCTCGGGCCTGCGGCGCTCGGGGATCCGGCCGACGGTGGCGGCGGTGGCGGCCAGCGCGGTGATCAGTTCGGCGTCCGCCTCGGGGCCGCGGCGGCCGGTGGTACGGCGGTCCACGGTCGCGTTGTCGACCCAGGCCGCGTGCTGCTCCAGGGTCGCCGCGTCCATGCCGGCCACGGCGGCCTCGCCCATCACGGAGAACCCGGGCTGCTGCTGCACGGCGGACAGGTCCAGCGGACAGCCCTCGTCGGTGCCGAGGGAGGTCGGCGGCAGGGGCCGTACGGCGGGGTGCTCCTCGTCGAAGACGACGGGCTCGCCCGTGCGGCCCTCGACGGCCGCCGCGACGGCCTCGGCGGTGAGGACGAGTCCCGTCGCGCCCGTACAGGAGACGACGACGTCGGCACGTGTCAGCTCGGCCGGCACCGATGCGATCGGGACCGCGCGGGCCGCCACGTCCGTGTGCTCGTCCTCGCCCAGTATCCGGGCGAGGCGTTCGGCGCGGTCGATGGTGCGGTTGGCGACGGCGATCTCGGTGACGCCCACCCGTGCCAGGGTCGCGGCGGCCAGCGAGGACATCGAGCCCGCGCCGATGACCAGCGCTCTTCGGCCCCGCGCCCAGTCCCGCACCTCGGCGCCGGCGGCGAGCTGTTCCAGCCCGAACGTCACCAGCGACTGTCCGGCGCGGTCGATGCCGGTCTCGGAGTGGGCGCGCTTGCCGACCCGCAGGCCCTGCTGGAACAGGTCGTTCATCAGCCGGCCGGCGGTGTGCAGCTCCTGCGCGCGGGCCAGCGAGTCCTTGAGCTGCCCGAGGATCTGTCCCTCGCCGACGACCATGGAGTCCAGTCCGCAGGCCACCGAGAACAGGTGGTGGACGGCGCGGTCCTCGTAGTGGACGTAGAGGTAGGGGGTCAGCTCCTCCAGCCCCACCCCGCTGTGCTGGGCGAGCAGCGTGGACAGCTCGGCGACACCGGCGTGGAACTTGTCCACGTCGGCGTAGAGCTCGATGCGGTTGCAGGTGGCGAGGACGGCGGCCTCGGCGGCCGGTTCGGCGGCGACCGTGTCCTGGAGCAGCTTGAGCTGGGCGTCCGGGGAGAGGGAGGCCCGCTCCAGGACGCTGACGGGCGCGCTGCGGTGGCTCAGTCCGACGACGAGGAGACTCATGCCGGCATCACGGCGGGTACGTCCCCGTCGGGCCCCTGGTCGGTGGTCTCGTCGTGCGTCACGGCCGGCGCCGGGGCGCCCTCGTGGGCGGCGCTCTCCTCGCCGGCCTTGCGCTGCTCGTGGAAGGCGAGGATCTGCAGCTCGATGGAGAGGTCGACCTTGCGCACGTCGACGCCGTCCGGGACGGACAGGACGGTCGGCGCGAAGTTCAGGATGGAGGTGACCCCGGCGGCCACGAGCCGGTCGCAGACCGGCTGGGCGGCACCGGCGGGCGTGGCGATGACACCGATCGACACGCCGTTGTCGGTGATGATCTTTTCCAGGTCGTCCGTGTGCTGCACGGGGATACCGGCGACGGGCTTGCCGGCCATCGCGGGGTCGGCGTCGATGAGGGCGGCGACCCGGAAGCCGCGGGAGGCGAACCCGCCGTAGTTGGCGAGGGCGGCGCCCAGGTTTCCGATGCCGACGATCACTACCGGCCAGTCCTGGGTGAGCCCGAGCTCACGGGAGATCTGGTAGACGAGATACTCGACGTCGTAGCCGACACCGCGCGTTCCGTAGGAACCCAGGTAGGAGAAGTCCTTGCGCAGCTTGGCGGAGTTGACCCCCGCCGCCGCGGCCAGTTCCTCGGAGGAGACCGTGGGTACCGAGCGCTCCGACAGCGCGGTCAGCGCGCGGAGGTACAGCGGAAGCCTGGCGACGGTGGCCTCGGGAATCCCTCGGCTACGGGTCGCCGGTCGGTGAGTTCGGCCAGTTGCCACGGTGCTCCTGCGGGTAGAGCGGGGCTGCGGGCGGTCACACGTACCCAGACCGCCCCGTCGACAGCAGGCTATGTCTTTGTGAACGCGTGCACAAAGATGGTGTCCGTTTTGCCCGGCCAACGTGACCGGGGTCACGCGCGTCGTTCCCAGGGACATCCCTAGGAGCATCCGTGGGGGCAAAACCGACACACTCCTCGTGAATCCCGCCCCCGAGACCAAAGCGCCATCGATCCTAAGCGACACCGGGCCCCTCTTGTACCGGTCGGTCAGTTGCTAGTCGCCCAGCGCCTTGCGCAGGCGGGTCTCGTCGACCCGCCAGAAGGTGTGCTGCCTGCCGTCCACCAGCACCACCGGGATCTGCTCCCAGTACGCGTCGTGCAGCGCCTCGTCCTGGGTGATGTCCTTCTTCTCCCAGGGCACGCCGAGGTCGCCGCACACCTTCTCGACCACGGCCTGCGCGTCCTCGCACAGATGGCAGTCGGGCTTGCCGATGAGCGTGACGAGCCGGTCCTGCGGGGCCGGCCCCTTCCGTCGAAAGAGGGGACTCATACGGGCCATTCTCGCGCCTGTTCCTCTCACCTCTTTAACGGCGCGGTCGCGGAGAGTTCACACCCACCGAACCTCGTGGCTCCGGAACCACCGAACAAACTGGCTATGCTCACGCCATGGCCGCTCTCGGATGGCTCACCCCCCGTAGGCGCTCCGCCACGGCGCGGAGCGTGTTGGCTGGCGAGGCCTCGGCTGAGGCCGCCCGCAAGTCCACTCAGGAAGAACAGCACCAGGCTCCGGAAGAGGAAGGCGCCGAACCGCAGTTCCCGGTCCACGGCGACGCGCTGGCCGCCGCCTTCTTCGACCTGGACAACACGGTGATGCAGGGCGCCGCCCTGTTCCACTTCGGCCGTGGCCTGTACAAACGCAAATTCTTCGAGACCCGCGACCTGGCCCGGTTCGCCTGGCAGCAGGCGTGGTTCCGGCTGGCCGGCGTCGAGGACCCCGAGCACATGCAGGACGCCCGCGACTCGGCCCTGTCGATCGTCAAGGGCCACCGCGTCGCCGAGCTGATGTCGATCGGCGAGGAGATCTACGACGAGTACATGGCCGAGCGCATCTGGCCGGGCACCCGGGCCCTCGCCCAGGCCCACCTGGACGCCGGTCAGAAGGTGTGGTTGGTCACAGCCGCCCCGGTGGAGATCGCCACGGTGATCGCCCGCCGCCTCGGCCTCACCGGCGCCCTCGGCACGGTCGCCGAGTCGGTCGACGGCGTCTACACGGGCAAGCTCGTCGGCGAGCCGCTGCACGGCCCCGCCAAGGCGGAGGCGGTCCGCGCCCTGGCCGCGGCGGAGGGCCTCGACCTCTCGCGCTGCGCCGCCTACAGCGACTCCCACAACGACATCCCGATGCTCTCCCTGGTCGGCCACCCCTACGCGATCAACCCCGACTCCAAGCTCCGCAAACACGCCCGGGGCCTCGACTGGCGCCTGCGCGACTACCGCACGGGCCGCAAGGCGGCGAAGGTCGGCATCCCGGCGGCGGCCGGGGTGGGCGCGGTCGCGGGCGGCACGGCGGCGGCGATCGCCCTGCACAAACGGCGTCGCTGACCCCCGACGGCCCCCCGACGGACCCACGCTGAACAGACGGTCGTACCCCCCGGTGCGGCCGTCTATTCGCGTTGTCCGCGCACAGCCACAACACGCGCCCGACCGACCGGAAACTCAAGCCTTTCCGATCAATAAGCGCTCACCCTGTGAAACTTGATCGCACACCAATCGGGCACAGAAGCGACGTAATCGAAGTTTTGAGCAACTCGGTGTAGCAGCGCCTGCACGAAGCGTTATTCTCCTCAGACGCAAACCGGTACCCCCCTGTCGCTACGACGGGTGAAAGGTCCCGCACTGCACGTGATGGAAGCTCTGCCTCTGGGAGTCCCGTGTACCCACACGTCGGGGTTGACGCCTCGGGCCTGGCTACGCTGCGCGCAACAGTCGCCACGATCAAAGAGTCGCTGCGCGTCCCCACCGCGTACGGCGTCCCCGCCCTCGCCACCGCAGTCCCCGCGGGACCCGCGGGCCCCTGCTACGCCCTGGCGGAAAGCAGTGCCGCGGTCGGCAGACGAGGACGCTCGGCCAACGGCGCGACCCCTTCGGCCCGCCGTCCCGCGGCCGACAGCGACAGCGCCCGGATGATGGACCTCGTCGAACGCGCCCAGGCCGGCGAGGCCGACGCGTTCGGGCGCCTGTACGACCAGTACAGCGACACCGTCTACCGCTACATCTACTACCGCGTCGGCGGCAAGGCGACCGCCGAGGACCTCACCAGTGAGACGTTCCTGCGCGCCCTGCGCCGGATCGGCACCTTCACCTGGCAGGGCCGTGACTTCGGCGCCTGGCTCGTGACCATCGCCCGCAACCTCGTCGCCGACCACTTCAAGTCCAGCCGCTTCCGGCTGGAGGTGACCACCGGCGAGATGCTCGACGCCAACGAGGTCGAGCGCTCCCCCGAGGACTCCGTCCTGGAGTCCCTCTCCAACGCCGCCCTGCTGGACGCCGTACGCCGGCTCAACCCCCAGCAGCAGGAATGCGTCACCCTCCGCTTCCTGCAGGGCCTGTCCGTCGCCGAGACCGCTCGGGTGATGGGCAAGAACGAGGGTGCCATCAAGACCCTCCAGTACCGCGCCGTCCGCACCCTCGCCCGGCTCCTGCCGGACGACGCCCGCTGAGCCCGGCCGGGCCCGGTGCGTCAACTGTCGGCGATCCCCAACTCACGTTCAGTGAAAGTCCGTTGCCTTCCCGATCCGTTCATCCGCCGTCCGTAACCCAAGTGCCGCGCCAGTCGTTGTGCGGGATACAGGCTCCCTGTGGTCACGTCCCGGCCGACCCCGATCACTCGATCGTGGGAAAGCAGAACGGGCCGTGCAACCCTCGAGATCCCCGGGGAGTCGACCGTCATGACGAGAGGAGGTGCCGCCAGTGATCGCGAACGTATCGGCGCACCGGCGGGCGAACGCCTTCGCCCAGGCTCTGGAGGAGCAGTCCGACCAGAGCACGGCGGCCGAGCAGACCGAAGGATCACCGCCGGCGTCGGCCGCTGCGGACCAGACCGAGCGGGGCCGCCTCCTGGCCCTCGCGACGAGTCTCGCCGAGCTGCCCAAACCGGAACTCGACCCCGAGGTCAAGGTCGTCCAGCGGGCCCAGTTGGTCGCCGCGATGGAGGCCATGCTGCAAGCGGGCACCGCAGGAGGCGAAGCGGCGGACAGGTCCGTACCCGAACAACGGTCCTCCCGGGCCAAGGGCGGCGCACACCGGGCGAGCCCCCTGGGAAAGCTCCGGCCGCGCAGCCGGATCGCCAAGGGCCTCACCGCGGGCGGCCTGAGCGTGGGCGTGGCCGCGGGGGCCTTCGGCGGGGTGGCGGCCGCGAGTTCCGACGCCCTCCCCGGTGACGGGCTCTACGGCCTCAAGCGCGGCATCGAGGACTTCAAGCTGAACTACCTGTCCGACGGCGACGACGAACGCGGCCGGACGTACCTCGACCAGGCCTCCACCCGGCTCAGTGAGGCCCGCCGCCTCATGGAGCGCGGCCGCGGCGGCCACCTCGACCACGAATCACTGAGCGAGATCCGCCGCGCCCTCAGCGGGATGCAGCACGACGCCGCCGAGGGCCACCGACTGCTCCACGAGGCGTTCGAGCGCGATCCGGACTCCCTGGCCCCCATCCAGGCCCTGGACTCGTTCTCCCGCTCCCACCGTGAGGCCTGGGGCGCCCTGCGCGAGAGACTGCCCGTCCAGCTGGGCGACGTCAGTCAGCAGGTGTCGTCGGTCTTCGAGGCCATAGACGAAGAGGTCGCCCCGCTGCAGTCCCGGCTCCCCCGTCCCCCCGCCCAGGGCGGCACCGGCAGACAGGGCTCCGGCTCGTCGTCCGCCGACACCTCGACCGGCACCGGGCACTCCACGAGCCCCGGCACCGGCGACACCGCCCAGACCGGCGGCACGGGCACGGGCAGCGGCCCCAGCAAGTCGGCCGGCTCCGGCACGACCGACGACGGCCTCCTGGGCGGCAGCACGGGCGGCCTCCTGGACCAGCCGGAGGGCAGCACCTCGACCTCCCCGTCGACGAGCACCCCCTCCACCGCCCCCGACGTCACCATCCCGCCCCTCCTCCCCGGCCTCCTCCCCGGCCTGGGCATCGACAGCGAGGACGCGAGCTAGCAACACCGGTGGGGGCGGCCCTCAGAGAGGACCGCCCCCACCGCCGTACACCCCGAAGCCCCTAGAAGAACACCGACCTCCGCTGCACCAGCAGCTTGTACAGCGTGTGCTGGATCTGTTCCCGTACCTGGTCGGTCAGGTTGAACATCAGCATCGGGTCCTCCGCCGCCTCCGGCGGATAGCCATCCGTCGGGATCGGCTCCCCGAACTGGATCGTCCACTTCGTCGGCAGCGGCACCGCCCCCAGCGGACCGAGCCACGGGAAGGTCGGCGTCAGCGGGAAGTACGGGAATCCGAGCACCCGCGCCAGCGTCTTCGCGTTGCCGATCATCGGATAGATCTCCTCCGCCCCGACGATCGAGCAGGGAATGATCGGCGCGCCCTGCCGCAGCGCCGTCGAGACGAAACCGCCCCGGCCGAACCGCTGGAGCTTGTAGCGCTCGCTGAACGGCTTCCCGATGCCCTTGAAGCCCTCCGGCATCACCCCGACCAGCTCTCCCGCCCCGAGCAGCCGCTCCGCGTCCTCCGCGCAGGCGAGCGTGTGCCCGAGCTTGCGCGCCAGCTCGTTGACGACCGGCAGCACGAACACCAGATCGGCGGCGAGCAGCCGCAGATGACGGCCCGCCGGATGCTTGTCGTGCACGGCGACCTGCATCATCAGACCGTCCAGCGGCACCGTCCCCGAGTGGTTGGCGACGATCAGCGCCCCACCCTCCGCCGGGATGTTCTCGATGCCCTTGACCTCGACCCGGAAGTACTTCTCGTACACCGGCCGCAGCAGCGACATCAGGACCTGGTCGGTGAGCTCCTCGTCGTAACCGAAGTCGTCGACCTCGTAGTCACCCGTGAGCCGCCGCCGCAGGAAGGACAGCCCGCCCGCGATACGCCGCTCCAGGCCCCCCTCGTCCCGCGCATCCGTCGTCACAGGAACATCATCCTGCCCAACAGCCCTGGTGGGCAGGGGCTGGACCTCGCCGATCTCACCGGCCTCGGCAAGCTCACGGACCGGTGCGGGCTCACCGTTCTTGCGCCGGCTCCCGACACCCCTGCGCCGCGACGGCCGCGCAGAGGCGCCCCCGCGGGTCCGGTCGTCGTCGAACGGAATGACCTTGGCGTCCGCCATCGTTGATGCGCTCCTCAGTTCGCGCTCGGCGTCGGGGGGTGGGCCACGGCGGGGCCGGAGCCACCGCCGGAGCCGCTGCGGGCGAGCGGCGGCAGCGTACCGACCCGGTCGACGGCCCGCGCGACGGCCTCGGGCGGCAGCAGCCCGGGCCCCTGACTGCGCGCGAAGTCCGCGAACGTCTCCGCCGTCGTGTACCGCGGAGCGAACCCCAGCGTCTCGCGCATCTGCGTGGTCGACACGACCCGCCCATGGGTCAGCAGCCGGATCTGCTCGGGCGAGAAGTCCGTCATCCCCAGTGTCCGCACCAGCGACCCCGCCCAGGTGACGGCCGGCAGCAGCAGCGGCACGGTGGGCCGCCCGAGCCGCCGCGAGCACTGCGACAGCAGCAGCACGCCGTCCCCGGCGATGTTGAAGGTCCCGCTGTTGAGCGTGCCGCGGGCCGGCTCGTGCGAGGCGATCCGCAGCACCTCGATCACATCGTCCTCGTGCACGAACTGCAGCCGAGGGTCGTAGCCGAACACCGTCGGCAGCACGGGCAGCGCGAAGTACGAGGCGAGCGGGGTCTCGGCGGCCGGCCCCAGGATGTTCGCGAACCGCAGCACGCACACGGCCACATCGGGCCGCCGCCGCGCGAACCCGCGCACATACCCCTCGACCTCGACGGTGTCCTTGGCGAACCCTCCGCTGGGCAGGGACTTGGCGGAGGTCGTCTCGGTGAAGACCGCCGGATCCCGGGGCGCGGACCCGTACACATTGGTACTGGACTTGACCACCAGCCGCTTCACCGTGGGCGACTTCTGGCAGGCGCCGAGCAGCTGCATGGTCCCGATGACGTTGGTCTCCTTGACCGTCGTCCGGCTGCCGCTGCCCAGCGCGGTCGCCGTCACATCGAGATGGACGACGGTGTCGGCGCCGCTCTCGGCCAGCACGCGCGCGATGGTGGGCTGCCGGATGTCGGCCTGGACGAACTCGGCACCGCCCAGATGATGCTCGGGCCGCACGGCGTCCACCCCGACGACCCGGTCGACATCCGGGTCACGCTGAATCCGTCGGACGAACCGGCCCCCCAGCTGGCGGGCCACTCCGGTCACGAGCACGACCTTCCCCAAGACCAGCGCCTTCCTCTCGTCCGCACTGATGCACTGCTCGTACCCTGCCGCGTTCCCCGTGTGCGGGCCAACCTATCGGGTCGATGTTGCGCTGCGATGACCGACCGATGCACGAAGTGACGGCGTGAATCGGCGCCCGTCCAGCCATACGCACGCCATTCAGCCCACCGCACGCCACCCGGACATGCGTGTGGCCCCCGCCGGCAGAACCGGCTGGGGGCCACACCACGCTTCCGCGGCTCGCGCGTCGCGAAGAAGTGAAGGACGGGCCTTACTTCTTGTTACGACGCTGAACGCGCGTGCGCTTGAGCAGCTTGCGGTGCTTCTTCTTGGCCATCCGCTTGCGCCGCTTCTTGATAACAGAGCCCACGACTACCCTCGCTCACTTCTCATCACTCGGTGTTTGGGCGCCATGGGCCCATACGACCTACGAGGGGACAGCCTACCCGCCCGAGCGCCGAGGTCGTAATCGAGGGCTCCGGAGGGGTTCCGTCAGGCGGTTTCCACCCCCACATAACTCTCGCGGAGGTACTCGTGGACCGCTTGCTCGGGGACGCGGAAGGACCGCCCCACCCGGATCGCGGGCAGATGACCACTGTGCACCAGCCGGTACACGGTCATCTTGGACACTCGCATCACCGAGGCGACTTCCGCCACGGTAAGGAACTGAACCTCGTTCAGAGGCCTTTCGCCTGCTGCAGCCATGACACACCTGAACCTTCCGCACTCGACGGCCACCGGCTTCCCCTTCCGGTGACTCTTCGTCGTTGCGTGCTCACTCCCCAATGTAGGGGCGGGTGATGCGAGTGGGGAAGAGGTGCACCCATCGCAGGCCTACTGTGACAGACACGCTCGATTGAGTACGTAGCGGGTCAGCGGCAGGTAGTAATCGGACCGGACACCGTCATCAAGTGGAACGACGACGGATACGACCCCCTCCGCCTCCCCCACGAAGAGCGCCGGGTCATCCGTATCGGCCAGCCCGATGGCCTCGACCCCCAGCTGACCTGCACCGCAGACCCAGCCATGGTCCCCGATCACAAGATCGGGCAGGCCCTCGCCCGCCGCGGCGGCCGCCTCGAGCGCCACCCGAACCGGCAGCGGGGAATGGCTGTGCACGGGGGTCGCACAACCGGCGCGTTCACCACTGCACTCCCGCACGACCCCGACCCCTCTGACGTAGTCAAGATTGCAGGTACGTAGACCGAACCGGGTCGTTATGTCGACACAGTGACCCTGCGCGGGGGTGAGGACAACACATCCCACCGCCGACAAAGCGTCCGCAAGTCCGGCGTAGAACTCCAGCAGCCGGTCCGGATGCCCGGTCCCGAGCAGCACGCTCCCACCACGCTGGGCAACCGCCCCCACCCGCTCCCCGAAGGCGTCCAGCGCGGCGACGGTCCGTTCGGGATCAATCACATCCTGCCCTGAAACACACAGCGGATCGTCCGAAACCCCACACTTCTCCGCCATCAACGCAACCAACTCCCGCACCCCCCAGTCCCCTTCGGGACACACCCCGATCAACACCCGGGGATCCCGAGCGGCGAACCCCCGATACCTCCGCAGACTCACCTCCCGAGCGGTCCCCACCACCCCCGCGAGCCCCACCCCCAAGAGATAACCCCGCATCCCACCCACATCCCTGAACACCCTCCCGATACTCCCGCAAGCCGAATTCCCCGGGCGCTGAACGGGGGGAAGTGAGCACGGTTGGCGTAAGGGGGGTGGGGTTTGGGGTCCAGGGGCGAAGCCTTGCGAGGGGTGCGGGGGTGCAGGGGTGCAGGGGTGCAGGTGACGGAGCCCAGCAGGGGTGCAGGGGCGAAGCCCAGCAGGGGTGCAGGGGACGCAGTCCCCGCCGGGAGCCGGGGCGGAGCCCCGCGAGGGGTGCAGGGGACGCAGTCCCCGCCGGGGGAGCCGGGGCGGAGCCCCGGAGAGGGTGACCTCCCACCCACCGAGTCGGGCGGGCGGGTGGGTGGGTGGGCAGGCCCGCAGGGGTGCAGGGGACGCAGTCCCCGCCGGGGTCCGGGGCGGAGCCCCGGAGGAGGGCCACTTCCCCACCCACCGAGTCGGGCGGGCGGGTGGGCCAGACCCCTACGCCAACAACCCCCGCAACGGAAAAACCGCCCGCCGCGCAGCCAGCACCGCCTGATCCAACCGATCCGCAGGGTCGTACCCCGCCTCCCACGCCCCCCACGACACCGGCCACCGCCCATCACTCATCCGCACCGGCGCCAACTGCCGAGTCCGAGCAAACACCTCCGCCCGCCAACTCTCCGGAATCACCGTCTCCGGCGCCACCTCCCTCCCCGCCACGATCCCCACCAGATGCGCCCACGACCGCGGCACCACCTCCACCACGGCGTAACCACCCCCACCCAACGCGACCCACTTCCCCCCGGCGTACGCATGGGCCAACTCATGACAAGCCACCTGCACGGCCCGCTGCGCATCCAGCGACACCGCCAAATGGGCCAGCGGATCCTCGAAATGCGTATCGGCCCCATGCTGCGTCACCAGCACATCCGGCCGGAAGTCAGCGATCAGCTCCGGCACCACCGCATGGAACGCCCGCAACCACCCCGCGTCCCCGGTCCCCGCCGGCAGCGCCACGTTCACCGCCGACCCCTCCCCGGCCCCCGCCCCGATCTCCTCCGGCCACCCGGTCTGCGGGAACAACGTCCGAGGATGCTCGTGCAACGAGATCGTCAGCACCCGCGGATCCTCCCAGAACGCGGCCTGCACCCCGTCCCCGTGATGCACGTCCACATCGACATAGGCGACCCGCTCGGCCCCCAACTCCAGCAACCGCGCAATGGCCAGCGACGCGTCGTTGTAGATGCAGAACCCCGACGCACCACCAGGCATCGCATGATGCAGCCCACCCGCGAAGTTCACCGCGTGCAGCGCGTCCCCCCGCCACACCGCCTCCGCCGCCCCTACCGACAACCCGGCGATGACCGACGACACCTCGTGCATCCCGAGGAACGCCGGATCGTCCACCGTCCCCAGCCCGTACCCCTGGTCGGCGGCCCCGGGATCCGCCGAAGCCGCTTTCACGGCCTCGACGTAGTCCTCCCGGTGCACCAGCCGCAGCGTCGAATCACCGGCCGGCTTCGCCCCTACGACCGCCAGCTCCCGGTCGAGCCCGAGGGCACCCACCAGCTTCCGGGTCAGCTCCAGCCGTACCGGATCCATCGGATGTTCCGGACCGAAGTCATAGCCCGTTACTGCCTCGTCCCACATCAGCTGTGCGCGGCCGCTCATGCCCGCCACCGTATCGGTCCGGTTGAGCGACGAACGACCTGGCGTACACCAACGTCACCAGCACCAACACCATCGGCACCACCATCGCCCCCCGGTAGCTCCACGCGTCCCCCAGCGCCCCAACCAACGGCGACCCCACCAGGAACCCGACGTAGTTGAAGACGTTCAGCCGGGCGATGGCCGCGTCCGACGCCCCGGGGAACAACCGCCCCGCCGCCGCGAAGGTCTGCGGCACCAGCACACACAGCCCCAGCCCCACCAGCGTGAACCCGCCCATCCCCACCCAGGCCCCCGGCGCCACCGCCACCACCGCGAACCCGGCCGCCGCCACCAGCGCCCCCAGCCGCACCACGGCCGCCGCCCCGAACCGCCGTACCCCGAAGTCCCCGATGGTCCGCCCGACCAGCGTGGTCACCATGTACACGTTGTACGGCACGGTCGCGAGCTGCTCGGAGCTCCCCAGCACGTCCTGCAGATACTTCGCACTCCAGTTGGAGACGGTCGAGTCCCCGATGTACGCGAAGGACATCACCAGACACAGCGGCAGCAGCAGCTTGAAGACGAGGCCCCCACCGTCCCGCCCCGTCTCCTCCGCGACGCCCCCGACCCCGTCCGCGACGCCCCCGGCGCCCCCGTCGACGTACCACCGACTGGCCACCAACGCCGCCGGCATCAGCACCACCACCACCGGCAGATACGACAGCCACAGCGCGAGGTGCCAGTGCGCCCCCACCCACGCGAGCGAGGCCCCCACGATCCCGCCGAGGCTGTACGCCGCATGGAAGCTCAGCATGATGCTGCGCCCGTACGCCCGCTGGAGACTCACCCCCAGCATGTTCATCGACGCGTCGAGCGCCCCCACCGCGAGCCCGAACACGGCCAGCGAGAGCGCCAGGACGGCCATCGCGTCCCCCGACCCCACCCCGACCAGCGCCAGCAGCACCACCGGCTGGGACCAGCGCAGCAGCAGGCTGGCGGGTATCCGCTTCACCAGCTGCTCGGTCGTCACGCTCCCGACCCCGGCCAGCACGGGCACCGCGGCGAGGAAGACCGGCAGCAGCCCGTCCGAGACACCGTACCGGTCCTGGATCGCCGGAATCCGGGTCACGAGCAGAGCGAACGCGGCCCCCTGCGCAAAGAAACTGAACGCCAGAGAGGCCCTACCGCGCCGCAGCACTTCTGTCATGGCGGCGAGCGTAGGGCCCCGGCGTACTCGTGGGTAGATCCAGCCAAAGATGAATTTCCCTCAGCTTTACTTCACGCCGACCAGAACCGGCACCTGCTGCCCCGCGACCTCACGCTCACCGGCCTCCGCACCGAGCATCCCCGCCATCGGCCCGGCCGCCAGCGCACCGCTCACCACGACCCCGGTGCCGATCGCCACCACCATCACCACGGACCCCAGCCACACCATCGTGTCCACGGGCACCGTGTACGCCCCTACGACCCGCACCACGCACTCCGCGAGCAGGACGACGCCCCAGACCACCGAGTAGACCCGCTCGGCCCGCAGGAAGGCCGCGGAGCGCTCCGACCCGCCCGACAGCAGCCGCTCCCAGGCGGCCTCACGGTCGGCCTTGCCCTTCACCAGGAACGGCTTGAGCCCCGCGGTCATCATCGGCCTCCCCAGCCACACGGACACGAGGATCCCGATGCCGACCGTGCTGCTGAGCGCGCTGTCCTTGGCGAGCATCAGCCGCGGGTCGCCGGCGACGAAGCTGAGCAGCAGCCCGACGACGTTCACCAGCAGGATCAGCCCGGCGAACCCGTTGACCCTGCGCTCCTGGACCACGCTCCACACCGTGCGGACCGCGGGCCCGACGCTGCTCCAGGCGAGCGCCGCGAACGTGCTCATCCCGAACGCGTTCTTGAACAGGTAGTACGACCCGATCGGCACCGCCACGTCCAGGAGGAGCGGCACAAAGGCGTTCGTCTTCTTCGTCATGCCCTCAGCTTCGCCGCAGGCAGGGGTCCGCCAGTAGAAACGAACGTAAGCAACTCGGCATGACAAATGTCAGGCCAGCAGCCCGGTCAACTCCCCCATGCCGGAGAAGAGTTGCGTGGCACCGGCGAGCTTCGCGGCCGGCGTCATCGCGGTGAACCCGAGCACGTCCATCCCGGCCGCCACGGCCGCCTGGACCCCGAGCGGGGAATCCTCCACGACCACGCACCGCCCCGGGGCCACCCCCATCCGCTCGGCGGCGTACAGGAACAGATCGGGCGCCGGCTTCCCCTTCCCCACGTCCTGCGAGCTGAAGATCCGCTCCTCGTCGAACCACCGGTCGAGCCCGGTCGTCCGATGCCCCACCCGAATCCGCTCATGACTCCCTGAAGACGCCACGCAGTACGGCACCTCGTCCGCAACCAGCTTCTCCAGTACGTCGACGACCCCGCCGACGGCCTCCAGCTCCCGTTCGAAGGCCGCGAACACCCTCCGGTGGAAGACGTCGTCGAACTCGGCCGGCAGCCGCTCCCCCGTCCGCGCCTCGACCAGGTCGTGGACCCGGTGCATCGCCGATCCCATGTAGTCCCGGATGGAGTCCTCGTAGCTGGTGGGGTACCCGAGCTCGGTGAGATAGGAGGCCAGCAGCCGGTTGGAGATGGGTTCGCTGTCCACCAGGACACCATCGTTGTCGAAGATCACCAGGTCGTAGCGCATGGAATGAACCCTAAACGCAGAAAACCCCCGCACCATACGGTGCGGGGGTCTCCCGGAATGATTGTTCGGCGGTGTCCTACTCTCCCACAGGGTCCCCCCTGCAGTACCATCGGCGCTGTGAGGCTTAGCTTCCGGGTTCGGAATGTAACCGGGCGTTTCCCTCACGCTATGACCACCGAAACACTATGAAACTGTTTCAGCCGCACCGTATGTGGCCATACGGGGCCGTTCGTGGTTTCAGAACCAACACAGTGGACGCGAGCAACTGAGGACAAGCCCTCGGCCTATTAGTACCGGTCACCTCCACACATTACTGTGCTTCCAGATCCGGCCTATCAACCCAGTCGTCTACTGGGAGCCTTACCCCATCAAGTGGGTGGGAATACTCATCTCGAAGCAGGCTTCCCGCTTAGATGCTTTCA